>CAVRNM010000079.1:0-7762 GCA_963722225.1 uncultured Verrucomicrobiae bacterium
AACCGCGCACATGGAATCCCGGCACCAGCCGCGACACGGCGAGAAACAGCAATCCGTTGATCAGCCAGATGCCGAGGCCCAGGGACAGGACGACGAATGGCAGCGTGAAGATCACCAGCAGCGGCTTGAGAATCGCGTTGAAGAGGCTGAGCAAAGCCACGACAACGAGCAACGTCACAGCATCGTCGTAGGTGATGCCCGGAACGATCCACGCGCTCAGGGCCACGCCCACGGCGATAATCAACCAACGCATCAACAAGTTCAACCCAGGATGGCGGTTCATCTGCGTGAAACAGCACTGTCGCCGCGCCGACCGGCGGATCAATGAAAATCCTCATCGTCCAGGACCACTTGCGGAGCGGCGGCACCGAGCGGCAGTCGATCCTGCTGGCGCGCGCCTTTGCCGCGGCCGGCCACCCCACCACGCTGTTGACGTTCCGCCCCGGCGGCGCCCTGGCCGGCGAACTGTCGGCCGTGAGCCATCATTCCCTGCTTTCGACCGACCTGCACCTCGACTGGTTTGCGCCCGGCCTGCTGCGGGCCGTTTCCGCCGCCGCCCCGGAGATCGTGCTTTGCATGGGCCGCATGGCCAATTGCTACGCCGGGTTCATCCAACAGTCCTCCCCCCATGCGGCGGTCATCGGCACGATGCGGACGGGCAAGCCCCTGCCCTGGCTGTTCCGCCGTTCGCTGCGGCACGTGCGGCACGTCGTCGCCAACAGTCATGCCGCCCGGCAAACGTTGATCGACGCCCGGCGAATTTCTCCCGCGAATGTCACCGTCATCCATAACTCCCTTGTCTTCGGCGCCGCCGCCGGCGACGTGCGAAATGAGGCCCTGCGCACGCAATGGGGTGCAGGCCCGGCGACCGCCGTCCTGCTGTGCGTCGCCATGTTTCGCCGCGGGAAGAACCAGCAGGAATTGATCGACCTCGCGGCGGGTCTTCCCCCGGATCTGGACTGGCAGCTCTGGCTGGCGGGCGACGGGCCCACCCGGGCAGCCTGCGAGTATCGCATCGCCGCGCGCCACCTCGGCTCCCGGGTGAAAATCCTCGGATGGCAGCGGAATCCTTCCCCGCTCTATCTGTCCGCCGACATCGCCGTCCACGCCTCCAGTACCGAGTCCCTCTCAAATTTCGTGATCGAGGCCCAGGCTCATGGCCTTCCGGCCGTCGTTTACGATGTCCAGGGCATCAGCGAGTGTTTCCTCCCGGGCGAGACGGGTTTCGCGCTGGCGCGTGGTGATCGCGACGGATTTCGCAACACCATCGAACGACTGGCCCGCGCCACTCCGGCGGAGCGGGAGGCCCGGGCCGCGCAGGCGCGCGCCTACGCCGCAGCCACCTTTGACCCGCAAAAGCACGTGCGCGATTATCTCGAACTCTTTGGCCGGCTCAACGCTGCGCGTTTGCGCTCAGCGTTGTAGGGCGGGGTCGTCTGCCCTGAGCCGTTTCGACAAGCTCAAGGCCCCGAGCATGTCGAGGGGCTTGCCGAACGGGCCGGACCCCGCCGGCCTGGATGAATGGCGGGATACGGCGATCCCGCCCCACATTCGAATGCATCGTTTTGGCCAGGCTCCCGCCGCATGAAGTTGCCTTTCGTTCCGGGGTGCGCATCGGTTGCGTCCGTGCCATCCAGCGACCCGAACGACTGCATCCGTCTGCGCGGCGTCCATCAGAACAACCTGAAGGGCTTCGACCTCGATCTTCCGCTGGGGCGCTACGTCGTCGTCACCGGCTTGAGCGGGACGGGCAAGTCCTCGCTCGTGTTTGACACGCTGCATGCCGAGGGCCAGCGGCGCTATGTCGAGACGTTCAGCGCCTACACGCGCCAGTTTCTTGATCTGCTCCCCAAGCCGCGCGTCGACTCGATCGAGAACATCCGTCCCTCCATCGCCATCCAGCAGACCAACACGGTGAAAACTTCGCGCTCCACCGTGGGCACGATGACCGAGATCACCGACTTCTTCAAGGTTTGGTTCAGTCATGTCGCGGAATGCTTCGATCCGGCGACGGGCGAAAAGGTGGAAGACGACCAGCCGGCGTCGATCTGGCAAAAAGCACGTTCGGCGCTTCCGGAAGCGACCGTCATCGTCGCCTTCCAGGTCACCCGGCCGGCCAATCTGTCCTGGCCCGAGATCCTGAAGAATCTCAAGGCCCAATCCTACGTTCGCGTGCTCGTCCCGATTCCCTCCCCTGGTGGCACGGGCATCTTGCCCGTGTCCGATGGACTTACGCAGGCTCACGGGCAGGATGCCCGTGCCACGAAGAGCCATCAATCGTCACCCTCCAGCGAGGGAGGCGCCCTCCGGGTGCACCGCGTCGACGATCTCCTGGCCCAGCCCCGCCTTCTCACCGGGATCGCTCACGTTTTCGTCGCCCAGGACCGCGTCGGTCTGGCCGGGGATCAGCGCTCGCGTTTCCTGGAAGCCGCGGAAACCGCCCTCCACTTCGGCCACGGCGAGGTCCGCCTCTTCCGCGAAACGGTCCCCGGACATTACGCGGAATGCGGACATTACTCGCGCGGGCTCCATTCGCCGAAAACCGGCCGCACTTTTCGCGCCGCCACGCCCGCCTTGTTTTCGTTCAATTCTCCGCTGGGCGCCTGCCCACAATGCCGTGGTTTCGGCCGCATCATCGACGTCGACTACCGCCTGGCGATCCCCGACCACTCGCTTTCGCTCGACGCCGGCGCGATCAAGCCGTGGGAGGGGGAAATCTACGGCGAATCGAAACGGGATCTCTATCGGTTCGCGAAAAAACTCAAGATTCCGACCGACGTGCCTTTCGCCTCTCTGACGGCAAAGCAGAAGGACTTCATCATCAATGGCGACCCGGACTACGACAAACCGGGCAAGAAGCTGGCCGCACGCCTGGTACGGACTGAAGGGTTTCTTCCGGTACTTTGAGACCAAGACCTACAAAATGCACGTGCGCGTCTTCCTCTCGCGCTACCGGGCCTACAATCGATGTCCCGCCTGCGGAGGGGCGCGCCTGCAGCCGGAAGCGCTCTGCTGGAAATGGCGCGGCCGCACGCTTCCCCAACTCTACCAACTGCCCGTCGCGGAACTGCTGACCCTTGTCGAGGGCGAATCCGCGCCGTCCGGCCCGTCCGCGCGCCCCGACGCCCATTCCGCCGACCTGGCCCACGATTCCATCACCACCCGGCTGCGTTACCTGCAACAGGTGGGCCTGGGTTATCTCACCCTCGACCGCGCCTCGCGCACGCTGAGCGGCGGCGAGGTCGAGCGCGTCAATCTCACCTCGTGTCTCGGCACGTCGCTGGTCGACACCCTCTTTGTGCTCGACGAGCCCAGTGTCGGCCTCCACCCGCGGGATATCGACCGGTTGATCGGGATCATCCGGTCGCTGACCAACGCGGGAAACACCGTGCTGGTCGTGGAACACGACGAAGCCATGATCCGAGCCGCGGACCAGGTCATTGAGGTCGGCCCCGGGCCGGGTGCCCTGGGCGGCCACATCACCTTCCAGGGTTCCGTCGACGCGTTGCTTCGCTCTCCCGCCAGCATCACCGGCGCGTACCTTTCCGGCCGGCGACAGGTCGAACTCCCCTCGCGCCGGCGCCCGGTCCTCGAATCCTTGGATCGCGCGGGCGCGGCCGGCGCCAGCCCAAAGTGGCTGCGCTTCGTCGATGTCACCAAGCACAACGTCTCCGGCCTGACCTTCCGCCTCCCGCTCCAGCGGCTGGTCTGCCTGAGCGGCGTTTCCGGCTCCGGCAAATCAACGCTCCTGGACAACGTCATCTACCAGGGCCTGCTAGCGCAACGGCTCCATCCGCCAGAGGATCCCGCCCGCATCGGGGAGATCCACTCCGATCTTGAATTCACCGACATCGTGCTGGTCGACCAGTCGCCGGTCAGCCGCACGCCGCGGTCCAACCCCGCGCTGTATTCGGACGCGTGGGAGCTGATCCGGGAACTGTACGCCGCGACCCCCGCCGCCCAGGAGGCCGGCTTCAGCGCCAGCAGCTTCTCGTTCAACGCGGGCGACGGCCGCTGCGAGCACTGCCAGGGGCTCGGCTACGAACGCATCGAGATGCAGTTCCTCTCGGACGTGTTCGTGCCGTGTGCGGTGTGCGAGGGTCGCCGCTTCAAGCCGGAGGTGCTCGCGATCAGCTGGAACGGCCGGTCGGTCGCCGACCTGCTCGACACGACGATCGGCGATGCGCTGCCGCTCTTCGCGGCGCAACCGGAGGTGCAACGCCGTCTGGCCGTCCTCGCCGAGGTCGGACTCGGTTATCTCACGCTCGGCCAGCCGCTGAACACGCTCAGCGGCGGGGAAGCGCAGCGGCTCAAGCTGGTGCGCTACCTCGGTGGACTGGCCGCCGATCAAATCCCAAACGCCAAATTCCAAACGCCAAACTTCCAATCCGCCGGAGATCCTGCGGCAGAACATCGAACGTTTGATCCTCAGCCAAATGGCGGCGGCGCCTTGCTGCTGCTGGACGAACCGACCACCGGCCTGCACAAACACGACATCAAGCGCCTGCTCGCCGTGCTGCAGACGCTCGTCGATCGCGGTCACAGCATCGTGATGATCGAGCACAATCTCGACGTGCTCCTGGCCGCCGATTGGATTCTCGAGGTCGGGCCTGATGCCGGTCCCCGCGGCGGCCGGATTGTCGCCGAAGGCACCCCCGAGGATCTCGCGCGCGCCGACACCGCCACGTCCCCGTTCTTCGGGCCGCACTCGAAGTTTTGTCATTTAATAGATGACAAACGGTCGGGGCGGGCGGACTCGGATCCCGCAGGCGCGGACTTCGGCGCCCGCCGCCGGCGTTTCGCCGCGGAGGACGCCGCCGCAACGAGCAACGGATGCGGCCGATCCGCGAGCTCACGGTCGTCGGCGCGCGGGAGAACAACCTAAAAAACCTCACGCGTCACGATTCCGCACCACCAGCTGTCGGTCGTCACGGGCGTTTCCGGCTCCGGCAAGTCAACGCTCGCATTCGACATCATCTTTGCCGAGGGCCAGCGGCGTTTCATGGAGTCGATGTCGCCGTACGCCAGGCAGTTCGTGGAGCAGCTTCCCCGGCCGGCGGTCGACCGATTGACCGGCATTCCGCCCACAGTCGCGATCGAGCAGCGCGTCACGCGCGGCTCCCGCAAATCCACCGTGGCGACCATCACCGAGGTGGCGCAATATCTCCGCCTGCTCTATGCGCGGCTGGGCGTGCAGCACCATCCGGAATCCGACCAGCCCGTCATCCCCCTCTCTCCCTCCCAGCTCCGCCTCCTCCTGGGCCGGGTGCTTGCAGTCGCCCGCCGCGCGGCGCGCCCGGCATCTCTATCTCTGCGCGCCGCTCATCCGCGGCCGGAAAGGCCACCACCAGCCGATTGCCGCCTGGCTGGCCCGCCAGGGCTATGAGCTGATGCGAATCGACGGCCGCCTGCTCCGCGTGACGGAATTTCAGAAGCTCGACCGATACAAGGAACACGACATCGAGGTGGTCGTCGCCGACCTGAAGCGCGGCGGTGCGGCGCCGCTCCAAGCGGCTGGCTTAAAGCCTAAAGCTAACAGCTTAAAGCTCTCGGCGGCCGAAGGCCTCCGACGGGCGCTGCAACTTGGCAAAGGCGCCTGTTTCCTGCTGTCGTCCGACGGCGCCGTCCTTTCCTGGTTCTCCACGACCCGGACCGACCGCCTCACGGGCGAGTCGTTTCCCGAACTCGACCCGAAGCATTTTTCCTTCAATTCGCCCCGGGGCTGGTGCCCCGTTTGCCGGGGTCACGGGCGGATCTACGACTGGATGCTGGAACCCCGCGAAGACGAGGAGTTGCCGCCGGAAATCGCCGACCTGGCACGCGGCGGCGACACCGAAATCCGAGCGCCTTCCGGCACGGTCTGCCCCGTCTGCCACGGGGAGCGGCTCAATCGCATCGCGCGGGCGGTCAAGCTTCATTTCCGTGCCGGGCCGCCGCTCTCGCTGCCCGCATTGTTGCGGCTGCCGCCCGCCGGGCTGATCGCCCGCCTGCGGCAGCTCACCCTCGACGCCCGGGGACGGGCCGTCACGATGGACCTCATTCCGCAGATCGAGGGGCGCCTGAAATTTCTCGACCACGTGGGGCTCGGTTATCTCTCGTTGGAGCGTCCGACCGAGACGCTTTCCGGCGGCGAGGCCCAGCGGATCCGCCTGGCCGCGCAACTCGGGTCCAATCTCTCCGGCGTGCTTTACGTGCTCGACGAACCCTCCATCGGCCTGCATGCGCGAGACAACGAGCGCCTCATCGGCACGCTCGAAGACGCTCCGGGACAAGGGTAACACGCTGCTCGTCGTCGAGCACGACGAGGTGATGATGGAGCGCGCTGACCGCATCATCGACCTCGGTCCCGGCGCCGGCACGCATGGCGGCGAGCTCATCGCCAACGACACCCCGGCCAATCTCAAGCGCAACCAAGGATCGCTGACCGGACTCTACCTCGGTCATGGTCTGCCGCATCCGTCGCGGGGAAACTATCGGGAAGTCCAAAATCCAAGACTCCAGACGCCAGTTCCAAGTGTCAAAGCAGCAAGACGGGAGGCGAAATTCCAAATTCCAAGTTCCAATTCTCAGGGAACCCCCGGGCTTCGAGCTCCAAACTGCGGAACACCGAGCGTGGAGACCGATCCTCATGGCTCACTCTCACCGGCGCGACTGCTATCGCAATCTGCGCTCGGTCGACCTGCGGCTGCCGCTCGGCCGCCTGATCATGGTCTGCGGACCTTCCGGCGCCGGCAAGTCAACGCTGTTCGATGACCTGCTTCGCCCGGCGGTCACCTGCGCGATCAAGGCCCGCAAATCCCGGCTCACCGGCCGCGAGTTTGCCAAGGCAACCGGACTGGCCGGGGACGATCCGGGCGCCGCCCGCCATGGGCCCCTGTCTTCGAGGAATTGCGCGGAGCGCAGCTCTTTAAAAGTGTGATCGAGGTCGATCAGGCGCCGATCGGCAAGACTCCCCGCTCCACCCCGGCAACCTACCTGGGGATTTTCGACCAGATCCGGCAGTTTTTCGCCGCGCTGCCCGAGGCCAAGATCCGCGGCTACACCGCCTCGCGCTTCTCCTTCAACACGACCGGCGGCCGCTGCGCGACGTGCCAGGGCGCGGGCCGCATCCGGCTTGAAATGGCGTTCATGCCCGACACCTATCTTCCCTGCGATGATTGCGGAGGCCTGCCGCTACGGCAGGGAACTCGGCGAGATCGCCTGGAAAGGAAGGAACATCGGCCAGGTGCTCCAACTCACGTTCGAGCAAGCCGCGGGATTCTTCGATTTCCATGCGAAGCTCGGTGAAGTATGCCGGCTGATGGTCGATTGCGGACTCGGCTATCTGACGCTCGGCCAGAGCAGTCCCACCCTGTCCGGAGGCGAAGCACAGCGCCTGAAACTCGTCAGTGAACTTGCGCGCGGCCTGCAAACCTACACGGAGCGGGTGCGGGGCGTGCAGCCGCGGAACCTCTATCTGCTCGAGGAACCGACCATCGGACTGCATCTAAGCGATTGCGAGAAGCTTATCCGCGTACTGCACAGGCTGGTTGACCAAGGCCATACGGTGATCGTAATCGAGCACCATCTCGACCTGCTGGCGGAGGCGGACTATATCGGTGGAACTTGGGCCCGGCGGTGGGCCTGCAGGCGGCAAGATCCTATACCAGGGCGCCCTTGCCGGGCTGTTCAATGTCCGGGGCAGTCCCACTGCGCCCTATCTAAGGGCCAGACTGGCGGCCGGAGCAGGCGGAACGCTGCCGTTGCAATTGTAGGGCGGGGT
>CAVRNM010000080.1:0-7699 GCA_963722225.1 uncultured Verrucomicrobiae bacterium
TTTCTGTTCGTTTCTCGCGCAGAATTGACAACTCTCTGGCGGTCGGCTACGTTTTGCATCACATGTGTCGTCGGATGGCAGAAAGTTGTCGGGCGTCGTGCGCTGCAAAGGGGTAGCCGTCGTTCCCGGGATCGCTTGCGGGCCGCTCTGGTCGCCTGCGGCGGCGCTCGCGTCGGACGGAACGTTCGACGACTTCGAGCGGGCCCGCGAGCGTTTCATCAGGGGCGCGTCGTCGCTGCCGGAGGAACTGCGGGTCGTCTACGAGGGGCTCGCGGCGGACCCGCTCTGGGAAGAAGGAATCCGGGCCCGTCTCGCTCGGGGCCGCTCGCTCGCCGACGCGATTCGCGTGGAGACCGGCCGGGAGGCGGGGGCGCAGCTCGCCGACCTCGCCGATCCCTACCTGCGGGCCACAATGTCTTGGGTAATTTTCTCAGCCTCAAATTTGGCGTCTATTGCGTTGGAACGGGGGGAAAGTGAAGCTCCGCGACTTTGTCTACCGGGGCGCATGACGCTGAGCGCGTCTGGATCAAAGGGAATGACGCGCCATAACGGGACCACAGACTGAGCTCGCGCGACGTGCTCCGATCAAAGCGAGACTCTGCGCCCCGCGGAAGGAATCCAGGCGTTCTTATCAAGATTGCAGCAGTCGCTTCCGCCCTCCGAATGATTTGACTTACTCCTGGTCCCCAATTCGGATCGCCCGCAAGAGCGTTATGGGCCCGCCCCGCATTTCCCGCCTCCAGGACCGATTTTTCGATTCGGTCGAGTTCCCCCTCAACCCACGAAACTTCGGTTGGCTGCGCTTGGTGGTGGGAATCGCGGCACTGGGCTACACCGTGGTGGCGCTGCACGGGCTGGTCTTCCGGCTGCCAGGCCTGACGGACCGGCTGCAGGAGTTGGCGACCGCCCTTCTGGCGGCGCTCGCCTTCGTCATATTCCGGCGCCAACCCCTCCTCGCTTCGATCCTCACTCTGGTCGCCGTGTGGTGCGAGGTCACCGGCACGCTGCTGCGCACGGGCCAGCTGACCGGGGCTGCCATCTTGGTCTATCCACTCCTCGTCACCGCCAGCGGGCTGGTCTTCGGGGGACGACGGGCGATTACGATGGCGGCGGCCAGCGGGGTGGCGATTCCCCTGGTGGTTTTCCTCCATCGCGAGCTGCACCACGATCCCGCCGGCTTCACGGTGACCGAAAGCCATATCCTGTTTGTGGAGGAATTCATTCTGGCCGGATCCGGGCTGCTAACCTGGTCGGTGCTCCGCGGCCACAAGAAGGCGTTGGACGAATCGGAACAATTGCGCCGCCGCTACTCGGACCTGTTCGAGAACGCGCCGGATGGCTTGGTGGCGCTCGGCTCGGATGGCCGGGTTGCCGACATCAATCTGGCTGCAACCCGGTTGTTGGGCCTCGAGCGCGAGGGTTTGCACGGCGCGCCGTTCTCCGTCCTCCTCGTCCGTGCCGGCGTAACCACCGGAATCGATTGGAGGACCGCGCGGCCCGGACCAATCGAGATCCAAGTTGTGCCCCCGGGCGCGGCCGTCCGGTTTCTCGAGGTTTCCGTCAGCCTCGACGCGGGAGCCGACGGGTCGACCATGCTCGTGCTCCGCGACATAACCGCGCAGCATCAGGCCGCGGAGGCCCTCCGGCAGAGCGAGCGCAGTTACCGGGAGATCTTCAATGCCGCGAACGACGCGATCTTCGTGCATGACGCGGCCACCGGGGCCTTGCTCGACGTCAACGATCGCATGCTGGAAATGTTTCGGCTATGCGACCCGCGAGGAACTGCGGGGCGGGCTGGCACACGCCGAGCCACTGTCCGGCGGGCCACCCTACACCGATGCCGAAGCGCAGAGACGGCTGCGCCAGGCGGTGGAAGAGGGACCGCAGGTGTTTGACTGGCGCGGGCGCCGCAAGGAAGGCTCCCTGTTCTGGAACGAAGTTTCACTGCGCCGCGCCACCATCAACGGCGCTCGCTGCGTGCTGGCCGTCGTCCGCGATGTGACGGAGCGCAAAGATCTGGAGGAACAGTTGCGCCAGGCCCAGAAGATGGACGCGGTGGGCCAGCTCGCCGGCGGAGTGGCGCACGACTTCAACAACATTCTCGCCGGTTTCATGCTCAATCTCGGGCTCATGGAGAGCGAAGATGGCCTCGCGCCGCGCCTGCGGGCCGCCCTCAAGGAGATGGGTGAGCAGGCCAAGCTCGCCGCCGCCCTGACGCGACGGCTCCTCCTGTTCAGCCGCCGCCAGGTCATGGAAACCCGGCCGATCAACATCATCGAATTGCTGGGCGAGCTCGCCGAAATGCTCCACCGACTGTTGGGCGAAGCCTACCAATTGACGATCGACCATGATGACCGGCCCCTGTGGATCGAAGCCGATGCCGGGATGATCGGCCAGATGGTCATGAACCTGTGTTTGAATGCGCGCGATGCCATGGCTGGCGGTGGTCCCATCTCCATCCGCCTGCGGGAGATGACCATCACCGATGCAGATTTCCCCCGGCATCCGCAGGCGACGGCGGGTCAATTTGCGCGCCTGGAGGTGATCGATACGGGGTGCGGCATGACCGAAGCCACCATCAAGCGTCTCTTCGAGCCGTTCTTCACCACCAAGGACCCGAGCAAAGGCACCGGGCTCGGGCTCGCGATTGCCTACGGCGTCGTCCAACAGCACCGCGGCTGGATAGAAGTGCAGAGCGCCGAGCGGCGGGGCAGCACCTTCTCCGTCTACCTGCCGGTTTGTGAGGGGCCCGTCGACCGCGGCGTCCCTGCGCCAAGACCGCCGGCCGCACCCGGGCGGGAACGCGTGCTGGTCGTGGAGGACGAGCCAGCAGTCCGCGCGGTCATCAAGCGCGTCTTGGAACGCCTCGGCTACCGGGTGTTCGAGGCCGAGAGTGGACCGGCCGCCCGGCGGCTCTGGGACGAGAAAAACGGCGAGATCGACCTCCTCTTGACCGACATGGGGCTTCCCGGCGGGATGACCGGGCTGGATCTGGCCGAGTCGCTGATCGTCCGGAAACCCAATCTGAAGATCATCATTGCGAGCGGCTATAACACGGAATTGGTGACCGAGCGTCCCGACAAGTTGATCGGAGCCGTGTATCTCGGAAAGCCTTTCGAGATCGAGACTCTCACCACCACCGTCCGCCAGTGCCTCGATGCCAAGGTCGCCGGTTCCGGTTGAGGTCTGACCGCCCGGTTCACGGCTTCTGGACCCCGAGCGCCTGCTGCAAGAGCCCGTGCAACGCGGCCTCGCCGGGGCCGATGGCGATGAGGTTGCAGGCGCCGTGGCGGGCGAGCAGCAGGAACTTGCCGTTTTCATCGATCAGGCAGCGTTCGCCCGGCCCGCCCGCGCCCACCTTGTATTTGGAATTCAATGACAAGAGGCCCCAGGCGGATTCATAGCGCGCCGCGGCCTCCTGGTCGCTGGCATGGCGCAGAACGAAGAACTGGGTGCCGGCTGCCTCCACGGCCACGCCCTCGGCCGGCTGGAAGGGATCGGAAGCGTCGAACGGGTAGAGATTAAGTAACCCCAGGCTGCCGCGGAAATACACCTCATGCCCGGAGAGTCCCGCGAGGGCCGGCAGGCGGGACAACAATTCGGGTTTCCCGGCCGCCGCGGGAATCCGGGCGGCGATCGCGCGGGCCAGCTCAAGGCACGACGGCAGGGTGGCGGCCGGAGCGGAGACGGCCGTCAACGAGAGGAAATGGGTCCCCTTGCGCACCAGCACATAGTAATCGGTGAGCATGGCTTCGTCGCCGATTTGGACCGGCTGGCCTTTGGTTCGCGTGTTGAACGAGTAGATGCCGAAGGCCGCTCCGGCGTCCTTCATGGCGTAGATTTCGACCTGCACGATGCCCTTGCGGGGATGCTGGTAGCGAGCGCTCGCCGCGCCCTCGACGCCGTATTCCACATAAACTTCAGCACCGCCGTCCATGAGATCCCAGAGCGTGTCCTGGGTGAAGGTGCGGGGTTTCTCGTCCTGGCTCCAGCCGGGCAGATCCGCCTCTCCGGGAAGATAGTCCGCCGGCGCGGCCCGCGCCGGGAAACCTGGGGCCAGGCAGGCCAGAATGGCCAAACCGTGAACAATGGAAGACTTGGGACTCATGAGGAAATCTGGTCGGAAAAAGACCTGGAGAATGTCGGGTGATAAAGTGAGAAGGCGGCACTAGCGAACCGCGGCAGTTTTCGACGGGCGGATTGGCCGGCCAAAACCGGCGCCACCTTTGATGGCGGCGCAGCCGCATCAGGGAATGTCCCAATAGCCCGGATGGGCCGGCCAGTGTGCTCGGTCCGCGGATCGTCTACCGTCTGCCTGCAGGCTATCGAGTAAAGGGTGAGACATCCGGGCTAGCCGAGCGCGGCCGTTCTCAGTTCGCAGGCGGCCATGTCCATCGTTCCGATCCCATGGGCCGCGGCGGCCTTGATCACGCGGATGTCGGAGGGCCGGCGGTGGTGGAGCTGGGCCCCAAAACAATCCAATAGAACGGGGTCGGTCCCCGCGAAAACCCGGTGCTCCTTCCGAATCTCGCCGGGGCCGGCGGGGCCGTTGTTGATGAGAAACTCGGTGGCGTCCGCCACGCACAGGTCGGGTTTGCGCAGCAGGTTGGCGTCGCCGATCGCCTGGGCCAGGAATCCGAGGTCCTCCTTGGCGTCGCTCCTCGTGGAGCCCGAGTGGAAGAACCGGTTCGTGGAGCCGCTGCAGGCTCCCATGATGTTCTTGAGGCAGCCGGTGAGGATCGTGCCGCCGTGGTGCTTGAAGATGGGGATATTGATGAGGACATCGCACTCGAAGAGGTCCTTGACCATATCGGCCTTCTTGATGGCCAGGCCTTGAGGGATTTCCTTGGTGATATAAGGGCCTGAAACCTCGGTAATCGAAGAGACCAGGGCCTGGTGTTCGGCGCCGAGCGGACTGCGCGCCCAGAGGTTCGGGGCGACCCGCAGAAGGAAAAATATCTTCTTCGCGCCGGCATCGGCGGCCATCTTAACGGTGGCCAGAACGACTTCCGTGCAGGCATACGTGCCGGGCATCTTCAGCCAGCCCGGGACATTGGCCAGCACGCCCACGGATGACCCGGGCCTTACGAAGCGGCCCATGCCGCCGAGCAAGTCGACCGCTTTCAGGGTGTTGTTGAAATAGTCCGGGCCCTGCACGGAGGAAACGACGGGCAGGGAGGAGGGGCCTGGCGCCGCGAGTACCCGTGAGAGAACAGACTGGGAGGCGAATGCCGTGGCGCCGAGGGCAGCGGCGGATTTGATGAAGGAGCGTCGGTGCATCTGGGGCAGTTGTTGGCGGACTTTGCCTGACGAATTGGTGGAAGCATGGTTTCGCGGAACCGGCGAAAAGGGAAGAAAAACCCGGAAAGCGGGCCTCTCAACGATGGCACACCACCTGCTTGTTCGGCGGGCACTGATGGACCTCATTACCATCTTTAATCTACTTGGCCCAACGGGCACCCAGGTCTTTTTGGTAGCTCTGGGGGGCAGGCGAAGTGCGGCCGCACGCTGGCAGCACGTTCACTGGTGGGTGGGGCAGACTGCGACCGCGTGTGCCTCGTACGGTCGAATAGCGGTCTTCGGGGTGCACAGCCGCCCGCTCAGCCGAGATCGGCGTCCAGCGTTCCGGGGGGCCTCGTCGCGCCCGTTTCTTCCGCCCGGCCATGCCCGCCCGGCCGGCAGGTATGCCGGCTAGGGGCCTGTCGGGCTTCGAGCTCTTCAGGCTGCTAATAGGAGGCTGGCCGGATGGAAGTCCTCCAGCCTCCTATTGAGTCTTACGGAAGGAAGTGACACCGGTGGTCCCAAACGCGCTCAGAGCGTCTTGTGGACAAGCCGCACCACCTTTGGTTGTCACTTCATTATGCAAATCGCAGTAGGGGCTCATGGGCGCGCACCAAGAACAACGAGGTTCTTCGCTGCGCCGGCGGCCACCTTGACGTAGGTGACGGCCCCGTATTGATCCGATCCGTTTGCCCATCCTTCCGTGGAGCCGTTGAGCAAATCGTTGTAATTGGCGTAGGCAACCGCCGGTTGGTTGTTCACGGTCACGCCGGCTCCCGCCCGACCATGGATCTTGCAGATGAAATCCTTCAGCGGGGGAGCATAACTGCCGATTTTCTGGGCCAGGTTTAGCGTGGTTGTGCCATCGCGATCCTGGGCCGTCATGACCTGCGCATAAAAGGCTCCATGCTCGTAATCGTACGTCGCGCCATCGTCGTCGTAATAGCTGAACGAAGTCGGCGATGGGTCGGGGAAGACGTCGACGTAAATCCGGAGCACCGGTTTTTCCCCGACATAGTTCATCACGTCCATCGACGGAATGATCGCCCCATTCTTGATGAACAGGGGAATATCCTGCCAAACCGACGGATCGACGGGATAGCTGAGGGTCCGTCCGCCGCGATACCGGGTACCGCGGAAGTAATCGATCCACGAGCCGGCCGGAAGGTAGATGTCCTTGGCGGCCTGCCCCCGATCGACCACCGGTGCGACCAGAAGGTAATCGCCAAACATCCAGGCGTCGACCCGGTTGGCGCACTCCGGGTCGCCCGGGTAGTCCCAAATCAGCGGGCGGCATAGTCCGATTCCGGTCTGGTTCAGCAGCCGGTCGTAGGCATACAGATACGGGATCAGCGAATATCGCAGCTTGATCGCCCTGGCGGCCGCGGCCTCCGCCTTCGCGCCGAACAGCCAGGGCTGCTTGTAAAAGGTGCCGTGCGTTCGGAAGATCGGGACAAAGGCGGCAAACTCCATCCACCGGGCGTAGCTTTCGCTGTATTCGTCGCCACTCACGTGCTGGTTGTTGTTGAACCCTCCGGTATCCATGCCCCATCGCGCCTGACCGATGTTGAGCGAGCACATCAGCCGTTCCCGCTGCTGCTGCATCACCGTGAATCCCGACTCGATGTCCCCGGACCAGGTGGCGTAGGCGTAACGTTGCGATCCCGAATAGAAATTCCGGTTGATCGACCAGACGCGCTGGGTTCCGTTGGTGTGTTCCCGCTGGCCTTCGTAAAGCGCGCGCTGCATGTCCATGAACTCCCAAGTATTGTCCCAGGCGTCCGCCTCATCGTTCCACCAACCCACGATCCCCGAGTCGAAGGCTGCCTCGGCGTGCTGCCAAAACCACTGCCGGCAGTCCGCATTGGGAAAGTCCAGGTCGTTGACCAGCCGGTGGGAAAAATAGTCGGCGTAGGGAGCCCGCCCGGGCACCCAGAAGCCGTGGGCGGTGGCATAACGGCCCTGCACGGAGTCGACATGGACTCTCGGCTTCATGATCCCGGCCAATTTCACTCCGAGGGCGGCCATTCTCGCCTTGAAGGCCCCCGAGGGCCCACCGGGGAAATTGGTCGGATTCCAACGCCATTCCCCGTAGTTGTCCTCGCCCCAGGCCTTCCATTGGAAATCGAAGGTGTAGAGGTCGAACGGAATCCCCCGTGAGCGGTATCCATTGACGTTGTTCAGGCAGAGGGCCTCGTTCATGTCAGCGAATTCGCTGTTGGAAAACCCCAGCGCCCACTTGGGAAACATCGGCGGCCGGCCCGTCAAATCGGCCACAGATTCCTGAATATCGTACGGGCTTCCGACCATGACGAAGTACTCGGTGTCAATCTTGGAGAGCCCGGCGAATTGCAGGTCCTCCGGGCTGGCGATCCGGCAATTGCCCCCGTCGGTGTCGACGTAGATGCCGAACCCCTGA
>CAVRNM010000081.1:0-12863 GCA_963722225.1 uncultured Verrucomicrobiae bacterium
ACGCGGAGTTCATGGCCGGCATGGAGGAGATCGGCCGGGGCCTGTGGGAGAACGAGCGCGTGCCCGACCTCATCCCCCAGTACATGTGGAACGCCGTCTACCTCAACACCGGCACGGACCATTTTGCCGAGGTGGCCCATCTCACCGGCATGGCTGCGACGGGCTGGACCTGGTCGGCGCGGTTCGGCGATCTCGACAACACCGGCCGGCTGGACGTCTTCTTCACCTGCGGCATGATCCGCAACTTCATCGACGCCGACCTGGTCGACCGGCAGAACGTCGCGCCGAACCTCGCCGCCCGCGCCAGCGTCTGGAAGAACTCGCCGCCCCGCCGCGAAACCACGCTGGCCTACCGCAACCTCGGCGACCTGAAGTTCGCTGACGTATCCAAGGAGTGGGGACTCGACCACGCGGGCGTCAGCTTCGGCTGCACCCTCGCCGACCTCGCGGGCGACGGCAATCTCGACCTCATCTTCACGAACTACAACGCCCCGCCGACTATCATCCGCAACCTCACGCCGACCGGTCACCGCGTCGAGATCAAGCTCGCCGGCCGGACGCCCAACCTCGACGGCATCGGCGCCGAGCTGCGCCTGGAATCCGCCTCCGGCCTCCAGATGCGGCAGCTCTACACCGAGCGGGGCATCGCGTCGAGCGAGCTGCCGCTGGTGCATTTCGGCCTCGGTTCCGACCCGGTGATCAAGAAACTCACGATCCGCTGGCCGCGCGGCTCGGTCCAGGTGCTGGAGAACCTGCCGGTCGACCAGCTGTTGACCATCGCCGAGCCTCCGCTGGCGGAAGGCGCGAAGCCGGTCCTGTCGCCCGCGGTCTTTCACACGCCGCCGGCCCCCGGCGCGCTCTTCACCGAGGCGGCGGCCGCCCGCGGTCTGAAGCACCGCAACACGCTGCGCCTGTTCGACGAATTCACCCGCCAGCGGCTCCTCCCGCGCCGCCTCAACGGCCAGGGTCCGGCGCTGGCCGTGGCCGATGTGAACGGCGACGGCATCGATGACGTCTTTGTCTCCGGCACCGCCGGACAGGCCGGGGAACTCTTCCTCGGCCAGCCGGACGGCACGTTCCTGCCTGCGCCCGACCAGCCGTGGGCGGCCGCCACCGAGGCCGACGACAACGGCGCGGTGTTCCTCGATGTGATGGGTCGCGGCCATCCGGACCTGTTGATCGCCACGGGCGGCGTCGCGCAGGCAGCCGGAGACACGCGGCTCAACGGCCGCCTCTACCTCAACGACGGCCGCGGCCGCTTCACCCTCGCTCCCGCGGACATGCTGCCGACGGAGGGCGAAAGCGCCGGAGCGGTGGTGGCGGCCGATTTTGACGGCAGCGGCCGGGTCGGCGTCTTTGTCGGCGGACGGGTGGTGCCCGGCCGTTATCCGGAGACGCCCCGCAGCTTCCTTTATCGCAATGTCGGGGGAAAGTTCGTGGATGTGACCGATGAGCTGGCGCCCGGGCTGCGGCACATTGGCATGGTCACCGCGGCGGTTTGGGCCGATGTTGATCACGACGGCCGCCCAGACCTGTTGCTCGCCCTGGAGTGGGGCCCGATCGCCTATTTCCACAATACCGGCCACGGCTTTGAGAACCTCACGGAAAAGTCCGGCCTCGGCGCGCACACCGGCTGGTGGAGCGCCCTCGCCGTCGCGGATGTCAACGGCGACGGCCGGCTCGACATCATCGCCGGCAACGTTGGCCTCAACACCAAGTATCACGCCTCGCCGGCCGAGCCCACGATCCTCTACGCCGGCGATCTTGACGGCAGCGGCCGCGACCAGTTGATCGAGGCGCAGTATGAAAATGGCCGGCTCTACCCAGTGCGCGGCCGCAGCAAGCTCGCCTACTGTTTCCCGTGGCTCCCGAAAAAATTCCCGACCTACAAGGCGTTTGCGCAGGCCACCGTGGCGGATCTCTTCCCGCCCGAACGGCTCGCGGCCGTCCGCTGCCTGAAGGCCAACGAGCTCGCAAGCGGCGTGTTTCTTCAGCAGGCCGACGGGACGTTCCAGTTCCAGCCCCTGCCGCGCCTCGCGCAGATCGCGCCGATCAACGCCATCGTGGCGCGCGATCTCGACGGTGACGGACGGCTCGACCTCTTCTGCGTCGGCAACAATTTCGGCCCTGAGCCGTCCACCGGCCGCTTCGACGGCGGGCTCGGGCTGTTCTTGAAAGGCGACGGACATGGCGGGTTCACCCCGCTGTCGCCGGCCCAGGCCGGAATCAGTGTCGTCGGCGAAGCCCGCGCGGCGGCGGCCATCAACCTCCCCGGTTCCAGGCGCCCGGCCCTCATCGTCAGCCGCACCGAGGGTCCACTGCTGCTTTTTGCACCTGCGAAATGATGCTGCTCGAAGTCGGCTCCTGCAACCGGCGGGCTGCTTCCCTGGGATTTGGCGTCTGGATTCTGGAGCTTTGGCAGTCGCGATTTGGAGTTCCCCTCATCGTTTGCCGGTGCGCCCTACTCCCACCGCAACACCGCGGTCAGCAGGCCGGTCTTGCCGGCACGCAGCGCGGTATAGACTCCCTGGGCATCGCGCGGCGCGCAGACTTCACTGATCAGATCGCTGACCTTCAGGCGCCCGCTGGCGAGAAGGCGCAGCACGACCTGCACATCCCGCGCCTGGTTGTCGCGAGGGAAATGCACGGCCAGTTCGCGCACAAACGCCTGCTGGTAATCGAAGACGACGTTCTCGGGGTAACTGCCCTGGACGATCAGCCGCGTCGGCTCGGTCAGCGTGTTGTCCCACGGCTTTGACTTTGCGAGCAGGATAGACTGCTGCAGCACCGGCGCGGCGCCGGTAGCGTCCACTACGACGTCCGCCCCGCGGGGTTGCAGGGGCGCCAAGGCCGCGACCACCCCCGGTTGCGCCAGCACGGCCTCGATACCCGCGGCGTTGGCCAGGGCCACCCGGTCCGGCGCCACGTCGGCGGCAACGATCCGGGCGCCGGTGAGTCCGTGCAGGCGGGCCGCCAGCTGGCCGATCGGCCCCAGCCCGATCACCGCCACCTGGTCGTGCGGACGCGTGCCGGCCGCCCGCACTCCCCGGTAGGCAATGGCCCCGAGCTTGGTGAGCGCCGCCTCCAGCGGATCGACACCGGCCGGCAACGGAAAAACGCTGCTTTCGCCGCAGAGCGCATGGGCCACGTGCGCGCCCCAGGCCAGGGGACGGTCGGCCTTTTGTGTTCCCTGGCAAAACACCCAGGTTCCCTCCGCGATCGCGACGCCGGGCCCCCGCGCCGCGATCTGTCCGACCATCGAATAGCCCGGGATGAATGGAAACGTGACGCCAGCCTGGCGGCCGGCCAGGCAACGCATTTCCGTGCCAGGGCTGATGGCGGTGTAGACGGCCTTGATCATGACCTCGCCGGACTCCGGCTCAGGAATTGTCGCCTCGGCCAGTTCAACGTGATCGATCGCAGTGGCGAGAAGCGCAGTGGTTTTCATGAGGGTATCGCTGAAAAAACGTCCAAACTGAACGGTGCATTCTCGTTGCTCCAGCCGAGGCAATCAAGCGCGCGATTCAAAAAGACAGCTTTGCTTTTGGGCTCATCCCCTGCACGCTCACGACCGCGTCCGGAGCGAATGCCTGTGCGATGAATCATCAATCAGAGGAAAAGAAGCCGCGCGAAGACCAGAATCTCCCGCCCGGTTTGAGTCGACTGCGGCGCTGGAGCGACGGATGGAGAGCGTTCGATTTGCGCGACCGTTGGTGGCGCCTGCTTGATCTCCTGGAAACCCGCCGGGCCCTGCGTTGGGCGCTCTACGGCCTGCTCGCCGCAGCGGTGGCCGGCGGGGCGCTGCGGGTGTGGGTTTACCCGTGGTGGACCAAGCGCAACGCGATCAGCATGGCCCGCCAGTGGATCAGCGCCGGCCGTCTGGATTTCGCGGCGGAAGCGGTCCGGAATGCGGTGGTCACCGCGCCGGAACAGCCGGAGACGTGGCGGCTGGCCGCCGAGCTGGCGCGGTTGCGCGGGCGGAAGGCGGAAGCGGTGGATCATGCCCGCCATGCCGCCATGCTCGGCACCAAGGATCCCCAAGATGCATTGGGATGGGCGGCCGCGGCGTTGCAGGCTGAAATGCCGGAGGAGGCGGACCGCGCCCTGGCCAGTCTTTCCGCCGAGGACGCGGCGCACTCCGCCTACGCCCAGCGTCTGAAGGGTGAACTGGCGCGCCGGAGAGGTCAGCTCACCGCCGCGAAGGATCATTTTGAAGCAGCGCTCCAGCTCGACGGTCCGGCGGCGACCGACGAAGTGCCCCTCGGCCTCATTTTGTTGAACGCCACCGATCCGGCGGAGCGGAAACGGGGTCTGGCCTTGCTCGAAAAGTGGACCACCAGTCGAGAATGGGGCGCGGCCGCATTGCGCGCGTTGCTGGGCGATGCGCTGGCAAGGGATGAGCGGCCGGCGATGCTGCAATGGGCCGAGGCGTTGCGCGCCCATCCCGGATGCACCCTGGGCGACATGCCGAACTGCCTGGCTGGATTGTCGAGAGCTGATGAGCGGCATTTCGCAGATGCGGTGGCGAGCCTGGAGAAAAACCATGCGGTCACGCCGCAGGCAGCAGCCCAGCTGGTGGGCTGGTTGAACCAGATCGGGCGCAGTGCCGAAGCCATCAAATGGATGAAGACACTGCCACCAGAGGGACTGAAGCACCCTCCCCTCGCCGTGGTCGGCGCGGAGGCATTGCGGCAGGCGGCCGCCTGGCCGGAGTTGCGCGAGTGGACCCAGCAGGGCGACTGGGGCAATGAGCTCGAATTTCTCCGGTGGGCCTACGGCATGCAGGCGGCGCGGGCGCTGGGTGACACAAAGCAGACCGATGAGTTTTGGCGCACCTTGCGCAGTCACGCCGCCACGAACAGCGCCCATGCACTTTTTGCCGGCGACACGATCTACACCTGGGGACTCGTGGACGAGGCGGAAATCCTGTGGTGGGCCGCGGGAAATCAGACCGGCCCGAATGCAATGACGGCGCTGGGCACACTGGCGCGGCACTATCAGTTGAGCCGCGATGCCGAGGGACAGTACCGGGCGTTCCGCCAGCTGCACTTTGCGCATCCGCAGGACGCAGACGTGTCCAACAATTTCGTCTACTTCGCCGCTCTCACCGGTCATGATGGACCGCTGGCCGAACGGCTCGCCGCAGAGAACCTTGCGCGCGATCCGCAAAACCTCACCTGCTTGGCCACCCGCGCCTTCGTGGTATTCATGGATGGGCGCGCCGCTGATGCGCTCGCCCTGCTCCAGCCGTGGGCGACCGAGGTGGAGAATTCACCCGCGCTGGCCTACGCCTACGGACTCGCCATGGCCGGCACCGGCAACAAGGCCGAAGCCCGGACCTTGCTGGGAAGGTGCAACCAAGCCGCCCTCACCGCGCGCGAGGTCGAACTGATCAAGTCGTCGCTTGGCGACTGACGTTTTCTCTGCCGGGCTTGCGGCGCCAGCGACACCAGCTGAACAGCCCAAGAGCACCCGCAATCGGGAGCCAGGTACCCACCTCCGGGACATAACCTTGAACGGGGTTTCCACCGATGGTCACCGCGTTGCTCATTTCGTAGACCAGCAATCCGCTGGCATTGAGAGCGGTCGAGCTGGACGAGCCGTTGACCCCATTGGTGTTGTCCACGACAATCGTGATGTAGTTGGTGCCGATATAAAACTGGGAATTGCCTGAGGTACCAGTGCCGTTCGTGCCGTTCTGGAGAACCGAGGCGGATGTATTCGTCCAGGCATTGGTGCGCGACGCCGCGGCCGTTCCCGTCGGCAGAGTCGTGCCGTGGCCACTCGGATTCACGTAGATGGAATACTGATCGTCTGCCGCAACCGTCAGGCTGATCGAGACGGCATTCGTCACCAGTGTGCCCGCCGCACCCGAACCGGTGATTTGAAACGCGAGCGTGTAAACGAAAACACCTTCATTGGCCCCGGTGTTGCCATTGCCCGGCAGGTAGTCGCCGCCGGCATTAATATTCGTCCCTGTCGCGGAGGTTGCCGCCCCCGGCGCAGTGATCCACTGCGCGGAGCTGGTGTTGGCCACATAGCCGGAGCCGCTCAGGGCCGCGGCGGTAAGCACGTACCCTGCTCCTTCATTGGCGGCGGCCGTCAACCCTGTGCCGGACACATAGGTGACGCTCCAATGCGAATCTTGCGTTCCCTGGGCTTGCAGACCGGTCCCGGTGGGGTTCATTCCCGTGTAATAGAGCCCGTTGACACTGCTCGCCGTCTGCCCATGAACCAAGCCAGCGCACCACAGGCACGCTGCGCCGATGCCCGAGAGGATCTTGATTGGCTGGTTCAGTCCCATAAACACACCATAGAGTATTCGGAGCCGGGAGTCACGTAATTGCAGTAATTTTGCGTAAAAGAGCCCGAGAATAACTGATAACAATGCATTCGCCTCTGTATGTCGGCCAGCAAGAAATGGTTCTGGAGCAACAGCAAGCCGTAAAAAATTGGTCTAATTCGCTGCCGTTTTCAGTTACCGGCACCTGATTGCGAACAGGGCACATGGACGCCAATTTGACCCAATGCCACCCTCTCGATCGGCGCTTGGAGCACTGATTGAATCAAACGAAAAGGCTGGCTGTCCGCAGATCAATTGGTTGCCGCGCCAGGACAACCGACTATGAGGAGACGGCCGAAAAAGTCCTTGCCATCAGAGATGAAACTTTGATCTTACAGCCCTTCGCAGAGTTCATGGGCTCGTAGCTCAGTTGGAAGAGCGCCGCAATGGCATTGCGGAGGTCGTCAGTTCGATCCTGATCGGGTCCACCACTTTATCTCTGAAAAGCGGTTTTCAGAGGGAAATCGAATAGGTTGGACTAGGTCGAAATAGGTCGCTTTAGGTATTTTTCCGGAGCAAACCCGGAGCAGATCCGGAGCAAACCCGGAGCAAAGCGTCTATGAAGAAGCCGAGCAATGTATGGGTGCCACCCCGCGGCATCCCGTTCTGGGCAGGGCCAGACTGCTTCGACATCATGCAGCAGGTTGGTCTTTGGTCCCGTGCGACATCCCGCTGTTCTCGACCCACCGCCATCCTACCGGCCTCAGCTCTGCGCCTGCACCCCACCACAGCGAGCCAGTCCACACCGCGGTCGTGGTGCCACCGTCCTCGAGTAGCACCTGCGTCGTAAATGTACCCAGCGACCGTGGGCGCAGCGGGTGATCAAGAATTCGCGCTGGATGGAGCCACCGAGGGGACACATGGGCGGAATTACAGAAATGTAATGCGCCAGTCAGAGGCCCGAAAGGCTAATAGGCTAAACGTCTTAAACAGCCTGCGCCAACCACAGGATCATCGACACAACATCGTGAAAGAGGGGTGCCCTTCTTCCCGGTTATCGAAACGAAAACCAACCCCCATAGCCTGATAGAAAGCCATGAAACACATCAAAGTCGTCACCATCGTCTGTTTGGCAGTTGCTGCCGGAGTCCTCGCCGCCGGTTCGTCGAACGAGCATGGTCTCCCGCCGAATGTCGCATCTGAAAACTGGATTCCATTGGGGGATAATGCAGGTTTCGTCACCGGTTCCGTGCCGCAAGAGCCCGGAGCGGCAGTGGACGTCCATCTGTTTGTAAGAACTGCGAAAGGCTGGCGACGCGCGAGCATTGAGAATAACGCCTACTGGTCACCGGTGGGTCCACAGGATCGCTGACCAGATCACCAACCAGCACTCGGGACACGGTGTGATTTGCCGGGGCACAAGGGATTCAATCCTCGTAGCCTCACGACCCGTCATCGACAGGCGTTAATCTGCGCCCGCTTGCCGCAGTAAGTCCGCGATCTCCTTGTGCCCGTCCTTTTCTGCCCGCTGGAGCGCGGTCATGCCCCCCGCCTTGACATTGGGGTTCGCACCTTTCTCCAACAGCTCACTTACAACATCGAGATGCCCGTATTGTTCGGCGTACATCAGCGGTGTCTGACCGTCGGTGAATTTCGCGTTCACTGCCGCGCCTCTTCCCAGCAGCAGCTTGACCATATCGAGATCCCCCATTCCCGCTGCGAGCATGAGCGGCGTGTAACCACCGTTGGCCTTCACATCCACGGCCACGCCCTTGTCAAGCAGTAGTCTTACGAATTCAGGTTGCCTGTTCCCAATAGCCCATAGGAACAATGTGAGAACCCTGCTGCTCTTGGCTGAGATCGCCGCGCCGCTTTGCAGAAGCAGCTTTACCACATCAAAATGCTGGCCGTCCGCAGCGATCCAGAGCGGAGTGTCACCCATTTTATTCGCGGAATCTACAACTGCTCCTTTCTCCAACAGCAGCCGCACGATTTCCAGATGCCCGTTCTTCGCCGCCATCCAGAGTGGCGTGGTGCGATCATCGGCCTTGGCGTCTACCGTCGCGCCATTTTCGAGAAGGAACCTAACCACTTCAAGGCACCCGGTTCTAGCAGCATGACTGAGCGGCGTAATACCAGTATTGTCTTGGGTGTTCACTGCCGCGCCCTTCCCCCGTAGCAGCTTCACAATTTCGAGGTGCCCATTCTGCGCGGCCCACATGAGTGGCGTGACCCCATTATCATTCTTGGCATCGATCGCTGCGCCCTTAGCCACAAGGAGCTTCACCACATCGAGGTGTCCATTCCGCGCAGCCCACATCAAAGGGGTGACGCCATAGTTATGCTGGCCCTCAATTCCTGCGCCTTTCTCCAAGAGCAGCGCTGTGATTTCGACATGACCTTCAAACGCAGCGAACGCAAGTGGGGTGAGACCGTTATCGGCTCGGGCATCTACGGCGGCTCCCCGGTCTAACAGAAGCTGTACAACTTCACGGTGACCCTGCTCCGCAGCGAACATGAGCGGCGTATTACCCAAGTGGCCTTGAGCATCGACCATCGCGCCTTTCTCAAGGAGTAACTTTACCACGTCGATGTTTCCGCCCCTCGCAGCCTCGGTAAGGGGTGGGATTCCTCGGATGCTCATGGCACCCGCAGCTGCGCCTCTTTCCAGCAGCAGTTTCACCACGTCCAGATGCCCAGCCAGCGCTGCAACGGAGAGCGGTGTGTCCCCCGCCTTGTTCTGAGCAGCGATCGCAGCTCCTTTCTCCAGCAGCAGTTTTGCCACTTCAAGCTGTCCTTTTTCTGCAGCGTAAAAAAGCGCCGTTGCGAGCTGGCGATTCACGACTTCGACGCTTGCGCCTTTTTCGACCAGCAACTTTGCCACTTCAAGCTGCCCGTTCTCTGCAGCGATCATGAGAGCCGTTGTGCCCCGGTAATTTCCAACATCCACATCCGCGCCCTTTTCCAGCAGCAGCTTTACGATTTCATACTGCCCTTTCCCTGCTGCAATCGTAAGCGGCCTGTTGTCGTAATTGTCCGTGGCATCGACCAAGGTCGGGTCGGCTGCGAGCAGAGCGCGGACCTTCTCCACGTCCCCCGCTTGAACCGCATCTTGGATCGGTGCTGCCCGCAGCCAGCAGGGAGATATGAGCGCAAGAGCCAAGCCCATGATCGCTCGGATGGTGGCTCTATGGGTCATGAACGAGGGGTGAGCCAATTCAGGGGTTGCCGGACGGCGGCGCGACGGGTGCGCCAGCTGGCGGGGTGGCACTGGTCCGCGTCTGGATTGATGACTTCGTGATCTCTTTCCTGTAGCTCAGGCCGCAACACTTGCATGCGGCGTGGCTCATGAAAAAATAGGGATGCTGGATCGCCGGACCGCCGCACCGTGGGCATGGGAGGCTTCTGAGGCGTCGGCCCATCCACCACCAAAAGACGAACCAAACGACGAGAGCCGCATGTACTGAGTAAATGCCAGCATTTCCGAAAAGCCTCGTGCAAACGACAACCGTAGCGCCGCCGACGGGAACCCATGCGATCCAGCAAATGAAGAAATCGCGCCTTCTCTTTCTCACTTCGTTCCAGAATTTCTCCTCGGTCATTTTGCTTTCCCTCGGCTGACGATTCAATGACCTGCAGCGCCGAACGGCGGCGTGACGGTTGCGGAAGCAGTAAGCGCGACTGACGACCGAATTGGCAGCGATGGCATGTTGGGCAGATTCATTTCTGCTTAAGTCGTTGGCTGATATGCGCAAAGAGGAACTCCGGCAACGCGGGGGTGGCGAATGCTTGGATAGGAACAAATATTCCTCCTCCACGAGATAGAATGACCACGAGGCCGAGACTGTCGTACCGAGCCCGTGATACGTCTGAGCGGACTCACCTTTTCGAGCCACCTGTAGTGTCAGTCTGGACTGGAATCTGAGGTTAGTGGAGGGATGGGGTTGTGTCCATCCCCGGCGGAGGGAGGGCGAAGCCCGACCGGAGCCGGGGATGGAAGAGATTGGGCGGCGAAACAGACTGGACTGAGGTAACCCAGTCGGCTGTGCGGCCGTTGGTGATTGTACTGGCGACGGAAGTCTTCGATCACGACCCGGGCCTCGGTCAGGGTCCACAGCTGTTCCCGGTTCAGGCATTCGTCGCGAAAGCGGCCATGAAACGATTCGACGAATCCGTTTTGCCAGGGACTGCCTGGATCGATGTAGATCGTTTTGATGTGGTGGGCGGCCAGCCAAAGCTGAAGCTCTTTGGCGATGAACTCCGGCCCGTTGTCCGAACGCAGATAGTCGGGTGCGCCCTGTTCGGCGATCGCCCGTTGCAGCCAATGCAGCACCTCTGCAGACCGCAGGGCCCGGTCGGCCCGCAGCACGTGGCACTCGCGGGTGAACTCATCGAGGATCGTGAGCATGCGCAGAGCGCCCCCGCGGACCGTGGCGTCCGCAATGAAGTCCCAGGTCCACACGTGTCCGCGATGGGTAGCGCGAGTCGGCAGCCCGGTGGAGAGCCCCCGCCGCACGAGCTTTCGCCGGGGTGGAGGCACCCGCAGGCCCTCGGCCCGGCGCAGCCGCTGCACCTGGCGCTTGCCCACCAGCCAGCCTTCCTGTCGCAAGAGCGCCGTGATTCGGCGGTACCCATACCGGGGATGGGCCACGGCCAGGGCGTGCATCCGCGTGACCAGCTGGGTCTGGCGATCACTGCGCCGCCCCGGCGGATACCAGAACGTTGCCCGAGCCAGGTGCAGCGGCTGCGCCGGGCCGAGGGCCCTCACCCGGCGAAAGCTCGTGCGGCGGGGGCTCTCCACCGGGCTGCCGACTCGCGCTACCCATCGCGGACACGTGTGGACCTGGGACTTCATTGCGGACGCCACGGTCCGCGGGGGCGCTCTGCGCATGCTCACGATCCTCGATGAGTTCACCCGCGAGTGCCACGTGCTGCGGGCCGACCGGGCCCTGCGGTCTGCAGAGGTGCTGCATTGGCTGCAACGGGCGATCGCCGAACAGGGCGCACCCGACTATCTGCGTTCGGACAACGGGCCGGAGTTCATCGCCAAAGAGCTTCAGCTTTGGCTGGCCGCCCACCACATCAAAACGATCTACATCGATCCAGGCAGTCCCTGGCAAAACGGATTCGTCGAATCGTTTCATGGCCGCTTTCGCGACGAATGCCTGAACCGGGAACAGCTGTGGACCCTGACCGAGGCCCGGGTCGTGATCGAAGAAAGCCATGCGCCAGTACAATCACCAACGGCCGCACAGCCGACTGGGTTACCTCAGTCCAGTCTGTTTCGCCGCCCAATCTCTTCCATCCCCGGCTCCGGTCGGGCTTCGCCCTCCCTCCGCCGGGGATGGACACAACCCCATCCCTCCACTAACCTCAGATTCCAGTCCAGACTGACACTACAGGTGGAACAGAAAGGGGAGTCGCTCAGACGTATCACGGGCTCGGTACGACAGTCTCGGCCTCGTGGTCATTCTATCTCGTGGAGGAGGAATATTTGTTCCTATCCAAGCATTCGCCACCCCCGCGTTGCCGGAGTTCCTCTTTGCGCATATCAGCCAACGACTTAAGCAGAAATGAATCTGCCCAAACATGCCATCGCTGCCAATTCGGTCGTCAGTCACGCTTACTGCTTCCGCAACCGTCACGCCGCCGTTCGGCGCTGCAGGTCATTGAATCGTCAGCCGAGGGAAAGCAAAATGACCGAGAGGAAATTCTGGAACGAAGTGAGAAAGAGAAGGCGCGATTTCTTCATTTGTTAGATAACACGGGGCCCGTGGGGAGCACTACGGTTGTCGTTTGCACGAGGAGATTCGGAAATGCTGGGCAAAAAAAGAAAACATGGGGGGGGGTTTTTTTGGTTCGTCTTTTGGTGGTGGATGGGCCGACACCTGCAAAGCCTCCCATCCCCACGGTGCAGCGGTCCGGCGATCCAGCATCCCTATTTTTTCATGAGCCACGCGGGGTGCCAAGATGTTTGCGGGCCTAAGCTAGCGGAAAGAGATCACGAAGTCATCGATCCAGACGCGGACCAGTGCCACCCCGCCAGCTGGCGCACCCGTCCGGCGCCGCCGTCCGCAATTCCCTAAATTGGCTCACCCCTCGTTCATGACCCATAGAGCCACCATCCGAGAGCGAGGATAAAATAGGCTCTTCAGGCTGGTACTCTTCCTGCGGCTGCGGGCAGCACCAATCCGAGTTGCCGGTTCAAGCGGGGGACGTGGAGAAGGTCCGCGCTCTGCTCGCAGCCGACCCGACCTTGGTCGATGCCACGGACGATTACGACAACAGGCCGCTTACGAATTTGCGGCGGGAAAGGGCAGTATGAAATCGTAAAGCTGTCCTGTGGAGAAGGACGCGGCCGTCTCGAAATTACCGGGGCACGACGGCTACTCATGATCACTGCAGAGAACGGGCAGCTTGAAGTGGCAAAGTTGCTGGTCGAAAAAGGCGCAAGCGTGGAAGTTGTGAATCGCCATGAGCGCGACGGCGCTTTTTTACGCTGCAGAAAAAAGGACAGCTTGAAGTGGCAAAACTGCTGCTGGAGAAAGGAGCTGCGATCACTGTCTCAGAACAAGAGGCG
>CAVRNM010000082.1:0-39737 GCA_963722225.1 uncultured Verrucomicrobiae bacterium
TCATCCCAGAACCGGAGCGTCTCGCGGTAATCCTTGGAAAACCCGAAATCGATCGCGCGGGAAAAAAACTGCCGGCCGCCATCGACGCGGCGGGCGGCCAGCAATTCCTGGGTGCGGATAACCCCCAGTTCCTCGCCGAGTTCAGGACCAAGCACGTTTTGCCCGCCGTCGCCGCGCGTCAGCGACAGATAGGCAGTGCGGTAGTGACGGCCGCGCGATAGGTAGGCGATCAGCTGCGTATTCTCGTCGTCGGGATGCGCGGCAATGTACAGGACGCTGCCCAGTTCGCGCAAGCTCCGCAGGTCCTGCAGGATGGCGGCGGAGGGCTCCGGGTCCGGAGCGCCACCGGCGGCGGCCCATCCGCCGAGCAGGGTGACAAGGCAGAACAAGGCGTGAAAGATGCGGCGCGAGCCGGTCGTCGGCGAGGGAGGCAGACAATCGGGTCTCATCACTGCAAACTGGCGATGAGCGCCTCGTTCAGACGGGTGTATTCGTCCTTTTCCGGCCCGGTCTCTTTGGCGGCGAGAGCGATTGAGGCCCGGGCTGCAGCGATCGCGCCGGCTTTGTCACCCATTCTCGCGAGCAGGCGCGCCTTGTGGTAGACCAGGTAAAAGGCGTTCGGCTGTTCGGCGAGCGCGGCATCCATCCATCCGGCCGCCTTCTTCAGGTCGAGATTGTGGTCGAGATAGAACATGGCGGCCTGGGCATAGGGCTTTTTCGCGGCGTCCGAGGTCATCACGGCCTCGATCTGCGGTACCACGATGGAGACAACATCAACCTCGAGCTTTACCGGCACCCGCCAGTCGGCCCAGATCAGGTCGAGCGTGGCGGACTCGTCGCGAATGTCGTTGAGATCGATCGTGAACGTCTCAACCGGATTCGCGAGCGCCACGGGCCTGGCCTTCACGCGCAGGACGTCGTTTTCCTCCTTGTATTGATAGGCGCCCCACTGTTTCGCGGCTTTTTGCAGAATGACGGTCCACTCGTCCGGGCCGGGAATGGTGAAAAGCTCATAGGTGCCTGCCTCGAGTCTGCTTCCTTGCAGCCTGACCGGCGTGCTGAAGCTGATCCGGGTCGCGCTGTTGGCGCCGGTGCGCCAGACCTTGCCGTAGGGATCGATCTTGCCAACGACAACGCGGCCTTTGAGGCCTGGACGGGAATAATTGATCTCGATGTCAGTGAGGCCGACGCGTTGTTTCAAGGTGCAGGACGGACTGGCGGCCGGAATGTTAATCCGGGGCGCTTGCGCGAGACCGCTGGAGGTGGCGGCGAGGGCGGACGCAAGCACGAGGGCGGAATGGAATAGGCGGGCTTTCATAGGGCTGGGGGGATCAGGGATTCAAGGCGTGGTTCCAGACTCCGGTCTCGCAATCAATCAACCGGGAGGAATGGATCCACAGGGAACGTTTTGTCGAACATCAAGACTGGGATACTCTTGCGGCAGGTATGATAACACCGGCACCTGGGGCAAGCCCTTCAAGAAATCTGCTGCTGGAAGCCAGGCTGGACTCATGATCTGAATCAGACCCAATTAATCCGACTCCGGCGAAAAAGCGAAAAGGAACCTGGTCCGGATGCATCCTCCTCTGCCCGTGGGCGTGGCTGCCGCCCAGCGAAACGGGAGCTTTCGCAATGATTTCCTGGGCGGGCGGAATTGTCCGGCGACGGGGATTGCCTCCCCGGCCCGGATGTTTACTCATCGACGGTCATGCGCTCCATCGCATGCCTCCTGTCGTTGGCGTTCGCCGCTTTCCTCGTCCGCGGGGCCGATCCTATGCCCACCATGAACCTGCCAGAATTAACGTCCCTCTCCGTGCGCGATCCGCGGATCGCCTATCTGGGCCGCGTCGCCTTCGTTGGCGACGAAGCCGTGATGGGATTTCCCGGCATCGTGCTCCGGTTTGTTTATCGCGGACCGGCGCCGGTGCTGCGATTGAACGCCGGTTCGGAGAACTGCTACTTCAATCTGGCCTGCAACGGCTGGGATCCCGTGGTCCTGCACCTGAAGCCGGGGGAGAATGAGATCGCCCTGCCCGCGGGGATGGCACCGGCGGGGGGCTGGCTGGTCGAATTGGTCCGCCGCAACGAGTCGTGGCAGGGCGTCGCCAGTTTTCGGGGTTTGCGGCTGCCGTCCGGATGCGAGTTGCTGGCCCCGCCGGCCTGGCCGGCGCGGAAACTGATGGTCATCGGCGATTCAATGACCGGCGGCGAATATATCGAGCGGTTCCCGCCCGAGGACCTCTCGACTCCGCGCGCGGCCAACGCCGCGCGTTCCTTTGGCCTGTTGCTCGGCCGGTGGCTGAAGGCGCAGGTGCACCTCGTGAGCTATGGCGGCCGCGGCGTCATGCGCGATTGGCAGGGCCGGACCGACGTCCCCAATGCCCCCCAATTCTTCAACCGCGCGCTGCCGGACGACCCCGATTCCCATTGGAACCATGCGGACTACGTGCCCGACGCGATCGTGGTCTGCCTCGGGACGAACGACTTCAGCAAGGACCTGCCGGACGAGAAGGTTTACCGGAAAGCGTACGACGATTTTGTCGGCGAAATCCGGGCGGTGTATCCGCGGGCGGCGTTGGTGCTGGCGGAGAGCCCGATGTTCGGCGATGCGCCCGGCACGCCGGACCGCGCGAAGCGGGACCAGCTGCGGCGGGTTCTCGACGCCGTGGCCGCCCGCCGGCGCGCCGCCGGCGACCGGCGGATCGTGGTGGCGCCCGTGGGCCACCAGCCCGGCACTCCCGGGAATGCGCACCCGGTGGCGTTCCAGCACGAGCAGATTGCGCTCCAGCTGCTGGGCCCCCTCCGGGCGCTCACGGGCTGGTAGCGCTCCGTCGCCGGTCCGGCTTGGACGGGTATTCCGGCCCGGCCTTGTCGGGTCGATGCAATCTTTAGGTGGGAGCGAGGTTGATTGTCTTAGAACAGGATCCGACTGTCCGGGGCAGCGGCCTGTCGGGCCGCCAGTCGCATCGGTCGGAATTTCACCATCGACAGCACGTATACCAGATAAAACAGATTTATCTTGTAAGAGTGATAAAATGATATTATCCGCTTTACTGATATGACGGATTATACGATCAGGACACCGCAGCAATTCGGCGCCATCCTGCGAGGTTTCCGCCGCGAACGGAAACTTACGCAGCGGGCCGTCGGCGCGAACGCGGGCCTCGCCCAGAACGCCGTATCGCAAATCGAGACCAACCCGGGGCCAGCCAGCCTGGCCCGGATTGCCCGGGTGCTGGCCGCCCTCAACCTTGAGCTTGTCGTCCGCCCTCGCAAGGCGGCTGACTGCCAGTCGGAGTGGTGATCCATGGGCCGCTTGGGCAAATCCCGCGCGCTTGGGGTCTGGATGAACGGCGAGGTCGTCGGCGAGTGGCGGCTGCCCGCCGGAGGAGGCCAGGAGTTCCTCTATGACGAGTCTTGGCTCTCGGCCGCCGCCGCGCGGCCGATATCGCTGTCATTTCCGTTGCGCCCCTCCCGCGACCCCTACCGCGCGGGCGTTGAGGCTTTTTTCGACAATCTGCTGCCGGACAACCGGCAGATCCGCGAACGGATTCAGCGTCGTTTTCATACCGGCTCGATTGCTGCCTTCGACCTCCTGCAGGAGATCGGCCGCGACTGCGTTGGAGCGCTGCAGTTGTTGGCTACGGGCGAAGCAGCGCCGGAAATCCGTCGGATCACGGGCGAACGCCTGCCCCCAGGTGGCGTCGCCCGGCTGTTAACGGCTTCCCTGGGCACGACCTTCGGACAAGAGGAGAGCAGCGATGATGATGCGTTCCGGATCTCGCTCGCAGGGGCGCAGGAGAAGACGGCACTGCTCTGGCACCAGGGTGCGTGGCACCGTCCGACGGGGGCGACGCCGACGACGCATATCCTGAAGCTTCCGATCGGCGTCAGTCCGCAGGGCATCGATCTGTCGACGTCGGTGGAAAACGAATGGCTGTGCGCGCAAATCGTGCGGGAGTATGGCCTCCCGGTGGCGCCATGCCGCGTCGAGACGTTTGGCGAACACAAAGCGCTTGTGGTGGAGCGGTTTGACCGGCGGCTGACGGCGGCTGGAGCTTGGTGGCTCCGGTTGCCCCAGGAGGACTTTTGCCAGGCGGCCGGAATACCCCCTGCTTTGAAGTACGAAAACGACGGCGGACCGGGAATCCGCACGATCATGGACCTGCTCCTTGGCGCGCAGAATCCGGAGGAGGATCGCCACGATTTCATGCGCACGCAGGTTGTTTATTGGCTGCTCGCGGCGATCGACGGGCATGCAAAGAACTTCAGCGTTTTTCTGCTGCCGGCCGGCAGCTACCGGCTCACTCCGCGCTACGATGTCCTGTCGGCGTACCCGATGCTCGGATTTGGCCGCGGGAAGTTCGCCCGCCAGAAGGTCAAGATGGCGATGGCGGTCGAGGGGAAGAACCGCCATTATCGTTGGAACGACATCCACGCCCGGCACTGGATCGAGATGGCCCGGCGGTGCGGCATTGCCGACATGGGAGCGATCATCGCAGACCTCGTCTCCCGCACGCCGGCGGTCATCGAGCGAGTGCAGGGCGCGATCCCCAGGGGCTTCCCGGAGGCAATCGCCGATGCGATCCTCCAAGGTGTTCGAGCGTCGTCTGAGCGCCTGACGGCGGAATTGGCGCCCTAAACCGGCGAGTCGTTTCAGAACAACGGCGATCTTCGGATACTCCTTCGGGCCATGTCAGGGTGCCCACAAGAGCTTTTTAGCGAAAAGCTCCCTCAGGCGCCCGATTCCGGCTGGCGGCGCTCTCCCTTCGATGACGAGGTCGCTCTCGCCATCGATCAGAGATCGGTTAACCTCCCATCGATGTCTGCGCCTGACCTGCCAGCGGGGACGACCGGAGAGGAAGCTCCGGTGGAGCTGGTCGAGGCGGGCGTCTATCCGACCGCCGCCGCGGGTTTCGAACACGGCCTGGTCGTGCTCGCAATGGGACAGGCGTACTGGCTCGTTGTCGCGGATGCCGGTTACCGGTTGCTTGTCGAGCTGCCGGCGGTCGCGCTGGTGCGTGAGCAGCTCGCGTGTTTCGACCGGGAAAGCGCGGGCTGGCCGCCGCCCCCGATAGTGGACCAGCCGGCATTACCACGGACGGAGCGGCTCACCCCGCTGGTCTGGGCAATCGTGGTTCTCGCCCTGTATTCGGTCCAAAGCGGCTCGCCGGGTGTCTGGGAAGAAGTGGGGGCCCTGGATACCCAGGCGCTGTTTGACCGGGGCGAATGGTGGCGGGTCGTCACGGCGCTGTTTCTGCACGCCGACCTGGGGCACGTGTTGGCGAATGTCGTCTCCGGCTTCTTCGTTTTCTCGGCCGTGACCTCAACGATCGGCCGGCTGCGCGGCTGGCTCCTGCTGGCGCTGGCGTCCGTCGCCGGAAACCTGGCCGTCGCCGCGTTGCATTATCCCGGGCCGTACCGATCGATCGGCGCCTCGACGGCGGTCTTCGCCGGACTCGGGTTGTTGACCGGCCGCGCCGTCCGCGCGCTGCGCGGGGAGAATGGACAACGTCGCTGGCGGACCGTGTTCGTGCCGCTGGCTGCCGGAGTCACGCTGTTGGGACTGTTCGGGGCCGGCGGTCTTCGCACCGCTGTCGTGGCCCATGCCACGGGCTTTGCGGCCGGACTCGTCTTGGGAGCCAGCGCCGCGTCGGCCCGACCGATCACTGATCCAGCACTCCTTCAGTAACGGCGCTTGTTCCGCGCCTGAAAGGCTCCGGCGCGACGGTCCGGGCCGAACGCGCGGCCGCCGCTGTCTTCCTTGGGCCGCGCCTCGTTGACCGTCAGCTTCCGCCCGTCGAGTTCGGCCCCGTTCATCTTCTCGGCCGCGAGCTTGCTTTCCTGCTCGGTGCCCAGCGTGATGAAGGCGAAACCGCGTGGGCGGCCGGTCTCGCGGTCGGTGGGAAGATGGACGTCGGTCACGCTGCCAAAAGCGGCGAAGGCGGTGCGCAGCGTGTCTTCAGTGGTTTCGAAGGACAGATTGCCCACGAACAGCTTGGAATTCATTTTGAGGATTCTCGTATTTTTCGTCCTCTGCCAGCCCGTTCCCGGAAGTCGGGTTTCGAATCATCATCTGAACTCAAGCTCACGTGAAGACCCACCAGTCACTGTCATCCTACGATCGGTACGATGAAGCACTGTCCGCGAGAAGACGGCCAATGGCAAGCCACTCCGAGGTGTATCAATTAACCTGCTTGCGCGCAGGTTGATCGGCATGGTGCGGAATTGGGCGGTTTTGCCAGTGGGAGGCTGGCCGGACGGATGTCCGACAGCCTCCCAGCCAGTCTCCCGCCGGGCGCGCCCGGTCGTTGCAGACTCCGCTCGCGAGGCCGGGCACTGGCCGAATCGCGTTCTTGCGATAGCGGGGCAACCGTGGAACATTTTCGGTCAGCCCGAATCCGCCCGAATCCATCCCGATCCTTCCACCCCTCGCCGGTGCCCGCGGCCTCGATCAAAGCGGGCCGGTGAGCTCCCTGCCGGCCCGGCCACGCCAACAACGCGAAGAACCTTACCGATCATGTATCAAAATTTCGGTGCACGTGATCTCCATCACACCGGGGCCGCGAATTTCCGGCTCTTCATTCCGGACGCGATTCTCGATCCGTCGCAGTATCGGCGGGGCACCTTCCCCTCCATCGTGTCCGTCAAGGCGGTCGGCGATTTCCAGTCGGCGCTCGGGAGTCGGGATTGGACGCCCGATCTGGCGTTCGAACTTGTCCGGACTCAGTATGTCGATCCGGAAAACCAGGTGATGCAAGGCTGGCTCTACGAGCTGACCACGCCGGTGCTCCCGGAGGGCTTTTACCAGTACAAGTTCTTCGTCACGTTTGCCAGCGGGCAGACCCGCTACGTTTGCGATCCGTGCACCCGGTACGGCGGCGGGGAGAATCAGAACTCCGGCTTGGTGATCGGGGGACCGGCCATGAGCGTGCGGCCCCTCGCCGATCCCCGGCCGCTCGAGGAACTCGTGATCTATGAACTGATGATCGACGATTTCACGGCCGGATTCCGCGCGGACCGCGCGCCGCTGGCGGCCGTGCTCGCCAAGCTGGATTACCTCCAGGACCTCGGGATCAACGCGATCGAGTTCATGCCGTGGACCCAGTGGCCCGGAACGGGTTTCAACTGGGGTTATGAGCCGCAGGATCTGTTTGCCGTGGCGTACCCCTACACGCTCAACCCGGCGGATGATGCCGAGAAGCTTTTCCTGCTCAAGAACCTGATCTCGGAATGTCATCGCCGCGGCCTCCACGTGATTTTCGACGGGGTCTTCGACCACGTCACCGCGGATGGTCCAAACAACGGCTTCGGCTATCGCTGGCTGTGGGAGAATCCGGACGATTCGCCCTACTGCGGCGATTTCGCCGGCGCCGCATTCGGCCAGGACCTCGACTATCACAATGGTTGCGTGCTGGACTACATCACGGACGTCTGCCGCCATTGGATCGACGAATTGTCCATCGACGGGATCCGCTTCGACTACACGTTGGGCTTCTACGATCCGAGCCGGCCCGGTCTCGGTCTGCCGGCGCTGCTGGCGCGTCTGCGCGGGTACCTGGAGCAGCGGGGACGCGGCAACTTTCCGCTGATTCTCGAACACGCCTGGGACTACGCCCCGATCGACGTGGTGAACACGGTCGGCGCGACGGGCTGCTGGCTCGATCCGGTGCGCGGTCAAACCCGGCAGTATCTGACGCAGCGCCAGATTCAGCCGGGGATCATGCGCCTGCTCGATGCCGCCCGCGATTTCGCACCCAACCGCACCCCGGTCACCTACCTGGAAAACCACGATCACGAGTCGATCATGCTCAACGCCGGGAGCCGCGGGGAATGGTGGCGGGTCCGGCCTTATGCCATCGCACTGCTGACCGCGGCGGGCGCGCCGATGCTTCACAACGGGCAGGAGTTTGCCGAGCTCTATCCCATGCCGGAGGCGGACGGCGGCGCGCCGGCGGATTCGCAGGATCCAGCGATTAAACGGGTCATGCCGCGGCCGTTGCGCTGGGAGCGCGCCACCGATGGACCGGGCGCTGCCACCTTCGACCTTTATCAGCGCCTCATCGCCCTGCGCCGCAGTCATGCGGGACTAAGCTCACCCAATTTTTATCCCCGCGGATGGGATGAGTCGCGGAGCGAGCCCGATGCCGATGGATTCGGGATCGATGCGGCGCACCAGACCGTCGTGTTCCACCGCTGGGGTCCGGCGGGCGACGGTCGGTTGGAGAAATTCTACGTCGTCCTCAACTTCTCCCCGTGGCCCCAAAACGTCGCGGTAAGTTTCCCGGAAGACGACGGGTGGGTGGACTTGCTCAGCGGCTGGCAGCCGGTGGTGCAGAACCATTGGCTGAATTTCCAGGTCGATCCAAACTGGGGCCACGTCTTCTACAAGAAATACTGAGGGAACTCGTCAGACGGGACGCCACAGATCAGCGGTCAGCTCCCTCTCGATTTCCGGAACCGATTGGTGTAGGGCGGGGTTGCCTGACCCCGCCGTTTCTCGGGAGACGAGGCGGGGTCAGGCGACCCCGCCCTACAAAATCAACCGCACAGAGCTGGCCTCGACACCCTGGATCGGCGTGCGGGAAAAATCACGGCTGGGCCAGAACCCAGCGGACATGCGCGCGCAGCTGCTCGCGGCTGGGGAAGGCCAGGCCGAAATCCCGCTTGATGGCCGAGAGGTCATAAAGCAGCGCCGGGCCATAGCCGCGGTCTTCAAATTCGATCGGAACCTCGCGCCCGTGCTCGGCCATGGCCATCCGGGCGATGTCCGCCCATGAGCACCAGTCCTGGGCGAGCGCAAAGTGGGTGGAGAACGAGACCTCGTGCGTCAGCAGCGCCTCGTAGACTTTCGCGAGGTCGCTGGCGTGCAGGAACTGCGTTCCGTCATTCTGGATCAGGCGGACAGGTTTGCCGTCGCGGATCGCGTGACAGATGTTCCGGAAGCGTTTGTCGGAGTAGACGCTGGCCCCCTCGACCACGGGCTCGCCGAATATATAGCCGGGGCGAATGACGTGAACCGGCACCTTGGTGGAGCGGGCGAATGCGCGGGCAAACATCTCCGTCGAAGCCTTGGTCGCACCATAGTAGTCGGTCGGCCGCAGCTGGCAGTCTTCCCGATCGTCGCCGCTCTGTTCGCCCACCGCAGCGGTGGAACTCGTGTAGATGATCCGGCGGACGCCGGCGGCGTGGGCGGCCTCAAACAAGCCGACGGAGGCGGCGGTGTCGGCCTGGAGCATCAGCAGGCCGCCTTCGCCCCAACCCAGCGCCACGTGCACGAGCGCATCAGCCCCGGTGAGCGCCGGGGCCCAGCTTTTCGGATCGCCGAGTTCGAGCCGCGCCAGGGTGATGCCCGGCACGACGGCGAGCGCCGGGACCTTGCGGGGGTTCCGCCCGGTGGCGACCACCTCGTGGCCGGCGCGGGCCAGGCGCACCGCGACATAACTTCCGATAAAACCCGTGGCTCCAGTGATGACGATTTTCATGCGAATGCCATTCGATGGTGCCAGGTTTTGAGTCCGAGTCCATTCCATACCCGATCCAGGATAGACTGTGGCGAAGCGTCTTTCTTGGTTCTCAACCACCCAGGCCAGACTTTTGGTCCGATCGGACCAAAGACTCGGCACACCGGATTTCCTGATCGTTGCGAATTCAAAAGGCCCGGGCAGTTCGGCTCACTGGACGCTTGCCAGCCGGACCTCGCGTGCCGTTTGCTGCCCGGCAGGCATGCGCGAGATCCTGTTTATTTGCACGGGCAATTATTATCGGAGCCGTTACGCCGAGGCGTTGTTCAACCACGAGGCGTCCCGGCGCGGTCTCGACTGGCGGGCGGTTTCCCGGGGTCTGGCGATTCACCTCGCTCCGCCGCGCGGTCTGTCGCCCCATACGATCCGCCAGTTGCAGGAGCGGGGAATCCCCCGTGGCGGGACCGGGGCGGATCCGGTTCAGGCGCAGGAGTCGGACTTCCGGCGCGCGGTGCGGGTGGTGGCCTTGAAGGAAACCGAACACCGGCCGCTGATGGTCCGGCTGCATCCGGGTTGGGTGAACCGGATCGGGTACTGGGAGATCAGCGACCTCGATGCGGCGACGCCGGAGGTGGCGCTGGGCGCGATCGAAACGCAGGTGGCGGCGTTGATTCGCGAGCTCGAAGGAGCCAAGAGCGATCCGCCCGCTACCTGACCGGCGCCGCCGGATTCGCGGGGCTTTTCTTGTCAGCGAGCGCGGATTGCTCGGCCACGAGCAATTCGGTGTAGATCGTGGCCGCATCGGGTGCGGCGAGGAGGCGCGATACGACGTCCGTCTTCTGGACGATGAGGCAAAGACGGGCCAGCGCATGCAGATGGATCCGCTCATCCCGGCAGCAGATCAGGAAGAACAACCAGGTCGGCCGGCCGTCGGGGGCGCCAAAGTGGATTTCCTGCACGGTGCGGCCCACCACGATGAACGAGTCCTCAAAACGGTACGGCTGATGATTCCGACAATGCAGGATGGCCAGACCGCCGGGCAGGCCGGTGGAGCAGAGCTCTTCGCGTGACTCGACGCTGGCCAGGAGATCTGCCGGATCCAACACCCGTCCGGTCGCATCAGCCAGCGCCACGAGATCGCGGATGACGGATTTCTTCGTCTTTGACGTCATGGCATCCGCAATGAAATTGGACTGAAGCAGTTCGGGGAGGAGCGCATCATGGGCAAAAACTGCGCGCGTGCCCAGGGTCGATCTCTGATGATAGGCCGCCAGGCGTTTCGGTGGCAGGCCCAGAATCCGTTGCGAAGCCCAGGCATCGAGCTCGCCGCGAAGGAAGACAATCCGCCCGCCGCGATTCTGGGAGGGAATCTCCGTTGTCTTGAGCAACTGCTCCAACTCATTGCGCGTGACGTGCAAGTAGTCGGCGGCGGCGGCCAGATCCAGGGTGCGGTAGGGCATCAGCGCCAGCCTAGCACCACCAGCGCGATCAGGGCATAAAATAATTCGATCTAGCAGCCTGTTGGGCTTCGAGCCCTTCAGGCTGCTAAAAGCAAAACCGCCCATTCATTGAGCAGGAAATATGATCCGATGAGCCATTCTGACCCCAATTCGTGTAAAGATCGCCGAGATTCTGCCCGTGTTCCCGGGTTGGATTGGGCGGTTTTGCCAGTAGGAGGCTGGCCGGACGGAAGTTCGACAGCCTCCTAGGCGGGCCGGCTTTTTGATGGTCCGCACCGGCCCGGCCTCTGCAGGGCGGCGACAACCGGAAGGTCGGCGGCGGCGAAATCGTAGCCGGCCAGTTCATCGGGTCGAGCCCAGGCGATGGCGAGATGTTCCGCGGGCTGCGGTTCTGGCGAGGCCGGGACCAGACGGCAGAGGAAAGGAATCAACTCGATCATCTTCCGACCGTAGGCATGGGTGGAGCGCGGCAGAGGGCGGATCACGCAGACTTCACAGTTCAGTTCTTCTCGGATCTCGCGGATGAGGGCGGCTTCCGGGGTTTCGCCTGACTCAACCTTGCCACCGGGAAATTCCCATTTGCAGGCCTGGTGTTTGTGCTTGGGCCGTTGCGCAAGCAAGACACGGCCGTTGCGCTCGACGACGGCGGCAACCACGGGCAAGGGGACGGAATTCTGGTGCACGCACGAATCTTTCCCGCGACGATTGGCACTGCAATGGAAACCACAGCGGGGGAGATCCGGGCAATGGGTTTGCCCAGAATCTGTCCGCAAACTCCGTTGCGCTATCAGGTGGAGGGCGCTGCTCTGTCAGCGCCGCTCGGGGATTGGGCGGCGACAGCGCGCCGCCCTCCAGGTCCTCGGGGTTTCGAATAGCCTCAGGCCGCGACTTTTTGCCTCGTGCGGTGTTTTAGGGGTATGAAGCATTTTCTCATCATTTCCCTTAAGGTGCTGCTGGCCGTCGCCGTGGGTGTGGCGATCATTCATGTCTGGCCGCTGGCGGCCTTGCCGGTCATCTTCGGCCTCTGCATCGGTCTCGGACTGCTCGCACTGCTCCTGATTTGCTTGGTGGCCGTCGGGGCCGTCGGCGGCGGGGTGGTGATCGGCTTGCTGGCGGTGGCATTGGGCGTGCTGGCGCTGCTTTCACCGTTGTTGATTCCGGCGGCGCTCCTTCTCGGGATCATCTGGCTTGTAAAGAAGTTAAGTCGCGCCCAGGCACGGCCGCCCAAGGCCGCCTAGTCCAGCCGGTTGCAGCTGGCCTAACAGGTTCAAGAACGTCTGCTTGTAGTCCGGGCCGGGGCGGCGATTCCTCGCGGTTGGTGTTGAGCCGGCGGCGGAACTCGCGCATGTTCGGCGGTTCTATTTCATCATGAGCGTCGTTCCCGTAGTCTTCAACAACACCGTCCTGCGTGACGGACACCAGTCTTTGGCTGCCACCCGGATGTCGACGAGCCAGATCGCGACCGTTGCACCCGAGCTCGACACCGTTGGTTTTGGCGCCTTGGAAACGTGGGGCGGTGCGACGATCGATTCCGGGCTGCGATTTCTCTTCGAGTTTCCGTTTGACCGGCTCGATGCGGTGAAGCGCTTCGCGCCGAAAACGCCGCAGACCATGCTGTTGCGCGGCCAGAATATCGTCCAATACACCAATTTCCCCGACGACGTGGTCGAGGCCTTTGTCGCCGCGTCCGCCCGGCACGGCATGGACATTTTTCGCGTGTTCGACGCACTCAATGATTTGCGCAACATCGAGACCGCGGTCCGGGCGGTGAAGAAGGCCGGCAAGCATGCGCAGGGCGTGGTCTGCTACACCACCAGTCCGGTGCACACGCCCGAGATGTTGATCGAGCTCGGAACGCAGATCGAGGCGATGGGCTGCGATTCCATCTGCATCAAGGACATGGCCGGTCTGCTGCCGCCGCACATCGCCTTCCAGATCGTGCGCGGCCTGAAAACACGGGTGAAGATTCCCGTGGTCGTTCACACGCACGAAACGGCGGGCTTTGGCGCTGCTGCCTATTACGCCGCGATCGAGGCGGGCGTTGATTCGGTGGACACGTCGATCTCGCCCTTTGCCAATGGCACCGGTCAGCCCGACACGTGGCGCATGCTGCAGGCGCTGGCGGGACACCCGCGCCGCCCGAGCTACGATCTGGCCAAGCTCAGCAAGCTGCGCGACGATCTCACGCGGATTTACACCGAGCTGGCCGCGTTCACCAGCGCGAAGAACGAGGTGGTGGACAACGACGTGCTCATTTACCAGGTGCCTGGCGGCATGCTCAGCAACTTCCGCAACCAGCTCAAGGAACAGAAAATGGGCGACCGCTTTGTCGAGGTCATGCGCGAGATGCCGTACGTGCGCGAATGCCTCGGCTGGATTCCGCTCGTCACGCCGACCTCGCAGATCGTGGGCGTGCAGGCCATGCTCAACGTGAAATTCGGCCGCTGGAAGAATTTCTCGCCCGAGGCGACGAAGATTGCGCTCGGCTACTACGGAAAGACGCCCGGACCGATCGATCCCGAGGTGCTGGCCCTCGCCGAGAAGCTCAGCGGCAAACCGCGTTTCACCGGCCGTCCGGCCGACACGCTTGAACCCCGCATGCCCAAGCTCCGGGCCGAACTCGCGCAAAAAGGCCTTCCGACCGACGACGAGCATTGCGTCATCTACGCGATGTTTCCGCAGGAGTTGGAGAAGCTCTACAAGGCGCGCGACAGCAAGGCGGCGGTTCCGGCGGTGGCGGCCGCGCCCCAGCCGGAGATCAAGGCCCCGGCGCCGGCCGCGCTGACCATTCCCGGAACGAGCAAGAAGATCAGCCAGCTCGCGTTGACAATCGACGGCCGGCGCCACGAGGTTTCCGTGGAAGAGCTGGCCTAGTATCACGTACCATCGTTAGTTTCGTATTGTAGTTCACTACCCAAATGGATTCATTTGGGCATGGCACCACGATATAGGATAACACTCACCCGGCAGGAGCGGGAGATGTTGGAGGATCAGACCCGCAACCGAAAGTCGACAGCCGTGACGTATGTGCAAGGGCGTGCGCTGCTGCTTTGCGACGCCGGGCCGCACGGCGATCCCTGGAAAGTTGCCGATGTTGCAGCGGCATTGGGCATAACTCCACGCACGGTCGAGCACCTGAAGCAGCGGTTCGTGGAGGAGGGCATCGAGAAGGCGCTGGAGCGGCGCGCACGGACGACACCGCCCAAAGTCACCTATGGCGGCGCATTTGACGCCCGGCTGACGGCGCTGGCGTGTTCCCCAGCCCCCGATGGACGAGCGCGCTGGACGGTGCGCTTGCTGGCGGAGAAACTGGTCGAACTGAAGATCGCCCCGAGCGTTTCCCCGATGACCGTGCAGCGGTCGCTAAAAAAAACGAATTGCAGCCTCATCGGAGCAAATACTGGAAGATCCCTCCGGACAGCAACGCGGCCTTCGTAGCGAACATGGAGGACGTGCTCGCGGTTTATGCTTTGCCCTTCGACGCGCGGCGGCCGGTGGTGTGCATGGACGAATCCAACAAACAGCTCGTCGGCGAGGTGCATGCACCGATCGCTCCGGCACCCGGTCACCCCTGCCTGGTCGACCACGAATATGTTCGCAATGGGGTCGCCGAAATCTTTGTGGACCTTGAGCCTCTGGCCGGCCGCCGGCACATCGAGGTGACCGAACAACGCACCCGACAAGACTGGGCACGGTTCATCCGAGGTCTGCTCGAAGAGCGTTATCCCAACGCCGATCAGGTTGTCCTGGTCATGGACAATCTCAACACCCACGCCGTCACTTCCCTCTACGAGACCTTCCCGCCCGCGCAAGCCCGGCGCTTGGCTGAGCGACTGGACATCCATTACACCCCGAAACACGGAAGCTGGCTCAACATCGCCGAAATCGAATTGAGCGCCCTCAACAGCCAGTGCCTCGACCGCCGAATCCCTGATCTCAAATCCATGCAGCGCGAAGTCGCCGCCTGGGAGGTCGCGCGAAATAACCGCGGAGCTCCCGTTAATTGGCGCTTCACCACCGACGACGCTCGCATCAAACTCGCTCGCCTGTATCCGAAACTATGAGTGAGACAAGGTACTAGCAGCCTGTCGGGCTTCGAGCCCTTCAGGCTGCTAAAAGCAAAACCGCCCCATTTATTGAGCAAGGAATATGATCCGAGGGGCCAATCTGACTCCGATTAATGTAAAGACCCCCGAGACTTCGGCCCGTTTCCCCGGGTTGGATTGGGCGGTTTTGCCAGTAGGAGGCTGGCCGGACGGAAGTCCGACTGCCTCCCAGGCGGGACCATCCAGGGAATCCCAGGCTCCTGACGACAGCGACCGGACCGGGACCAGCGCGCGGACGGGTGCGCGGCGGGCGGGCGGGTTTCTGTCTCCAATCATTGGATACTCCGGCTGGCCGGGGCCCGGCCGGGGCTCCAGCCGCCGGCGCGGGGGGCACGCCCTCCGCCGTTGTGGGGCCGGGACTGGCGAGAACCCGGCGCCCCTGTCACGGGAAAGCTCCTCCCGGGTTAAGCGGGGAGGTCCGCCGGGCCGCCCCGTCCGGCACGCCTCGCTCATTCTCCCCTGTTCCGACTTCCACCCTGATCGGGCGCGGTTTGACCGGCGGTTAAAATCCGGCAAAGTCCCCCGCGCGGCGTGAATACGCTTGCGGCGGTTGCGGCGGTGGTTTCGTCTGGCGGCAACGGCTTCGCAATGATCGCCCCACTGCCCAAAGGCCTGGTGAAGTTCGCCGCCGGGATGCTGTCCGCCCGCACGGGGCGACGCCTGCAGCGCGCGGATCCCGGCCACGCCGCGCAGCACGACGCCTTCCGCTACCTCGGCAGTCGTCTGGCCGCGACCAAGGCGGGACACGAGACGGGCATCGAAGCGGGTTTGCCGTACGCAAAATTCTGCGCCCGCGTGGCGCCGCAGACCTACGAGTCATTCGCCCCCTGGATCGAGCGCATGAAAGGCGGCGAGCCCGACGTGCTCTGGCCGGGACGGTGCGCGTATTTTGCGGTCTCCTCCGGCACGACGGCGGGCCCGGCCAAATATCTGCCGGTGACCGGCGACCTGCTGGAGCATTTCCGCCAAGCCGGCCTGGAATCGCTCCTCTACTATACCGTCCGCGTCGGTCGCACGGATGTGTTCCGCGGCCGGCAACTGTTTCTGGGCGGCAGCACCGCGCTCAGCCGGATTGAACCCGACCGGGCGGACTCTCCCTGCGCCGGCGACCTCAGCGGCATTACAGCTCGGAATCTTCCGGCGTGGGCGAAAAAACATTTCTACGAGCCCGGAGCGGAGATTGCGCAGATGAGCGACTGGCCGGCAAAGATCGAGGCCATCGCCGAACGCACCCGGCATCGCGACATCACGCTGATCGCCGGCCTTCCGAGCTGGGTCCTGATCCTGGCCGAGGCTCTGCGCAACCGGGCGCCCACCGGCAACACCCTCCCGCCACCGCTGAAAACCATCTGGCCGAACCTGGAGTGCCTGGTCCACGGCGGGGCCCCCATCGCTCCGTTTGCCGGAGAACTCCGCGCGGCCCTGGGAGCGGGCGTCAATTTCCACGAGGTTTACCCGGCGTCCGAGGGGTTCATTGCCGCGCAAGATGCGGACGCAGCGGCCGGCTTGCGGGTGATGACGACGGCAGGTTTGTTTTTCGAATTCCTGCCGATGGCCGTGTTTGACGAGCACAATCTCGCCCACCTTGGCGAGAAGGCCGTGCCGCTCGAGGGCGTCGCGACCGGCATTGATTACGCCCTGCTGCTCACGACGCCCGCCGGGTTGTTTCGCTATGTCCTCGGCGACGTGGTGCGGTTTGTCTCGACCGATGTCCCGCGGCTGATCTATGTCGGCCGCACCGGGCTTCAGCTCAGCGCGTTCGGCGAACACGTCATCGAGAAAGAGCTCACCGACACCCTGCTGCTCGTCTGCCAGCGCCATCGATGGAGCATCGTGAATTTCCATGTCGCCCCGGTGTTTGCCAGCACGCTTACCGGGCAGACGCGGGGATGCCACGAATGGTGGATCGAGCTGAAAGTCCCCACGATTGAAACGCCGACGGCCAATGTGATCAGCCCCGAGATCGACCTCGAGCTCATGCGGCGCAACGACGACTACGCGGCCAAGCGCAAGGGCCACGGTTTGGAAGCGCCGGCGGTGCGGCTCGTCATGCCCGGCGTTTTTGAACAATGGATGAAGAAAAACGGCCAGTGGGGCGGGCAGCACAAGATGCCCCGGTGCCGCTCGGACCGCCAGGTGGCTGACCAACTGGCGGAGCTGTCCCGTTTCTACGTCGAGAAGCCGCCGCCCTATGTCGTTCGTCGTGGCTAGAAATGGCCACCGCACCCGCCCGTAACGCAGCAGCGGGAGAATCTGGTTCCCCGGAATCGTTGACCTTTCCACCCTGGGCGTCCGGCAGCCGCCAGATCAGCCGGCAAGAGTATAGCGGCGCAATCTTGGCACCAGCCATGCTCCCCCGGAGGGCAGGTCATGCTTGTCCTGCCCGGCAGGATTCTGGGTAACATGGCGTCCGGCAAACCCGGACAAAGAACATCCGGGGGCCGGCGTTAAGGGTTATCGCCGGCCCCCTTCTGTTCTCACTACTTCAAGAACGGCTTCAAGATCGCCTCGAATTCCTCGCGGGCCATGGTCCCTTCCTTGCGAAAACGTGCGGTTCCGTTGCGGTCGATGATGAACGTCGTCGGGATGGCTTCCACTCCGCCAAAGGCCTCAACGATCTTGTCGTCGCCCATCACGATCAGGTAGGTGATCTTCTGTTGCTCGACAAACGTCTTCACCACCTGCGGCCCGCCGCGGTCAAGCGACACTCCCACCACGGCCAGTCCGGCTTCACCGTACTTCTTCTGCAACTCAATATAGCCCGGAATCTCGGAGCGGCAGGGGCCGCACCACGTGGCCCAGAAATCGAGCACCACGACCTTGCCCTTCAGCTGGTCTGAGCTGACGGTCTTGCCGTCAACATCCTGCAGCGTCCAGGCCGGCGCCGCGAAGCGTTTGAAGCCGTCTTCCGCGCGAAGGCCTGGCCAGGCCAGCAGGGAAAGAGCAACGATCAGGGCGGCGAGCGGGTTTGGGCAGATGATCTTCATGCGGTTTCTTCAATTTGTCCGGGCGGCCGCCCTCCGCAAGCCTTCCCGTGCATTTACCAGGGCCCGGCGCCGCCGATGCGGGGGAGCAAGTCATGGGTGGAGATCACCGCCACGCGGGAATCGGCGAAGTGCGAAATCATAACCTCCAGGATATCGGGCGCCGGCCGGAAATCCGCATCGAACACCGCGAAGAAGCCCGCCTCGCTCTGCCGAATCCCCGCCGTCAGGGCGCCGGCTTTGTAACCGGTCCGGTTGCCGCGCCGCAAATGGCGGCAGCGCCGCGCGCGCGCCGGGTGCGCGGCAAAGAAAACCGGTCCGGTCAGCGGCAGCGCGTAGACTGACAGCAACACGGCAGCCATGCCTCAACAAGCCGCTCCGGCGCGGTAAGGTCAAGACTGCAAACAACTTGCGCGCTGTTCCAAACGCTCTTCTCCACTCCTCGCTCCGGCTAGCAGCCTGTCGGGCTTCGAGCCCTTCAGGCTGCAAATAGGAGGCTGGCCGGGCGGAAGTCCTACAGCCTCCTAGCCTTCCGGGGGAATGTCGGTGCCCAAGGTTTCGATGAATTTTCTCATCGCTGGAGTCAGCACGCGCCCCTTGCGATGCAGAATTGCGAGCGGGCGGGTGAATTCCTTCCCCTTGAAATGCACCACCGCGAGTGTCCCCTGTTTCACCTCCTGCAGGACCGTTGCGTGCGGGACCACGGCGACCCCCGCGTCAATCTCCACGGCCCGTTTCACCGTCTCAATGTTGTCAAACTCCATCACCGACTCGATTTCGATCCGGTTCTCCCGGAAAATCTGGTCGACCGCCTTGCGCGTCGGGATATCGGGCTCGAAACCGATGAACTTCTGCCCCGACAAGGCCTGGAGCGGCACCTCCTCGGTCTTGGCCAGCGGATGGCTGGGATGCGTGATGAGCACGAGGTGATCGTTGCGGAAGGGGATCATCTCGACCTGGCGCATCTTCACCGGAAAGGCGACCAGCCCGAAATCGACGGAATTGTGCAGGATATCCTCGTAGACGAGATTCGACCGGCGATATTCCACCCGCACATTCACCGAGGGGTATTCGTGCAGGAACCGCTTGATGAACGGCGGCAGTTCGTGGAGGCCGATCGAATAGATCGTGGAAATGCGAATGGTGCCGCTGATCACCTTCTTCATCTCCTGCAGCTCGCTCATGAGCTTCTCATACTGGTGCAGGACTTCCTTCGCGGCCTCATACACCCGGAGCCCTTCGCGGGTCAGCTGAAACTGCTTCTGGCTGCGATCCACCAGCAGGGTCTTGAAATGCCGCTCCATCGCCCGCGCCTGCTGGCTCACCGCGGACTGGGTGATGCCGTTCAGCTTGGCAGCTTTCGAGAAGCTCTTGGTCTCAACAAGGTCGGCGAAGATTTTGAAGTTCTCCACTTGCATGGTCAGCAGTTTTTTCGAAGCCTATGATCAAGTGCCCTAATTGGGGCGCAATCTTTTAAGTAGGCTGCTTAATGTTTATTAACTATGAAACTTTTAGGTGCCAGGCCGATGCGGTGCGAGAAAAAATCGCGGAGGCGTGTCGGCAGGCCCGGCGAAATCCGTCCGAGGTGCGATTGCTGGCGGTAACCAAGACCCATCCTCCGGCCGCCGTGGAATACGCCGCCCGCTACGGCCTCGAGGCGGTCGGCGAGAACCGCGTGCAGGAGGCCGTGGGCAAACGAGCGCAGTGCACCGCCGCCATCCGCTGGGAGCTCATCGGGCATCTTCAATCAAACAAGGCGGCGCTCGCCGCCGCCCATTTTGACCGCGTGCAAAGCGTCGACCGCCTGAAACTGCTGGCGCAGCTCGATCGCGCGGCCAGCGAACAAGGCCGGCGTCTTCCCGTGCTGCTGCAGATCAATGCGGGCCATGACCCGGACAAGTTTGGCGCGGAGCCGGCCGAGGCGACCCGCCTTCTCGAAGCCGCCCTGGCCCTGCCCCATCTTCAGGTCGACGGCCTCATGACGATCGCCCCGCTCTCGGAAGACCCGGCGGTGGCGCAGCGCACGTTTGCGGCCTTGCGCACGTTGCGGGATGAGCTGACAGCCCGAACGGGAGCGCCGCTGCGCGAACTCTCCATGGGCATGACCGGCGACCTGGCCGTCGCCGTGGCCGAAGGCAGCACCCTCGTCCGCGTCGGCACCGCGCTGTTCGGCGCGCGCGGCCAGGGCTGATTGATCCCCGGCCGCGTCGCTGGGTGCTCCCCCGTTGTCGGGGCGCGGTCGGGTCGCGCCCCTGGCGATGGGCGCAGCCCCTCGGCTGGCTCGGGGCCTGAGCCGGTCGAACGGGCCAGTCTGCCCCCTGCGGAAGAAAAACGTTTCCCCCGAGAATGGTTGCCCCGCCAGAGGAATCGCCTTGAATTGTCCGCGTGGATTCAGAGCCATTATGCGCCTCCCGGCTGGGCGCCTTCCGCGCGCTGCTCGACGACACCGACCCCGTCGTCCGCGCCGCGCTGGTCGCGGAGTTTGGCCGGCACAGCGCGCACGCCCTCCCGTTTCTCCAGGAAATCGCCCGGGGGCAGGACCGTCCACTGGCCTGGCACGCCGCCTGGTTCCTGCACGAGCTGAAATTCAGCGACCCCGTGGCCGAGTTCAAGGGCTTCATTCGCTCGCTGAATTATGAACTCGAAACCGGCGCGCTCCTGCTGAGTCGCATTCACTCGCCCCAGCTCGACATCGGCGCGTGTTGCGCGACCTTCGACCAGCTGGCGGCCCGCTGCCGCGAACTGATGGTCGAGCCCTCCACCGCGCGGGAGAAATGCCGCGTGGTCAACCGGGTGCTCTTCCACGAATCCGGCTTCCGCGGCAACGTGGAGCACTACACCGATCCGCTCAACAGCTTCCTCGACGAAGTCCTGGCGCGGCGCAAAGGCCTGCCCATCACGCTCAGCATGGTTTACGTGCTCGTCGCGCAGCGCGTCGGGCTCACCCTGGAGCCCGTCGGCCTGCCGGGCCATTTTGTGGCGGGCTGTTTTCTGGAATCCACCCCGTTCTTCATCGATGCCTTCGAGCAGGGAGCCCTGCGCACCCCGGCGGAGTTGTTCGCGACGCTGCGGCAGCAGCACCTGGCGCCCTCGATCTCCGATCTGGCCCCGACGCCGGTGCGCGAGGTGCTCTGCCGGTGCTGCCGGAACCTTTCCCACCACTACGCCATCGCCCACGACGAGCTCCGGGCACGCCTGTATGCCGACCTGGTGGACGAATTTGAGGCCACCTCCGAGCGCCACGCCTTGTAAGCACAGTGCGGCCTGACTATGTGGAAATCAGGAAAGCCGGCTTGGCCAGCGACAATTCCTCGCACTGCGTTCTCCGACCCCGTTTCCTGGGTTCCTGAGTTCCACATTGGCAATCCGATCCGCTCGGGTGCGCAGTCCTGGCTACGAGATTTCCTTCCCGCGGCGACAGGATAGTCAAAACCGCTCGTGGCAAACCCCGCCGGCTTGCCTTCCCCTCGAAAATCGGAAATCAAGATCCGAAATTGAGCCCCATCGATTCCGTCCACACGCTGGCCGATCTGGAGCGCTGGTCATATCCCGGCACCGCGCTGGCGGTCCTGGGGCACCCGATCCAGCATTCTTTAAGTCCGGCGATGCATAATGCCGCCCTGGCCGCGATGGCGCGCGACCAGGGCAGATTCGCCGCCTGGCGGTATTTCCGGTTCGATGTCCCGCCAGCCGATCTGCCGGCCGCCCTCGATCTTTTCCACCGGCGGGGCTTTTACGGCTTGAATCTGACTGTGCCCCACAAGGTCATCGCCTTTGACCAGGTCGCCGCGGTCGATCCCCCGGCGCGGCCAGTCGGAGCGGTGAACACGCTGCTCCGCCTGGAGCACGGCTGGCGCGGCTACAACACCGACGGCCACGGACTCGTCCAAGGCCTGCGCGAAGGTTTGGGCGCCAGCCTGCCCAACGCCCACGTGATCCTGCTCGGCGCCGGTGGCGCCGCCCGGGCGGCCGCCGTGGAGTGCCTCCAGAAGCATTGCGCATCGCTGTGGATCGCCAACCGCACCGCGGCCCGCCGGGACGCCCTGCTCGCGTTGTTGCGTCCGGTGGCCGGCGGCGTGCCCCTGCACGGATTCGATCCGCCCTCGCCGCCGGCCGGCCTTCCGGACGGCGCGCTGGTCATCAACGCCACCGCCGCCGGCCTCCAACCGGAGGATCCGCTCCCGCTCGACCTGGCGCGCCTGCCGCGCCCGGCCGGTGTCTTCGACATGATCTACAATCCGCCCGCCACTCCGCTGCTCCGCCAGGCCGCCCGGCTGGGGGTGCCGCACGCCAACGGGCTCTCGATGCTGGTCCACCAGGGGGCGCGGGCCCTGGAGATCTGGTCGGGCGCGCCCGTGCCGGTCGCCGTCATGATGTCCGCGGCGCAGGCCGGGCTGGCGGCCTCGGCCTACCAGGCAACGCATTGACTTTCAAACCGGCGCGCTCCGCAATTGCCCCACCCCATGCCCGACTACGCTGCCTTCTCCGCCGCTTTTCCCTGGTTCTTTCCCGCCGTGGTGTTCGTGTTCGGCGCCTGCGTCGGCAGCTTCCTCAACGTATGCATTTATCGGATACCTGCGGGTCAGTCCGTGGTCACGCCCCGCTCCCACTGCGCCTGCGGGGCGCCGATCGCCTGGCACGACAACCTCCCGATTCTCAGCTGGTTCATTCTGCGCGGCCGCGCCCGCTGCTGCGGCCGTCCCTTCAGCTTCCGCTATCCCTGCATCGAGGTGCTGACGGCGCTATGGTTCACCGCCTGCTGGTGCTCGTTCCCCCTGGCCAAGGCGCTGTGCGGCATGCTGCTCGGCGCCGCCCTGATCGTCGCCACCTTCATCGACCTGGACCACATGGTCATTCCCGACGCGTTGACGATCTGGCTGGGCGCGGCCGGCGTGGCGCTCTCCTGCGCGGTGCCGTCGCTCCACGGGCGGCAGGATGATCTTTTTCTGGTCGCGAGCGTGCGCTCCGGCGTCGACAGCATCGGCGGTCTGCTCGTGGGCTCCGGCCTGGTCTTGTGGATCGCGCTCCTGGCCGAGGCGGCGCTCAAAAAGGAGGCCATGGGTTTCGGCGATGTGAAATTCGTCGGCGCCATCGGCGCTTTTGTCGGGTGGCCGGGCGCGATGTTCGCGGTGTTCGGCGGCGCCATCATCGGCACCGCGTGGTTCGCCCTGGCCCTGCTGTGGCACGGTCTTTTTGGCCGGCGCGCCCCCGCCGGAGATTCCACCCCGGCAGCCGCACCGGCGGAAATGTCCGCCGCGGGAAACCCGGGCGCCCCCGCCGGGCCGGTCCCGGCCGGCCCGGTTGGTTTTGGCGTGCAGGTGCCGTTCGGCCCGATGCTCGCGGCCGCGGGGCTGCTCTATTTTCTCGTCGTGCACCGGTGGGTCGACGCCTATTTCGCGCGCCTGGCCGAACTGATGTAGCCCGTTCCTGCCGGCGGCACGGACTCCTCTCCGCCCATGACTTCCCGCCCCCACTCAACGGTCGCTCCGCGCTCGTGCCGGAAACTCCTCCTCTTTCTGGCCGCCCTGTTCGAGGGCACCGCCGCCTTCGCCATGAATTCCTCGCTCCAAAACGGAACCCTTCTGCTGGCTGGCCATCCGGTGCTGCAGGGCGTGCCGGCCGCCTTCACCGTCGTGGCAGATGATTCGGGCGCCGGGGTTTTCCTGCGGATGTCGGTTCCAAGATCCGGCTCTTACCTCCAATCCGCACTGGGAGAGATCGCCGGGCTGCGGCGGTTCACCAGCTGCCACCGGTACGAACCCTTCTGGATGCGCCCCAGGGCCGGCACGACTCACGCCGAGGTGCAGGCCGAGACGCAGTGGCTGCTCGCCGAGACCGAGTCAGGCGAATGCGTGATGCTGGTGCCGTTGATCGATGGAGCCCTTCGTTTTGCGCTGGGCGGCGGCCCGGCGGGTCTGACCCTGTCCGGCGAAACGGGCGATCCTTTCACGACCGGCACCGGCGGCGTCGCGCTTTTCGTGTCGGTCGGCAGCGATCCCTATCAACTGGCCGCCGCTGGAGCGCGCGCGGTCGCCGCGCGGCTCGGCACCACCCGGCTTCGGCGGGACAAGCCGCTGCCGGACTTCGCGGACCGCTTCGGCTGGTGCACCTGGGACGCCTTTTACCGCGAAGTCTCGGCCGAGAAGGTGCGCGCCGGACTGGAGTCGTTTGCCAAGGGTGGCGTGGAGCCGCGGTTCCTGATCCTCGACGACGGCTGGCAATCAACGAAAGTGGAGCCGACCGGCGAGGAGAGGCTCTCCTCGCTCGCGCCCAACGACCGCTTTGGCGGCGACCTTTCCGCCACCGTGCGCCTCGCCAAGAAGGATTTCAAGATCCGCACCTTCCTCGTGTGGCACGCGCTGAACGGCTACTGGGGCGGCGTCGACAACGGCGAATTGCCCGGCTACGAGGTGCAGGACGTGGCTCGTTCGTACGGACCCGGCATCCTCCAGCACGAGCCCAGGCTGAATGTCGAATATTGGGGTCCGCTCGCCGGTCTCGTGCCGGCGGGACAGATCGGGCGATTCATGGACGACTACCACCGCCGCCTGCAGGCGCAGGGCGTGGACGGGGTCAAAGTGGACAACCAGGCGGTGATCGAGAGCCTGGCTTCCGGCCAGGGCGGCCGGGTGGCGCTCACCCGGGCCTACCGCAAGGCATTGGAAACCTCGGTGGCGACCCATTTCGCCGGCCGGCTCATCAACTGCATGTCGAACGGCATGGAGACCTATTACGGCGCGCCCCTCTCGAACCTCATCCGCACGTCGATCGATTTCTGGCCCACGCGGCCCGAGACGCACGGCGCGCATCTGTACTGCAACGCCCAGATGGGAGTGTGGTTCGGCGAATTCCTGCAGCCCGACTGGGACATGTTCCAGTCAGGCCACGCCATGGGGGCCTTTCACGCGGCCGGACGGGCCGTCTCGGGTGGACCGGTTTATGTCTCGGACAAGATTGACGGCCACAACTTCGCCTTGCTGCGCCAGCTCGTCTTGTCCGACGGAAGCGTGTTGCGCGCGGACCAGCCCGGACGCCCGACCCGCGACTGCCTCTTCGCCGACGTCACCCGCGAGCCGGTGCTGCTGAAGATCTTCAATTACAACAGCGACTGCGCCGTCATCGGCCTCTTCAACGCCAACTATCACGCCGCCGAAACGGCGCGCGTCACCATCGCCGGCACCGTCTCGCCCGCCGACGCCCCGGACTTCGCCGGCGACGAATTCGCCGCGTTCGCGCAGCAGGCCAACCGCGTGTGGCACGGCCGGCGCACGGATCGCGAGCCGATGCGGCTGGCCGAGGGCGGATGGGAGATCGTGTCCTATGCCCCCGTGGATCACGGAGTGGCGGTGCTCGGCCTGGCCGACAAACTCAACAGCACCGGAGCGATCATGGCCAAGGGCTGGCACGTGGACGGGGCGTACGCCCTCACGCTGCGCGATGGCGGCGAAGTCGTCGTCTGGACGGAGAAGCCGCCACAGACCGTGATGGCGGATGACAACGCCGTCACGTTCACCCACGATGCCGCGACCGGCCGGCTGTCGTTCACGCTTCCGGCCACCGGCCCGAAGACCGTTTTGCTGCGTTGGTGAACACCGCCCGGTCGGGTCGCTTCATCCTAAATCCCGCAGTTGGAGCGTCCGCCCCTCGTAGCCGCGGGCGTGAGCGAGTGGATTTCGTTTCAACTGCGGAATTTTGGGTTCATCCGCCAAGAAACCGAAAGAGGCCCCAGAAACCCGCCGCGCGTTCCAAACCGGCGGCGAACGCGGTAACGCTCACCTTGGATGGCGCAGCGGTCCGGTTGTCTCTCCATCAACCCGGACCGGGCCGCCAGCCCCGCTTCAATGCGCCGGACCCGCCGGCAGCCAATGTTCAGCGCGCAGCCGGGACGCCACCTCGCGCAAGCGGTCGAGCTGCGGGCCCGAAATCAGGCCGTCGCGATCGGGAGGGACATCCAGGAGATAATTGGCGTTGCGCCCGTTGCAGAGTTTGAGCCGGGCCACAATCTCATCCGCCAACTGCAGATCCGAAGGCTGTTTGGTCTCAACCCAGAACCAGCGTTGGCCCGTCTGGATGGTGTCGCACACTTCCGCCGGCAGAGCGTTGTGCTCGGGCGGCAACTCGTGGGCCCAGGGATACTCGTAGCCGAGCGCATCGGAGTTCCGGAGGTCGTGGGCGTTGTTGGCGACCACCAAGCAATGCGGCTGCAGCGACCGGATGCAGGCGAGGATGTCCGGCCAGTCCTTGCCGTTGTAGGGATTGCCCCACTGATCAATCCACAGCAGGTCGATGGGACCGTAGTTCGTCAGCAATTCGGCCAGCTGCTTTTTGATGAAGCCGGTGAAGTCGCCCGCGGCCTCCGGCGGGAGGCCATGCAGGTTCGGCTTGCCCGGCGGCGGCGCGTTCTTGTGCGCCGCATCGGAATAGTCGCCCGGAAAACAATAGTAGAGCCCCACCTTGAGACCGCGCGAACGGCAGGCGTCGACGAATTCCCGCACGATGTCGCCTTTCCCGTCTTTGTAGTTCTTGAACATCGTGATGTCGTGGGTCGTCACGGCGCTGTCCCAGAGAGGAATGCCTTCGGTATGCTTCACCGTGAGCACGAGGTAGGTCATCCCGGCCTCCTTCGCCGTGTCGGCCCACTGCCCGCAGTTGAGCTTGCGGGGATTGAACAGGGCGGGGTCCTCGTATCCGCCGGCCCAATCCAGATCGGCGAAGGTACCGATGTTGAAGTGGAGAAACATGCCAAACCGCCACTTCATGAAATCGCGTTGCGTCTCGGTCAGTGGAGGCGCCGCCGGAGCATTGGGGGACGGAGCTTCCGCGCCGGGAGCCGCCTGGCCTGGCATGCCGCAGGCCATCCCCAAGGCGAGGCTGAAGAGGATGAGGCGCGACGATGTTTTCATACCCTCGTTCCGAGGACAACCGCCGGAATGTGTCAACCGTTCCGGCGCGGCTCAATCGCCGAGGCAGGTGCCCACGCGGCGGGCGGCCTCGATCCATTGGTGATCCGCCGGTACGGTCTTCAATTTGCCCGCCACTTCCTCGATTGGCACGGCTTTCACGCCATCGCCGCGCGCGGCCACCATCACGCCAAACACCCCTTCCTTGATGAAACCCGCGCAGGCCGTGCCCAGCCGCGTGGCGAGCAAACGGTCAGCGACGGACGGCGTACCGCCGCGCTGCACGTAGCCGAGGATGGTCACGCGCGCCTCCAGGCGGGTGAGCTGCTCCAGCTGTTTGGCCAGACGCAGGGTATTGCCCTCGTGCCGCGATTCCAGCGCCGCAAACTCCGCTTTCACGTGCTCCCGTTCCAGCTCAGTCTTGGCCAGCTTGCGCCGCGCCTCCGCCGCGGCGAAGGCCACCGCGTCCTGCTTGGACATCGCGCCCTCGGCGATGGCCACGATGCTGAAATTGGTGCCGTTGCGTGAACGGCGTCGGACCGCTGCCACCACTTTCTCAACGTCGTACGGAATCTCGGGAATAAGAATCACATCGGCGCCGCCCGCGATGCCGGCCCCCAGCGTCAGCCAACCGGCCCGATGCCCCATGATCTCCGCGATGACAATGCGGTGGTGGCTGTGGGCGGTGCTGTGCAACCGGTCGATCGCTTCCGTCGCAATGCCGAGCGCGGTGTCGAAGCCGATGGTCGCGTCCGTCAGCGCTACATCATTGTCGATGGTCTTCGGGATGGTGATGATTTGGAGGCCCTTTTCCATCAGGCGGAGCGCGTTCTTGTGCGTGCCGCCGCCCCCGATGCAGACGAGGGCATCGAGCCTGAGCCGGCGATAGTTGGTGGCAATCACGCCGGTCATGTCCCGCACCCGGCCGTCGATCTCCATGCGATGGGGCTTGTCCCGGCTCGTGCCCAGCACCGTGCCACCCACCGTGAGAATGCCGGCCAGCCGTCCTTTGTCGAACCGTACCCACCGGTTCAAGGCCAGCCCGAGATAGCCGTCGCGAAAACCGATCAACTCCCAGCCGTATTCGCCAATCGCGGCCTTGCCCACCGCGCGGATGGCGGCGTTCAAACCGGGGCTGTCGCCACCAGCGGTCAAAATTCCAATACGCTTGACGGGCTTTTTCTGCATGCGCTCAAGGGGTCTGCCACCCAGATTACGGAAGAAACCCGCCGGCTCCAAGGAAAAGCGCGCGCGCCAGGTGGCCGGCAGGTTACAATCTGGCGGCGAGCAGGCCGATCGCCGTGGCGGTCATCGCGATAACCGCCTTGATCAGCGACTCGCCGGCGATGAACCCCGAGGCCACCGCCACACTGTAGCCTTCGGCCGAACGCTTGTGGAACTTGGTCCAGAGCCAGACGATGACCGCGCCGAGGGCGAAAGCCTGGCAGTTGCTGAAAACCATGACCCAGGATAAACCCAGGCCCATGGCGGAAGGCAGGTAGGGCGCAGCCTTGGGCAGCAGCTTGCCCAGCAGCGGCAGAATCACGCCGACCAGGGCGCCGAGCACGATGGCCATCTTGGCGCTGGGCGGAAGCTGGTGGAGGCCGCCGCCGGCGAGCAGCTCCGCGACCGCCCGCCACATGTTGGTGGCCGGCGGATTGAAGGCCTCGAGTTTTTCCTTGGTCGGCACCATGAGGAACCAGGCGGGGACCACGGCGAGGGTCCCGAAGAAAATGCCGATGAACTGGGCGATGAACTGGCGGCGCGGGTTGGCGCCGAGCAGGTAGCCGCTTTTGAGATCGGTGAGAAGGTCGGCGCTCGAGGACGCCGAATTGGCGCCGGTGGCCGCCGCCATGAGATTGTGCTCCAGCGAGACGTGCACGCTCGAGGCGGCGGGAGGGGAGAGCACCGCGAAGAGCAGCTGCATGACCTTGCCCATGGCGCCGATCGGCGTGGTATCGGTCTCTCCCGTGGCCCGGCAGGCCACGACGCTCAGCACGAAGGCCATGCCGACCGCGATCAGTCCCAGCCAGATGCTGATGTGAAACGCGAAATATTGAATGGCGAGAAGCCCGATGGTGATCGGAACGAGGCCGGTCACCAGCCAGGCCAGCGGCACTTCAATCGCGGCCATGCGCTGATCCAGCTCCGACGGAGCCGGGCGGTTGCGACCGCGTCCGAGGCCGCTGAAAGAGCGCGCGATCGTCTGCCATTGGAGCGCAAACGCCGCCAGGCTGGAGAATACCATCGTGGCCGTGCCGCCCCAGAGCGCCCAGCGCGGAAGATGATAAATGGTGCCGCCGCCGATGAGCGGAATGGAAATCTTGTAGGCCGCGTCGCCCAGGTGGGCCGCATCCAGGGCGATCAACGCCGGCCCCACCCAGAGGTAGAGCAGGAGCGAGCCGGCCAGCATGGAGAGGCTGACGCGCAGGCCCACGATCATCCCGGCTCCCAGCAGGAGCAGGCTCGGCTCAAAACCAAAGCCGATGAGCTGCCGGCCGTTGATGGTGGCATAGCCCGAGGCCGGAATCAGCTCGGCCAATTGGAGCTTTGTCCGCAAAAAGAACCGGTCGAGAATGCCGAGCGTGCCCTCGCCGGTGTTGAGGATGCCGACGATCACGCCGGCCACCAATCCTCCAATCAGCACGTAAGCCTTGCGCACGGCCTCGGCGCCCTGGGTGTACAGGCTCTTCAGGGTTACCGCGGCCGCCATGCCGGAGGGAAAGGGCAATTTCTCCTGGTTGATCATCTGCCGTTTCATGGGAACGGCCAGAAAGACTCCCAGCGCGGCGGAGAAAACGGTGAAGGAGGCGACGATCCAAACCGGCTGATGATGCCCTTCCAGAAGGAGCAGCGCCCCAAACGCCGTGGCAATGGTGCTGCCGGTCGAAAAACCCGCCGCGGAGGCCGTCGACTGCATGCAGTTGCTCTCCAGCAGGGACATCTTGGAAAGCCGGCCGAACGAGAGGATGCGCAGCGTGTTCCAGATGACGTACGAAAGCACGCAGGCGGTGATGGCCACGCCGAACGACCAGCCGATCTTGAGCGTGGTGTACAGGTTCGCCGCGCTCATCAACATGCCCAGCACCGCCCCCATCGCCACCGCCCGCACCGTGAGCTGCGGCACCTTGTCGCCCTGATAGACATGCTGATACCAGTCGGCCTCGGAGCGGGCCGGATCGTTGGCGATCGCAATGGTATCAAGCGGCGCTTCGGAAGCGGCCGGTGGCAATGTCTCAGGGGCGGGTGTGGAATTCATGCAAAAGCCCCCGCTGCCATTCTCACAGATGCAGCCGCTCCGCTCCCTCACCGGTTTCGCAATGGAGCACATCGGGCCGGGAGCCGAAACGACCGGCGTAGACGTCGGCCACGCGCGCGGCGTCCGCGGCGGAAAACTCCGCGTCAGTAAAGGCCATGACTGCGCCGCCAAATCCGCCGCCGGTCAGCCGGGCGCCGTAAACGTGCGGCGCCGCCGCGAGGGTCTCGACGAGAAAATCGAGCTCCGGCGTGCTGTTCTCAAACTGGGTTTGCGAACTCCGGTGGGACGCGGTCAAAAAGCGCCCGACGGCAGCGAGATCGCCGGCCGCGAGCGCCGCTCGCACGCCCGCCACCCGGTCAATCTCCTCGATCACGTGCTTGGCCCGCCGGTAGTTGACCTCCGGCAGCAAGGCACGCCCCTGTTCGAGTTGCCCAGCCGTAAAGTCTGCGAGCAGCGAAATGCCAAGCCCCTTCGCCGCATCCATGCACTCGCGATGGCGCGCTGCATACATGCCGTCGATGAGGGCATGTTTCGTGTGCGTATTGAAAACCCAGAAATGCGCTCCCGGCGGCATCGGCACCGTTTCGAACCGCGGTCCGCGGCAGTCAATGAAGACCAGATGATTCTTCCGGCCAAATCCCGACACACCTTGGTCCAGGATCCCGCAGGGCACCCCTACAAAATTGTTCTCCGCATGCCGTCCCAGCGCCACAACCCTCTCGCGCGCGGGATCGCCACCGGTCAGGCCAAGATACGCCAGCGCCGACGCCAGCTCAATCGCCGCACTGCTGCTCAGTCCGGCACCGACCGGCAGGTTTGAACAGGCGAGGTATTCCAATCCATCCGGCTGCTGCCAGCCGAACTCCCGGAAACTCGTCCAGACACCAAGCGGGTAATTCACCCAACGCTGGGGCCCGGTCTGCTTGGAGGGGGCCGAGACCGGCACGGCAACGATGCCGCGCTGCGAATCCGTGGCGAACCTCAAGACTCCGGCTGGCGCCGGCGCCACCGCCACCCACATTCCAAGATTGATGGCAGCTCCGAGGACGGTTCCGCCGTTGTAGTCGGTGTGGTTGCCGATGAACTCGATGCGCCCGGGCGCCCACGCAAGAACATGTGGAGCATGTCCATAGAGCTCCGTGAATCGTGCAACGGCCAAATTCTTCATGGGCAAAAAAGAAAAATGGAATCTCGCGGGGTTGGAACGAGCAGGCGAGCCTGATTTTTGTCGGAACCCAGTCAATCGTCATATTTCTAAATCCGGTCGCAACTTTGCGAAGCCGCGATTGGCTCCTATCTCTTGTCCGCGAAAATGGGTTCGGTTAATGATAATAAAAAAATCATCCATGTTATTTATGATAAGGACGTTAAAACAATAACATGCGAGAATATCAAAGATTTATTTGACGAATCGCAAATCCTATAGCTCTTTATCGGGCGTTTCAATTTCCTCTTCTCCCGCCTAGCGGGAGTATTGGGGTAACTAAGAAAGCAATAGCGGGCCGGTTAGGGGTAGCCGGCCCGCTTTATTTTTGCCCAGAAACAATGCCCCTTCGACGTTCAAACGGCTGCTCGCTATCACAGGCTTGCCTGCCAACTGACCCCGCTACAACTTGCTTCCTCTGTGCAAAGAACGTCTGACATCAATGTCGTCGAAACTCGCGTCCTCCCGACACCCTGCGAACTCCTCCGCGCCCTGCCGAAGACCGCGAGGCAAGCTGAGTTCATCACCCGGGCCCGGCAGGAGATACATAATCTCATCTTTGGAGACGACCATCGCCTGCTTCTGATTGTCGGACCCTGTTCGATCCACGATCTCGCTGCTGGCCAAGAATATGGCGAACGGCTGGCCAAGCTTTCCCGGGAGGTCGCCGACCGGGTTTTGATCGTCATGCGGGTGTACTTTGAGAAACCGCGAACCACGGTCGGATGGAAGGGGCTCATCATGGATCCCCGGCTTGATGGCTCGCATGACATCGCCCAAGGACTGCGACTCGCCCGCACATTCCTGGGCACCGTGCTTGATCTTGGGCTGCCGACAGCGACCGAAATGCTCGATCCAATTACCCCGCAATATATTGCCGATCTCGTTTGTTGGTGCGCAATTGGCGCGCGGACCACTGAATCGCAGACCCACCGGCAGATGGCGTCCGGCCTTTCAATGCCTCTTGGCTTCAAGAATGGCACGGATGGCAATCTCCAGACCGCCATCAACGCCATCCGGGCGGCAGCCCAGCCCCAGACTTTCCTGGGCATCAGCATCGAAGGAACAGCCTCCGCCATCGTGACGCGCGGAAACACCAACTGCCACATTGTGCTCCGAGGCGGTTCTGACGGACCCAACTACAGCCCCGACCATATCTCCGCCGCCGAGCGTTTGCTGGAGGAAGCCGGGCTGCCCAAGGCCATTCTCGTCGACTGCAGTCACGGCAATTCCGCCAAACAGCCCGAGCGCCAGCCGGAGGTGCTCCGGGCGATCATGAACCAAGTGACCGCCGGAAACACCTCGATCATGGGAGCGATGATCGAGAGCAACTTGTTCGCCGGAAATCAGCCGTTTCCTCAACCGCGCGAACAGCTTCGCCATGGCGTCTCGATCACGGATGCGTGCATCGACTGGCCCACCACCGAGGGCGCGATCCGCGAGGTTCATGCCGCCCTGGCACCGCGGTTTCATTCTTGAAGGCTCCGTCTTCAGTCCCTCAGTCCGGTCATCACCGGCGGGCTCGGGTTAATCTTCGCCATTTCGCGCCCTAATTCCTAACCATCCCAAGCGATTCGCATTCAATCAGGCCCTCCGACCACTAGATTTCGCGTGCCTATGAAATCTCCCATCCGCGTTGCGGTCACTGGCGCTGCCGGCCAGATCGGCTATTCCCTCTTGTTTCGCATCGCTTCCGGCTCGATGTTTGGCCCGGACCATCCGGTGATCCTCCATCTCCTGGAGATCGAGCCGGCGCTGAAGGCGCTGAGCGGCGTGGTCATGGAACTCGAAGACGGCGCGTTTCCACTGCTCCAGGGAATCGTCGCGACGGCCTCGCTCGACGAGGGCTTCAAGAGCGCCAACTGGGCTCTCCTCGTCGGCTCGGTGCCGCGCAAGGCCGGGATGGAGCGCAAGGACCTGCTTGGCATCAACGGCAAGATCTTCACCGGCCAAGGCCAGGCCATCGCGCGCAACGCCGCGTCCGACGTCCGCGTCCTGGTCATCGGCAATCCCTGCAATACCAACTGCCTGATCGCGCTCAACAACTCCAAGGCCGTGCCGGCCGACCGGTGGTTTGCGATGACGATGCTCGACCAGAACCGCGCCCGGACCCAGCTCGCCCGGAAGGCCGGGGTGGACATCACCGCGGTCACCAACCTCGCCATCTGGGGCAACCACAGCACCACGTTGTATCCCGACTTCACGAACGCGAAGATCGGCGGCCGGCCGGCGCCAGAGGTCATCAAGGACGAGGCCTGGTTCAAGGACACTTTCATTCCCACGGTGCAACGGCGCGGCGCCGCGATCATCGAGGCCCGCGGAGCCAGCTCGGCCGCCTCGGCCGCCAACGCCGTGGTCGACACCGTCCGGGCGCTCACCACTCCCACGCCCGCTGGCGAGTACTTCAGCGTCGGCGTCCACTCGGACGGCGCCTACGGCATCGCCCCCGGGCTCATTTACTCGTTCCCCGTCCGGAGCGACGGCCAGAAGTGGTCGGTGGTGCCAGGCTTGCCGGTCAATGAATTCAGCCGCCACAAGCTCACGGTGACCGAGAACGAACTGAAGGAAGAAAAGGCCCTCGTGGCCGGACTTCTGCCGAAATAGCCCGATTCGCTTAAATTCCATCGAACCGGCGGTTCCTCGCGGGCCGCCGTTTTTTTCACCGCCATCCCGGTCTCGACGATGCGGCGTTCCATTTGCTTTCCTTCAGATCCCCTTCCATGCTCACACTCGCCAACATCGCCAAACACTTTGGGACGCGGACCCTGTTTTCCGAGGTGGCGTTTACCATCCTGTCCGGCGACCGGTTTGGGCTCGTGGGCGCGAATGGCGCGGGCAAGACGACCCTGTTCCGCATCATCCTGGGCGAGGATTCGGCCGAGGCGGGCACGCTGACCTGGCAGCGCGGAACCACCGTCGGCTTCCTTCCGCAGGAAAGCACGCCCGCCGGGGACGAGACCATCCTGCAGCTCGCGATGAGCCCGGCCGCCGTGGGCCCGCGCACCCGGAAGAACGAAACCGATGGCCCCGCCGCGGCCCCCCCCGATTCCACGCTGGAGGACTATGCCCTCGAGCCGCGCGCCAAGAAGATCCTCGCCGGCCTCGGCTTTCGTGAGGCCGATCACCATCGGCCCGCCCGCACGTTCTCCGGCGGCTGGGTCATGCGCGCCCACCTCGCGCGACTGCTCGTCCAATCGCCGGACCTGTTGATGCTGGACGAGCCGACCAATCACCTCGATCTCGAGGCCCTGCTGTGGTTCCAGGATTTTCTTTCGCGCTATCCCGGCGCGTTGCTGATGATCTCGCACGACCGGGCGTTCCTGAACGTCCTGTGCACCGGCATCCTCGAGCTGCGGCGCGAGCGTCTCTGGCGCTGGAACGGCAACTACGACGATTTCCTCCGCCTGCGCGAAGCCAACGAGGCCCAGCAACTCGCCGCCTTCAAGAACCAGCAGCGCGAAGTCGCCCACCTCCAGCGCTTCATCGATCGCTTCGGCGCCAAGGCCACCCTCGCCTCCCGGGCCAAATCGAAGGAGAAACAGATTGCCCACATTCTCGCCGAGGCCATCGAGGCGCCCGAGGCCGAGATCGCGCGCCTGCACTTCCACTTTCCCCAGCCGCCGCGCAGCGGGCTGCGGGTGGTGACACTCGCGGGAGTCTCCCAGGCCTATGGCGACCATGTGGTTTACCGCGGGCTGGATTTCATCGCGGAGCGCGGCCAGCGCATCGTCCTGGTCGGGCCCAACGGCGCCGGGAAGTCCACGCTGCTGAAGATCCTCGCCGGCGTGGTGCCGATCCAGGCCGGGAAGCGCGAGCTGGGCCACAACGTTCGCGCCGGCTATTTTTCCCAAAACCGCCTCGATGTGCTGAATCCCGAACACACCGTGCTCGTCGAGGCGATGGAAATGCGCGCCCATAATCCCGCCTTGACAGAGCAGACCGCCCGCACGCTTCTCGGCGCGTTTCTTTTCCGCAAGGATGACGTGCACAAGACAATCGGCATCCTCAGCGGCGGAGAGAAATCGCGCCTCGCGCTCGCCCGCCTGCTGCTCGCACCGCCCAATCTGTTATTGATGGACGAACCGAGCACCCACCTGGACATCCCCAGCACGGATGCGCTCATCGCCGCCCTGCAGGCCTACCAGGGAACCCTGATCTTCATCAGTCACGACGTCTATTTCATCCGCGCGCTTGCCCGGAGCGTGCTGCACATCGACACCGGCCGCCTGACGCTCTACCACGGCCACTACGACTATTACCTCGAGAAGTCGCGCGCCACCGACGCCCGGGCCGCCCTCGTCTCCAGCACCGAACGTCCCGCCCTGACCAACCACCAGCCCGGGATCGAACCCGACCCCGGCCGCGAGCCATCGGGCGGCCGCACCGGCCCGAAGACCCGCGAACAGCGGCGGGTCGAGGCCGCGGCGCGCGCCGCCAAGTCAGCCGGCTTGAAAGAGCTCCGCGGTCGGGTCGCCCACCTGGAAAAGGAGGTCGGAGAACTCGAAGGCCGCCAGGCGGGACTCACCGCCGAGCTCGAGGCGCCGGAGACCTATAGCGAGGCCGGCAAGGCCGCCGCTCTCAACCGCGAACTGACCGGCGTGGTCGACCGCCTGCAGGTCGCCACCGCTGAATGGGAGACCGCCGCCGCCGAGCTCGAAGCGCTCCAGAAGGCGTAGCCCGGAGTCTGTCGGACTTTAACTGCCGCGAACGGAAAAGGGTCCCCGATTCCCCGCCTTTGCGATTTCACCATTTATCGCTTTTCTGCTTTCCAGATTGCCCGATTCCCTGTTTTTTAGCTTTTCCGCTCTGCCTGCTTTCACCGCTGCGACGGGGACCGACCGAGGTGCCGCCGAAACACCCGCGAGAAATGGAACGGATTGGCGAAACCGAGGGCGTCGCTCACCTCCTTCACCCGCCGGTCGCCGTAGCGCAGCATTTCCTCCGCGCGGCGGAGCTTGAGCCGCAGCAGCAGGCGCGCCGGTGAATCGCCGAACAGCCGGCGACACAGTCCCGTCAGATGCCGCGGGCTGATCCCGAGCTCGCGGGCGATCTCCCGCACGGTTGAATTCTCCGGCAGGTGCCGTTCGATCTCCGCGCCAATCCGCTCGCGCATCGCCTCATTCTGCGGCAGCCGGCGGATTTCCGGGCTGAGCCCTTCGGGAGGCAGATCGCGGACCGCGCGCCAGAAAAGCGCCTCGAGCAGGCTGTCCTGCACCGCCGCCGCATGCGCGGCCCCCTGCTCGGATTCCCGGCGGAGCTCGCGCATGAACAGCACGTCGCGGGCATGGTTCGTCCGGCAGATCTGCATCCGGGGCGTCGCGTCGGGCCGGAAAAGATCAACGGCCGGACCCCGCGGGGAACCCGCCGGCAGGCGGAAGTGCAGCACGTAGTGCAGCTGGCCGTGCCGCAGATGGTCCTGGTGCGCGTCGCCCGGCTTCACCACGAGGATCTGGCCACGGGCCAGCGTCAGCTCCGTCTCGTTTAACCGGCAGCGATAAGGGCCGCGCTCGACGAGGATCAGCTCGTAGTTCGCATGCCGGTGGGCGGGATACTCGAAGTCGCCTTCCATGCGCAGCCGGTGGAGGTCGTCGAACACCGGACGCACGCGCACCCCCGCGTCAGCCTGCGTCGGGCGGTGGTAACGTTCCTTGATGACGCGCATGGGTTGGATGGTCCGCCGATGACAGCCGGGTTTCCCGGACACTGCAAGTGCGCGAATCGATATGCCTTTGCCGGTCTGGGCATGGCGGCCGCTGGAGAATTGCCTTAAACTGCGAATCAGCGTTTCTTCCCAAACACCATGACTTGCTCCGCTCCGCCCGCCCCTGCGCTTCCCTCCGTGCTCGATCTCGCCAAGATGATCGACCATTCGCTTCTCCACCCGACGATGACCGACGCGCAGGTCCAGGCCGGCCTCGCCGTCGCCCGCCGTTGCGCGTGCGCCACCGCCTGTGTGAAGCCGTACACCGTGCTGATGGCCGCCGGGGCTCTCGCCGGTTCCGGCGTCGGCGTCTGCGCAGTGGCGGGATTTCCACATGGCAACAGCCATTGGTCGCTCAAGATCGCCGAAGCGGAACGGGCCATTGCGGAAGGCGCCACCGAGATCGATGTCGTGGTCAACATTGGCAAGGTCCTCGGCGGTGACTGGCCCGATGTCTCGGCCGAGATCAAGGCGGTGAACTCCGCCTGCCTGGGCCGCGGGGCGCTCCTCAAGGTGATTTTCGAGAACGACTACCTGCAGGAGGCGCACATCATCCGCCTGTGCGAGATCTGCACCGAACATGGCGTCGCTTTTGTGAAGACTTCGACGGGCTATGGTTTTGTGAAGCAGCCCGGTGGCGACTACAACTACCGCGGCGCCACCGACGACCACCTGGCCCTGATGCGGAAGCACAGCGGTCCGCAGGTGCAGATCAAGGCGGCCGGCGGCGTGCGCACCCTCGACGATCTCCTGCGCGTGCGCGCGCTCGGCGTCACCCGGATCGGCGCCACCGCCACCGAGGCGATGCTCACCGAGGCGCTCAAGCGAGGACTGCCGGGGCCGGTGCCCGCCGGGCTCGCCTTCTGAGCCGTCGCAACGGCCTCCGGCCTTCTGATGAAAACATTCCTGGGCCTCCTCATCGCGCTCGGCGGCAGCATTCTATCCCCCGCATTCGGCGCCGATGCGGCGCCGGCCCCGCCGGACAAATCCATCGTGATGATCGGCGACTCGATCACGCATCAAGGCAACTGGGAGCAGCTGCTCGGCCGCAACGACGTCGTCAACTGGGGCATTCCCGGCTACACGACCGGACAGCTGGGCTGGACCTTCAAGGACGTCGTCCGCGAGCATCCGCGGGTGACGGTTGTCTTTCTCGAAGGAGGGATCAACGATCTCACGCTCGGCGTCCCGTCCGACCGGATCTTCACGAATTACCTTCAGGCCATCGCGTGGTGGCGCGAGCACGGGGTCATCCCCGTCGTGCAATCCGTCATCCTGAAGACCGACGAACCTGCGACCAACGCTGCAATCTCCGCACTGAATGCCCGCCTCCATGACTACTGCAGCGTCAACCACGTCGAGTTTCTCGATCTCAACGCCGTGCTCGCTTCCGACGGCCATCTGAAACCGGAGCTGAGCACCGACGGCACCCACCTCCAGCCGGCCGCCTACCCTCTTTGGGCCGGACTCGTGAAGGCCTGCCTCGCGCGCCTCGGCCGGTGACCCGCCGCCGCGATTGCCGCCGACCTGACCACACAGAAATCTGGCAAGAGGCTATCCGAAAACCCGCGAATGAACGTAGGGGCGCCGGTTCGCTGCGCCCATCTTCGAGGGCGCGACAAGATCGCGCCCCTACGATTCCGGCTCTCCCATGGGTTTTCGGATAGCCTCAAGGGACTAAACCGGATTGATGCAGTTGGGCCATGAACATGCAGGGAAACGTCCGTTCCCCACGACCTCACTCTCACTTTTACTTCTTGTTTCCGAGTGAATGTAGGGTCGGCCCTTGTGGCCGGACCGTTTGCGCTCGGCCAACGGCCCGTCGACAAGCGACGGCCCTACACTCGAATGCATAGTGCCGGCTAAGCTGGCCCCGGGGTCGGCGCCATTGGCTACAAGCTTCTTCCCGTCCGGCGCAAAACCGTTTTGCGGTGGAGCTGCCGAAGCTTGGCTTGGCGGATCGTTTACTTTGTTAGATCCCCCCCGTCGGCACGGAGAACGGGGCCTTCGATTCCGTCCCTCCGGTCGCCTTCAGGTCCCGGATCCGGTTGCGCAGGGCTTCCACGATGAGACAGGCCACCGCCATCGGTGTCATCCGGTCGGTGTTGATGACGAGATCGTAAAGATGCGGATCGTCCACATCCTCCCCAAAGCGAGTCCGGACAAACCGCCGGCGACCGCGATCCGTTTTGCGAATATGGGCCGCCGCGGCGGCAACATCGCATTTCAGCAGCTGCATCACGCGCTGGATGCGCACCTCCGTGGACGCAGCGAGCCTCACATGAAACCCGCCCGGCAGCGACCGGGTGACCAGGTAGGCGGCGCGGCCGACGATGACCACGCGGCCCAAATAGGAAAGCTGCATCATCGTTTCCGCCACCTGGTGTTCAAGTTCCCAAAGCGAAGGATGCAAACCGACCAGTTCGCCGATGACCGACTTGATTTCGGAAACCTTGTCCTCGGACAGAAAATCAACCAGGCGCTCAGGCAGGTGGTGGGTCGCGAGCGCGTGGGTGAGCAGATCCTTGTCGAGAAAGACCCAGCCCTGCCCCTCTTCCCGGAACGACTGGTCGAGCAGCGGCACGAGCAGACGGCCAACCGTGCTCGCCCCGGCAGCGGTTTCATGGCCGAGCGTGATGAACGGCCGCACTTCGGCGCT
>CAVRNM010000083.1:0-36471 GCA_963722225.1 uncultured Verrucomicrobiae bacterium
GGCCAGACAGAGGTGCGTGAGCCGGCCGGTGCCGGTGCGCTGATCCTTGTACTCCTTCGGATGGATGAGGAACACGAGCTTCGTACGCGTCGGCATGGGGCGGATGGAATCGCACCAGCACAGCGCCTTCGGCCAGAAACAGCGGTAGCACATCTCACGGCTCATGAAGGCGAAACAGAAGCCAATAGATGGAAAACGGCGGCGGTCATGCAAGTGACGGCCGCCGGGGCTCGCGGGCCTGCCTGGATTTCTTGAAAGACTTCATCGGGCAGGCAACGCGAGGTGCCTGACTAAGGCTGCTCACGGGCGCCGGGCCGAGAGGAGACTCCGGAAGCCCAAAATCAGCGAGTTTCACTTCCGCCCTCCCAACTCCGCCTCAATTTCCGCCACGGTGGGTAGGCTGCCCTGGAGTTTCTTCGGTAGCGAATCCACCAAACGGGTGCGCCACTCGGCCACACCGATGGGCTTCTTCAGGTCGCGCAGGGCGTACTCGACCGTCAGCCGGTTCTTCCCGCGACAGAGCAGCACGCCAATGCTGGGCTGGTCGTCGCGGTGCCGTAACTGGTCGTCCACCGCGGACAGATAAAAGTTCATCTTCCCGGCGAACTCCGGCTTGAACGCCTCTATCTTGAGATCGATCACGACGAAGCAGCGCAGTTTCAGGTGGTAGAAGAGCAGGTCGAGGTAGTAGTCCTCCCCTTCGACGGCGAGATGCGCCTGCCGGCCGACGAAGGCGAAACCGGCGCCGAGCGAGACGAGGAACTTCTGGATGTGGTCGGCGAGCCCTTGCTCCAGCTCGCGCGCGCGCGCGGCAGCATCGAGTGTGAGGAAATCGAAAACGTAGGGATCCTGCAGCGTCTGTTGCGCGAGGTCGGACTGCGGCGGGGGCAACGTGGCGGCGAAGTTGGTCACGGCCTTTCCCGCCCGCCGGTGCGCCCGCTGCTCGATCTGCGCGCCAAGCACGGCGCGGCTCCAGCCGTTCTCGACCGCGGCCTGCGCATACCACAGGCGGTCTAAGCGCGACTTGAGCTTGTGGAGGAGCAGGATGTTGTGCCCCCACGGAAGCGACGCCAGCGGCTCCGGAGGGCCGGCGTCCAATTGTCCAACAGGCTTTTGGACAATTGAGGGTACGACCGGGGCGAGCGAGGGATCTAATTGCGCAACAGCCTGTTGCCCAATCGTCCCGGCCGATTCTGTCACAGCCTGCGACAGAATCCATTCGTCGCCGGCGTAGGCTTCGTAGAAAGCCCTCATCCGCCAAACATTCAGAGGAGAAAACCCGGCCAGCCCTGGAAATTCCGCCTGCAAATCCGCCGCCAGCCGTTCGACCACTTGCTTGCCGTAGCCGCGATCGCGTTGGCCTTCGACGATGGAGCGACCGATGTCCCAATAGAGTGCAATCAGCTCCTGGTTCATCCGGGCCGCCGCCCGAAGCCGGGCCGAACGCACGCGCTCCTTCAGCGCCGTCAGCCAGACGGCGTAGTCGGGCGGAAGGCGCAACGCCCGGATTGGCTTCTCAGACTTCATACCCGAGCGAGCGGAGGTTTTCGCGGATGGCGCGTTCGAGCCGGGCGGATTCCGCAAACCGGTCGCACAACTTGTCAGCCGCTTTCCAAAGCGTCTCTTCGATCGGATTGAGACTGCTGGTGTCGGAATTTGCGGTGGCCATCAGAGAGCGGTGCCAAGGGTTACGGACAAAGGCGACGGACTTGGTTACCAACTTCCAGAACATACCAAAGCATGGCGAACCTCAAGGCAAGGCCGCCGACGCAGGTTCGCCGCTCAGCCTGTCCTCCATGGCTTGGCGACGGAGGATCGGCGGACCGTTCCCGACCTGTGGGCAATTGGCTCGGCGACAAACGCCTCGAACCGGGGCCTTGAGCCCGTCGATACGGCGCCAGCCCTACCCACCATTTGGCGCCAGCTACTGACGATCGAAAAGCGACGGGACAGCTTGAGCCCGCATCATCTTACGCCGCATTTCTCGCAGCAGAGCAGGTTCCGGCGCTCCCAGCCGATCACTTGGCCCAGCCGGTCGAACTCGAAGCGGCAGCACGCCTGCAGTCTTGTCTTGAGCATCTGCCGGCCGCGCCGCACCCGCGACTTCACGGCGGTGAGCGACAGATCCATTCGCAGCGCGATCTTCGCCAGCGGCAGGCCCTCCACTTCGGCCAGCCGCACCGGCTCGCGGTAGATCTCCGGCAGCTCCTCCAGGAACCGCTGCACCGACGCCCCGATGGCCGTCCGCATCGCCTCAAGTTCGTCCCGGCTCTCCGACACGATCGCCGCGGGCAGCTCTTCCGTCGGTTTCTGGCGGCGGTAATAGTCGATCAACGTGGTCCGCGCCACGCGGTATAACCAGGCTTGCAGGCGCGTCCCGTCCCGCAGCGTCGCGCGGGAACGGTAGACCTTGAGCAGCGTGTCCTGCGTCAGATCGTCCGCGGTCGCGTCGTCGCGCACCCGGCGCCGGAGAAACGCCCGCAGGCGCGGGGCCATCTCCAGCACATTTATATCGAATGGCTGTGCGGTCATGGCCGACGGATGGCCTCCAGGCTCCGCATCAGGCACACTGCGCTCGCCGGGCACAGGCTGTTGAATTCCTCCGTGCCGGCGATTGCCGTGGGCACCGCTGGCCGCGCGACCTGGTGGAAACCGCGTTTCGAAAAAAACGCCTCCGCCGTCGTTGTCAGCAGGTAGAACCGCCTCACCCCCGCGCGCCGCGCCGGCACGACCAGACGCTTCACGAGGCGATCGCCCAGACCACCGCCGCGCAGTCCTGCGGCGACAACCAGGGATCGCAGCAACGCGTCCGCACCATGCAATTCGAAGCCGATCGCGCCGACAACTTCGCTTCCGCGCCGGGCCACCAGGAAGTGCGCGAGGTGGCTGGCAAAACCCTCGTGCAGCAGCCCGGCCTCGCGCAGAAGGGCGGTGATGGCGGGAATGTCCTTCGGCGCCGCGGCAGAGATCTCAACGGCAGGAGCAACGCATTTCACGGTCGTCATGATTTACAGGCCGTGAGAAAGGCGGAAACCACAAAATCCGCGACTCCGGCGTCCTCGGTCCATTGCGCGATGGTCTGGCGTGAAGCATCCCTCGGCTGGATCCCGACGCGGACAAACCCGGCATCGTGCAGCATCGCCTTCAGGTCGCAGATCAAGGCCGCCCCGGCGACGCAGGCTCCGATCGCCGGAAGTTTCTCCCGCAGCGCGGGCGGCACGGGCTTCGTTGCCACCACGTCGGAAATGGCCAGCCGGCCGCCGGGCTTGAGCACCCGAAACGCCTCGCGAAAGACCTGGGCTTTCTCGGGCGAAAGATTGATGACGCAGTTGGAGATAATCAGATCGACGGTTCCATCCGCCACGGGCAGGTGCTCGATCTCTCCCAGTCGAAACTCGACGTTGGCAAACCCGGCTTTGGCCGCGTTGCGACGGGCTTTGCCGATCATTGGCGGCGTCATGTCCACGCCGATGACGCGCCCGGTGCCGTTGAGCTGGCGCGCGGCGAGCAGGCAGTCGAATCCGGCGCCGCTGCCGAGATCGAGCACCGTCTCACCCGGCTTGATCGAGGCGAGCGCGAGCGGGTTGCCGCAGCCGAGGTCGAGATCGGCGCCCGCCGGCACGCTGGTCACATCGGCGGCGGAATAGCCGAGCGTTTCGCTGTAGGTTTCCGCCTCCGCAACGCCGCAACAATCGCCGCCGCCGGAGCCGCTGCCGCAGCCGCCCGCCTTCGCCGAGGCTTCGGCGGGCACGCAGCACCCAGCGGAATCTCCACTTGAATCTGACTGCTCCGCGATGGCGCCGTAACGCTCGCGGACGTAATCCCTGATCTGGAAGGCATCGAGGTTTTTCATGGATGATTGGATTCCATCCAAGCAGACGCACCCGGTCGCAAAAAGACGCAGACAAAATGGCTCGGCCATCTTGCCAAGGAAACCGAAGGATGAAATCCGCCGGTTTCCTCTACCGGCGCAGGCCGCGGTGCAGCCGGCTCACCGGCTTGGCCGTTTCCTCCGCGATCTGTTCGCGCTCATCGAACAGCGCCGAGTAGATGTACGGAAAACCATCAAGCCGCTTCCACTCGATCGCGCGCCCGATGAACCGCTCGATGCTGCGCGCATCGCGCACGCTTTCCTCGGTCACCAGCGTGAAGGCGTCCCCGGTGTGATGGGCGCGGCCGGTGCGGCCGATGCGGTGGACGTAATCCTCCGGATTCTCCGGCACGTCAAAGTTGACCACGTGCGTCACCCCGGCGATGTCGAGCCCGCGGGCGGCGAGGTCCGTCGCCACCAGCACCTCGTAGCGGCCGGCCTTGAAACCCTGCAGCGCCTCCTGCCGTTCGCTCTGGTTGCGATCCGCGTGCATCACCGCGACCAAATGCTTGTGCGTTTTCAGCCGGCCGGCGACGCGGTCCGCGCCAATCTTCGTGCGGCAGAAGATCAGCACGCTCTCAAAATTGGTGCGTTCCAGCAGCACAGAGAGGAGGTCGAATTTCTGCGTCGCCACCACCGGGTAAAACGCGTGCGACACCGTCTCGGCGGGCGCGCGGCGCCGGCCGACCGCCACCGTCACCGGATCATGCAACACCCAGGCGGCGAGTGACTCGATCTCGGGCGGCAGGGTGGCGGTGAACAGCAGCGTCTGTCGCTCGCGCGGACACTGCTGCACAATGCGCTTCACATCCGGCAGGAAGCCCATGTCGAGCATGCGGTCGACCTCGTCGAGGACGAGCACGTTGACATCGCGCAGCGTCAGGTCGCGCTGCTCCAGGAGATCGAGCAGCCGGCCGGGTGTCGCCATCACCACATCGACGCCACGCTGGAGATCCTCGCGCTGTTTCCCGTAGCCCACACCGCCGTAGATCACGGTGTTGCGCAAATTGGTGAACTTGCCAAAATCACGGAATGCCTCCTCCACCTGGACGGCGAGTTCGCGCGTGGGTTCGAGAATAAGGCAGCGCAGGGCTCCATGGGCGCCGAGGCGTTGGAGGATCGGCAGGGCAAAGGCGGCCGTCTTGCCGGTGCCGGTCTGGGCGGAGCCAATGACGTCGCGGCCCGCGAGCACCACCGGAATGGCCTGCACTTGAATAGGGGTTGGCTCGGTGTAGCCCATCTTTTCCACGGCGTAGGCCATCGCGTCCGAGAGCCCGAGTTTCGAGAACAGACTATTCATCACCGGCGCGGCCGCCGGCGGAGCGTGCACCGGAGAATGCGGCATTGCGGCTGCTTGGTGGTGGACCGGCGCCGGGTGGTCGGGTCGCGGGGCGTGGCGGAAAACCGGCCTTGAATCGGCCCTCGGTTCAGTTCTCTGCTCGGACCTCGGCTCGTGGCCGGATTGCTGACGGTAACCCTGGCTCCGATCCTGACCATGCCCATGGCTCTGACCCTGGCCCCGACCTCGGCCACGGCCACGCCCGCGGCCTCGTCCGCGATCTTGATCGGACCGTCCCGAGGGTTGCGGCCGGGACGTCGGCGATTGCTCGTGGCCGGAGGGCCGGGAGGAAGTCTTGGGCGCCGGTCTTGTCGGAGCGGCGGCCATTGTGGGCGTCAATGTCTTGCGGATCGACGCAATGATTTTTCGTAACATGTCAGATGAAAGTCCAATAGCTTCCCGCTTTCCGCAGGATTGGCAACTGTGTAAACCGAGCTGCGCGCCGGACTTCGTCCTTCGCGCAGCTCGAATGAAATGGCTCCGCCATTTTGCAGAAGGTCATAAAACCGTCAGAGTTAAGAATCCGGAACAAACTCTGGGTACCGGACCCAGCGCGAATGAAGAACTTGGCCAGCCCCGATTCAGACTAACTACTTTTTCCCGGCAGAACGGCGAGATCGAAGTCCGCCGTTCTGCCGGGAAAAGTGTGCGGCAGATTTCGCAGATCGTTCCGTCGCAACCGCGGGCCGTGCAATGCTGGCGGCCGTAAAAGATCATTCGCAGATGCAGTTGGCGCCAATGCTCCCGCGGAAAAAGCCGTTTCAGGTCGCGCTCGGTCTGCTCAACGCTGCGACCGTTCGTCAGCATCCAACGCTGGGCCAGCCGGTGAATATGGGTGTCGACCGGAAAAGCCGGCTCGTCAAAAGCCTGCGCCATGACCACCGACGCGGTCTTGTGCCCCACGCCGGGCAGCGCTTCGAGCTCGGCAAAACTGCGCGGCACCAGCCCGACATGCCGTTCCACGAGCAGGCGGGACAGCTCCACGATCGCCCGCGACTTCTGCGGCGCGAGTCCGCACGGCCGGATGATCGCCTCGACGTCCGCGACCGGCACCCGGCTCATGGCTTCGGGTGTCCGGGCGCGGGCCCAGAGGGCGGGCGTGACCTGGTTCACCCGCACATCGGTGCATTGCGCTGAAAGCACCACCGCCACCAGCAGCGTGAAGGCATCGGTGTGCTCCAGGGGAATCGGCGTCTCCGGATACAGCTCCGCCAGCCGGCGATCGATGTACGCCGCGCGGGCGGCCTTGGTGGCAAATGGATGGGCGAGGTTCATTGGCGAAGCGCGGACCATAGAACGATAGCCTTCTTCGCAAAAGTACAAACCGTCCGGCGACCTCGCCCACATTCAACCGCCCAACTCCTCGTATTGAGGCTTTCCTAACGAAGTGACGGACAGAGGTGGAGCGGCTTGTCCTCTGTTTGGGCTGGAGACAAGGGTCCTCAAGACGCTTTGAGCGCGTTGGGACAACGCGCACCACCGGCGTCAGTACATACCGTAAATCTCAGTGATTGTCCGCCAGGCGACGAAACCAAATCAAATCACTATTGCGCCGCCACTGCCCCGGCCTACCGTCCGCAAGTATGTCTTCGAACCGCGAATTGGTCGCTCCGCTTGACACTTTTGCCCGCCGGCACCTCGGCTCCGATTCCGCCGATATCACCGCCATGCTCCGGCTCCTCGATCAGCCGTCGCTCGAAACGCTGGCGGACGCCGCGGTCCCCGCGCCGATCCGTCTGTCCCGGCCCTTGCAGCTCCCGGCGGCGGCCGGCGAGAGTGCCGCGCTCGCCGAGCTGCGCGCCATTGCCGCCCAGAACCAGGTCTTCCGGAGCTTCATCGGCATGGGGTACTATGACACGCTGACCCCGGCGGTCATCCAGCGCAACATCCTTGAGAATCCCGGCTGGTACACGGCCTACACCCCTTACCAGGCGGAAATTTCCCAGGGAAGGCTCGAGGCGTTGCTCGATTTCCAGACGATGATCTGCGACCTCACCGGCCTGGAGATCGCCAACGCCTCCATGCTCGACGAAGGCACGGCCGCCGCCGAGGCCATGATGCTCTGCCACCGTCTCAAGGAAGGCGCCTCGCAGGTTTTCTTCGTGTCGGCCGCCTGCCACCCGCAGACGATCGAGGTGGTCCGCACCCGCGCGCAGCCGCTCGGCATCGTCGTCGTCGTGGGCGACCACCGCGCCTACGAGCCCGCCGCCGATCTCGCGGGCGTCCTCGTGCAATACCCCGATACCCGGGGCGAGATCTGCGACTTCGCCGGGTTTTTCGGGAAGGTGCACGCGGTCGGGGCGCACTGCGTCGTCGCGGCCGACCTGCTCGCGCTGACGTTGCTGCGCCCGCCCGGTGAATTCGGCGCCGACGTCGCCGTGGGTTCAGCCCAGCGTTTCGGCGTTCCAATGGGATTTGGCGGACCGCACGCGGGCTATCTGGCCACGCGCGATGCCTGCAAGCGCCAGATGCCCGGCCGCCTCGTGGGCGTGTCCAAAGACGTCCACGGAAATCCCGCCCTGCGGCTTGCCCTGGGCACGCGCGAACAGCATATCCGCCGCGAAAAGGCCACGTCCAACATCTGCACCGCGCAGGTCCTGCTCGCCGTCATGGCGGCGATGTACGCGGTCTACCATGGCCCGGAAGGACTCCGCCGCATCGCCCGGCGGGTCCGCGCGCTGACCCAGATCCTGGCGCGAGCGCTGGCCGCGTCCGGCGCGCGCGTCAATGACGGGCCGGTCTTCGACACGCTCACGGTCGCCGAGGTCGACGCCAGCGGCATTCTCGCCGCGGCCACCGCCGCCCGGATGAACCTGCGCCCCGTCGACGCGCGGACCGTGGGCATCTCGCTCGACGAAACGACGACGCTCGATGACGTGCGCGCGCTCGCCGCCCTTTTCGGCGGTGGCAGTTTGGAGTTTGGAGCTTGGGATTTGGAACTTGCGGATCTGCCTCCTCCCCATTCGCGGACCTCGGCCTTCCTCACCCACCCGGTGTTCAATTCCTATCAAGCCGAACACGAGATGCTGCGTTATCTCAAGCGGCTCGAGACCCGCGACCTTTCGCTCTGCCACTCGATGATCTCCCTCGGCTCGTGCACGATGAAGCTCAACGCCACGACCGAGATGCTGCCGGTGACCTGGCCCGAGTTCGGGCGTCTCCATCCTTTTGCGCCCGCTGCGCAAACGCTCGGCTACCAGAGACTATTCCGCGACCTGGAGACGTGGCTGGCCGAGATCACCGGCTTCGCCGCGATCTCGCTGCAGCCGAACGCCGGCTCCCAGGGCGAATACGCCGGCCTGCTCGTCATTCGCGCCTGGCACGCCTCCCGGGGCGAGGCCCACCGCAACCTCTGCCTCATTCCCACCTCGGCGCACGGCACCAATCCTGCCAGCGCCGCGATGGGCGGCTTCAAGGTCGTGCCCGTCGCCTGCGACGCCCAGGGCAATATCGACGTCGCCGACCTGCAGGCGAAGGCGGAGGCGCATGCTGCGAATCTCGCCGCGCTCATGGTCACCTACCCGTCCACGCACGGCGTGTTCGAGGCGGCCATCAAGGAGATCTGCGCGATCGTCCACCAGCATGGCGGCCAGGTGTACGTGGATGGCGCCAACATGAACGCGCAGGTGGGGCTGACGTCGCCCGGCTTCATCGGCGCCGATGTTTGTCACCTGAATCTCCACAAGACCTTCGCCATTCCGCACGGCGGCGGCGGGCCCGGCGTGGGTCCCATCGGCGTGGCGAAACATCTCGTGCCCTTCCTGCCGGGACACGTCGCGCTTCGCGCTGAAATCCCAGATCCCAAATCCCAAACGCCAAAGAGAAACAGCGGCGCCGTTTCCTCCGCGCCCCATGGTTCCGCCTCGATCCTGCCCATCTCCTGGCTCTACATCCGCATGATGGGGGCCGAGGGGCTCACGGCGGCCACCCAGGTCGCGATTCTTAACGCCAATTACGTGGCCCGGCGGCTCGAACCGTATTTCCCTGTGGTTTACCAAGGCGCGGGCGGACTGGTCGCCCACGAATGCATCCTCGAGTTTCGTTCGTGGAAAAAACACGGGGTCGAGGTCGAGGACGTAGCCAAGCGGCTCATGGATTATGGCTATCACGCGCCGACGATGTCGTTCCCCGTGCCCGGCACCTTGATGGTTGAGCCGACCGAGAGTGAGTCCAAACGCGAGCTCGACCGTTTCTGCGACGCCCTGATCGCGATCCACGGGGAGATGCAAAGCGTCGCGGACGGCCGGTGGGACAAGGCCGACAATCCGCTCAAGCACGCGCCGCATACCGCCGGGGCGGTCTGCGCCGACACCTGGACGCACGCTTACCCGCGCGAGCTCGCGGCGTTTCCCGACGCCTGGACGCGCGCCAGCAAGTTCTGGCCGGCAGTCGGGCGCGTGGACAACGTCTACGGCGACCGCAATCTCGTCTGCTCCTGCGCGGGAATGGAGAGCTACGTCGAGCCAAAGAAATGATCATCGGCCCGCTGGCCGTGCTGGCCGGCCCGCGGTTGATTTGCCAGATTTGTCCGCCACATTGCGACACGCATGAAAATCATCCGCCACCTTTCTCCCGCCGGACCCGCCTACGCCGCTCTGCAGACCGACGGCAAGGCTCTCGAAATCACCGGGGATATCTACGGCGACTTCCGCGTCACCGACCGGGTCGTCCCGCCCGGGAGGCTGCTCGCGCCGCTCGTTCCCGCCAACCTGCTCGCGATCGGCCTCAACTACAAGAAGCACGCCGAGGAGGGTGGCCGGGGCGCGCCGGAGAAACCAGTGCTTTTCATCAAGGCCACCAGCGCGGTGCAGAATCCCGGCGATCCGATCGAGATTCCGCAGGGACTGGCCAGTCAGGAAGTCGATTACGAATGCGAGCTGGCGGTCGTCATCGGCCGGCGCTGCAAGAATGTTTCCCGGGCCAGCGCGCTTGATTACGTGCTCGGCTACACGTGCGCGAACGACGTTTCCGCCCGGGACTGGCAGCGCAAGCCCTGGGGTGGAGGCCAGTGGTGCCAGGCGAAAAGTTTCGACACCTTTTGCCCGCTGGGCCCCGTGCTCGTGACCAAGGCCGAGATCTCCGATCCGAACGACCTGCAGATCCGCACGGTGCTCAACGGCCGGGTGATGCAGGACTGGAATACGGCCGACATGATCTTCGACGTGCCGGCCCTCATCGAGTTCCTGAGCGGCAGCAAAACGCTTCTGCCCGGCACTGTGATCCTCACCGGCACGCCGCACGGCGTCGGCTTCGCGCGCACGCCGCCGGTGTTCCTGCAGCCCGGCGACACCGTCACGATCGAGATCGAGAAGATCGGCGCGCTCACCAACCCGGTGGTGCTGGAGAAGACGTAGCGCCAGTCTCGGCCTGGCGGTTCCGATCCGCCGGTCACAGACCGGCGCTACTGGGTGGCGGACGGTCCGCCAGCAACTTCTCCCGCGCCACGAAATAAAGGAACCCGGTTAGCAGGATAAACGGAATCATCGCCAGCGCGTCCGCCTGCGGACCGTCATAGAATGGATTGTGGGCGGAGGACCAGGTCGCCAGAAAAGCGTCCGCCTGGTCGAGCACGCCCGCCAGAAACGCAATGATGATCCCGGCAATCGCGCCGCCGGCAATGTAACCGGAGGCCAGGAGCACGCCGGGACTCTTGTCGCTCTCCGCGATGAGCTGCGTTTCATCGAGATCGGTATGCCGGAGTTCGTGGCGTTTCTTCCGGTCGACGAGCCACCGGATGAGTCCGCCGACAAAGATCGGCGAGGACGAGGAGAGGGGCAGATACACGCCGACGGCGAACGCCAGCGAAGGAATCCCGGCCAATTCGAGCGTGACGGAAATGAACACGCCGAGCAGCACCAGCGCCCACGGCAGCTTGCGGTCGAGGATGCCCTTGATGATGTAGCTCATCAGCGTCGCTTTCGGAGCGTCGAACTTGCGGACCTCCGTGCCATCCGGGCGCTGCTTGAACGTGCCGTTGATGCCCGGATCGACGTACCAGACGGCGTCACCGTGCGCGTCGACCAGGTACTTGCCCGCCGGGCCGGAGGTTCCGGCTCCCTTGAACCAGACATGGTATGTGCCCGTCGCGAGCCGGGCCTGCACCGCGTTGTACTCCGACGCGGGCGGAAGCGAGGCCGCATCCGTGCGCAGTCGCGGGGTCGCCGGCGGGACGGGCAGATAAGCCTGACCGTTGGACCGCGCTTCGACGGACACGACCGCCTCGCCCCTCTCGTTGACGAGGTAGCGGCCAGCCGGCCCGCCAATCCCATCCATTTTGTTCCACTCGCGGAGCGTCACCGGCCGCGACTGCGGCCCGCTGAGCCGCTCGGTGGCGGCGGACAACGGTGCGTCCGTGCGCAGTCCGGGCGCCAGCTGGGCCACCGGCACGTAGACCGTGGCGGCCTGGTTGAGCTGCAACAGGATCGGACCCAGCACCAGGGCCGACGCGAAGGCGCCGACCAGGATCGCGTATTGTTGCAGTTTCGGGGTGCCGCCCACCAGGAAGCCGGTTTTCAGGTCCTGCGAGGTGGTGCCGCCGTTGGAGGCCGCGATGCAGACAACCGCCCCGACCGACAGTGCGGTGACGTAATAGGTGCCCCCCGTCCAGCCAACGATCAGGAAGATCAGGCACGTGAGCAGCAGCGTCGCCACGGTCATGCCCGAGATGGGATTCGAGGAGGAGCCGATTTCGCCGGTGAGCCGCGAGGAGACCGTCACAAACAAAAAACCGAAGAGCACGATGAGCAGCGCGCCCAGCAGGTTCATATGCAGCGGCCGGGCCAAAGTAATGGCCGTCATGAGCGCCACCAGCCCGACGCCGACGAACATCATCGGCAGGTCGTGATCTGTGCGCCGCACTGCCGCTCCGCCGCCCGGCGTCCGGGAACGTTGAAAATCACCGAGACCCGCGCGCAAGCCATGCCAGATCGTTGGCAGCGACCGAAAGACGCTGATGATACCCCCCGCCGCCACCGCTCCCGCCCCGATATAGAGCACGTACGCCCCGCGAATCTCATCCGGGCCCATCGCGCTGATCAGCTTCGTCCCCGGGGCCAGCGGACCCGCCAACGCTTCGCCGAAGAACTTGATCATCGGAATCAGCACCAGGTAGGCGAGCACCCCACCGGCGCACATGATGGAGCCGATCCGCGGACCGATGATATAGCCCACGCCGAGGAGTTCGGGCGAGATCTCGATTCCGACCGAGCCGCTCTTGAACGGCGCGCCAAAGATCTTTTCGGGAATGTCCTTCCAGCCCTTCAATGCGATGTTGAGGGTCTTGTAGAGCAGACCGACCCCGAAACCGGTGAAGATCACCTGCCCGCCGGCCGACCGGCCCAGCCCGGCCGCCGCCGCCGACGCCATATCAGCCTTGGCCGAGGCCGACGCGGCCAGGCGGCTCTCGGGCGACGCTCCGGCGGTCAGCACCGCCGCGCAGGCCGTGCCCTCGGGGTATTTGAGGATCCCGTGTTCCTTCACAATGAGCGCCCGCCGCAGCGGAATCATCATCAGGATGCCCAGCAATCCGCCCAGGATTCCCACCAGCATCACCCGCGTCAGCTCCAGTTCGAAACCAAGAATGAGAATCGCCGGCATCGTCACGCCGATGCCGAAGGCGATCGATTCGCCGGCCGAGCCCGCCGTCTGGGAGATATTGTTTTCGAGGATGGTGGCGTCGCGCACCCCGACCTTCGACAGCGCGCGGAACAGCGCGAGCGAGATCACCGCGACGGGAATCGATGCGCTCACCGTGAGACCGACCTTGAGCACCAGATAGAGCGACGAGGCCCCAAAGACGATGCCGAGGATGGTGCCGGTGAGCACGGCGCGCAGGGTGAACTCGCGCATCACCGTGGCGTCGGGAATAAACGGTTCGTGTTGGGGTGCGCCGGAAGGGGATGACGTCATCGGTCACAGAGCTAGAACATCCCGGGTGGGCAAGACAATCCGGGAGTGGGGTGGTACGGCTCGCAGAAACGCACCGGGAGTGCAGAAAAGACTTTGTGTCCGCGTGATCTCTGGTCTGCGCTCTTCCTGCTTTCCCAGGCATCCCATCCGAACTTTCCGGTCCGTCGCCAATGACCGAGCTTTCCAGCCACTCTCCCGCCGCCGGGTCTCTGCCCGATCCGGATGCGCCGGTCTACATGGGCCTGCCGGCCGCGCGGGTTCTCCTGCCACGTTTCTGGGTGGCGCTGGCCCTGGGCGGGCCGGTCCTGGTCCTGGCCATGGGCGACATGGTCGCTCCGGCGCTGATGCACCGGCTTGATCCGCGGCTCTCCGGCTGGCTGCAATTTGCCCTGACCGTCCCGGTGTTCTTCTGGAGCGGGGCGCCTTTTATCCGCCGCTGGTGGGTCTCATTGCGGGACTGGGACACCAACATGTTCACCCTCATTGTGACCGGCACCGGTGCGGCTTTTTTCTACAGCACGGCGGCGCTGCTCTTTGGCCATCGCTTTCCCGCGGCGCTCCGCGGAGCGCACGGCGCGCCGCTCTATTTCGAGGCCAACGCGGTCATCACCGCCATTGTGCTGATCGGTCAGATCCTGGAGCAGCGCGCACATGCGCGCACCGACGCCGCCATCCGCGCCCTGATGGATCTCGCGCCGAAGCTGGCCCATCGGATCCGCGGTGACTGCGAAGCCGATGTGCCGGTCGAACAGGTGGTCCCCGGCGATCTCCTCCGCGTGCGCCCGGGCGAGAAGGTGCCCGTCGACGGCCGGGTGACGGAAGGCGCCAGCAACGTCGACGAGGCGATGCTGACGGGCGAAGCGGAGCCCGTCCCAAAGGGTGGCGGCGACCCGGTGTCGGGCGGAACCCTGAACACCACCGGCAGCTTCGTCCTGCGCGCCGAGCGGGTTGGCCGCGACACGCTGCTCGCACAGATCATCCGCCTGGTCGAGGAAGCGCGGGACAGCGAGGCGCCGATCCAGCGGCTCGCCGACCGGGTCGCGGCATGGTTCGTGCCGGCGGTCGCCGGCATCGCGGTCGTAACGTTCGGGCTCTGGCTCTGGCTCGGACCGGAGCCGCGCCTGATCTTCGCCTTCGTCAACGCGGTCGCGGTGCTGATCATCGCCTGCCCCTGCGCCCTCGGGCTGGCCACGCCGGTGTCGCTCGTCACGGGCATCGGCCGCGGGGCCCAGGCCGGGATTCTGGTGAAAAACGCCGAGGCGCTGGAACGGCTGGCGCAGGCAACGACTCTGCTCATCGACAAGACCGGCACCCTGACCGAGGGCAAGCCGCGAGTCGTGGCGATAGTGCCGGCCTCATCTGTAGCCGGGGTCGCTGACCCCGGGCCGGGGCCGACAGCCCCGGCTACAACAGCCGATGATCTCCTGATGTTCGCCGCGGCGGCCGAGAGCTCCAGCGAGCATCCGCTGGCCCGCGCAATCGTCGCGGCCGCGCAAGCCCGCGGGCTCCGGCTTCCGGCCGCCGAGGCGTTTCTCACCGAACCCGGGATGGGCGTCAGCGCGCAGGTCCAGGGAAAAACCATCAAGGTTGGGCGGATGGAGCTCACCGCTCCCGGCGCAGAAGTGCGCAGTCGAGAGTCGAGCGACGAGTGCCGACCGGCCAGCCGGACAGTGCAGCGCTCGGTCGCGAGCATTTGCGCAGAGGCCCGGAGGCACCCACTGCCTCTCGACCCTCGACTTTCGCCCATCGACAGCCTGGCGGCTCCCGAGCGCCTTCGGGACAAGGCGCTCCTCCAGCATCCGATCGCCACCCTGGTAAGCGTCGTCATCGACGGCCGCGCGGCCGGCACGCTCGTGCTGGATGATCCGATCAAGGCGACCACGCCCGAGGCGATCGCCGGATTGCACCGGCTCGGGTTGCGCGTCGTGATGGTCACGGGAGACCGCGAAACGACGGCCTTGGCTGTCGCCCGGTCGCTGGGGCTGGACGGCGTGCATGCGGGCGTCACGCCAGCCCGCAAGCAGGAGCTCGTGCGGGAGCATCGCGCAGCTGGAGAAATCGTCATCTTTGCGGGCGACGGCATCAACGACGCGCCGGCATTGGCGGCGGCCGACGTCGGAATCGCGATGGGCACGGGCACGGATGTCGCCATGCACAGCGCCGGCATCGTGCTGGTCAAGGGAGACCTGCGCGGACTCGTGAAGGCCAGGCACCTCAGCCGCGCCGTGCTGCGCAACATCAAGCAGAACCTCTGGCTCGCGTTCCTCTACAATGGTCTGGGCATTCCGATCGCCGCGGGCGCGCTCTATCCGGTGTGCGGCTGGCTGCTCAATCCGATGCTCGCCGGCGTCGCCATGAGCCTGAGCTCGATTGGCGTCGTTTCCAACGCCCTGCGGTTGCGCCGGGTGCGCCTGTAGGCCGGGAGTGCGGCGGGGTTCGGCCCGTTCGGCACGCTCAGGGCAGGCGACCCAGCCCTACAGCGCCCGAACCGACAGTTCGCAGAGCTCCTCCCGTTGGAAGCCCGCCAATCGCAGCCGGCCACCTTCCCGCTAGAACTTCAACAGGTGCTTAGTGAGAAAGGCCGTTTGCAGGCCGGCGAGTTCCTTGAGGCCCTTTTGGGCCAGCCCGAGCAGCTGCAGCAGTTGCTCATGGGAAAAGGTCGCCTCCTCGCCGCTCCCCTGCACTTCCACAAACTGGCCGCGGCCCGTCATCACGACGTTGAAATCCACCGCCGCATCCTTGTCCTCGACGTAGGCCAGATCGAGCAACTCCTGTTCCTCCAGCAGACCCACGCTCACGGCGGCCACCGAATCGTCGAGCGGATTTGCGGCGATTCGCCGGTCGTCGAGCAGCTTCTGGATGGCGAGGCGCGCGGCCAGATAGGCCCCCGTGATCGAGGCAGTGCGGGTGCCTCCGTCAGCCTGCAGGACGTCGCAGTCGATCCACAGGGTGTTATCGCCCAGCTTCTGGAGGTCGATGACGGCGCGGAGCGATCGGCCGATCAGGCGCTGGATTTCAATCGTGCGGCCGTCGACCTTCCCGCGGCTGATGTCGCGCTGCTTGCGCTCGAGCGTGCTGTAGGGCAGCATGGAATACTCCGCGGTCAACCAGCCGCCGGCCACACCCTGCTGGCGCATCCACGTCGGCACCTTGGGCTCGATCGTCGCGGCGCAGATGACCTGGGTGTGGCCGAAGCGCGCCAGCACTGAGCCGGCGGCATAGGGAGCCGGGCCGATCTCGAAGGTGATCGGGCGCAATTCGTCGGTGCGGCGGCCATCAGAACGTGGGGTGGACATGAGAGGAAGATTGAGGGGTTGCCGCGAGGCCGGCCGTTTTGCATTTAGCAGCCTGAAGGGCCCGGAGCCCGACAGCCCGCTAGGCGATCGGTCCGCGGTTGGGCTCCTCCCGCGGATAGGGGCATTCGGTCACCCGGAGCAACTTCTTGATCCCGGCGGGATGTTCCGCCATGTGCGCGATGAGCCGGTTGTTGAAATCCTGGGCCGGATCGTGGCCCATGCGTTTGAGCGCCTGCACCATGGCGGCCACCTCGACCAGGCGGGCGATGTCCCGGCCGGGGCGCACATACAGTTCGACGTGAGGCACCTTGATCCCGAGAATCTCGTAGTAGTATTCCTCGAGTCCGGTGCGCTCCTCCACCGCCTCCGGCGTCCACGCCCGCAAGCTTACGACCATGTCGATCCGTTTTTCGAGCCGGACGCTCTTGATGCCGAACATCTCGGCGATGTTGATGATGCCGATGCCGCGGCACTCCATGTAGCCCCGCGTGATGGGCCGGCTGCTGGCCATGAGCTCGCGTTCATCGAGCACCTTGATGACGGTGATATCGTCGGCGACCAGGCTGTGACCGCGCTCGATCAGGGCGAGCGCGCACTCGGACTTGCCCACGCCGCTGTCCCCGCGGATCATCACGCCCACGCCCTTGACGTCGACCGTGGTGCCCTGCTCGGTGGCGGACGGGGCGAACTCGTTGTCCACACACAGGGTGGCCGTGTTCACGAAGTTCATCGTGATCATCGGCGTGCGAATGATCGGCAGACGGCGATTTTGCGCGACCTCGAGCATCGCGGGCGGAAAGTTGAAATTCCGGGTCAGGACGATGCAGGGAATATGGCGGTCGGCCATGCCGTTCAGGACGCTGCGCTGGGCGCCTTCGGGCAGCGTGCGCAGGAAGGTCATCTCGGCGGCACCCAGCACCTGAATGCGCTTGTTGGCGAAATACTTGAAGAATCCGGTGAGCGCGAGGGCCGGCCGGTTGATCGCCGGTTCCCGGATAAGACGATGCAGGCCCTCGCGACCCGTCACGAGCTCCAGCTTGAGCCTGGCGCCGTAGGTCTCGAAGAAATGGGCGACGGTAATGCCGTGGATGGCTTTGGGCATGGGTTAGAGGTTAAAATCCTTGCCGAGGTAGAACTCCCGCGCCTTGGCGTCGTTGATCAGATAATCCCGGGGCCCCTCGGCGATGACGCGGCCCTCGTGAATGATGTAGCCGCGGTCAACGATGTTCAGGGTTTCGCGGACCTGATGGTCGGTGATCAGCACGCCGATGCCGCGCTCCTTCAACTCCCGGATGATCTTCTGCACGTCGGCGACCGCGATCGGGTCGATGCCGCTAAACGGCTCGTCCATCAGCAGGAACCCGGGGGCCGTCACCAAGGCGCGGGCGATCTCCAGGCGGCGGCGCTCGCCACCGGACAGCGTGTAGGCCTTCTGTTTGGCGAGGTGGGTGAGGCCGAGCTCCTCCAGGTGCCGGCGGACGCGGGCCGGGCGGTCGCGCCGCGCGAGCGAAAGCGTCTCCACAATGGCCAGGATGTTCGCTTCGACCGTGAGCTTGCGGAACACCGACGCCTCCTGCGGCAGATAACCGATGCCCAGCCGGGCCCGGCGGTGCATGCGCAGGCGGGTGGCATCGGCGCCGTTGATGAACACCCGGCCGCGCGTGACCGGCACCAGGCCGACAATCATGTAGAACGTCGTTGTCTTCCCGGCGCCATTGCGGCCCAGCAGGCCGACGATCTCACCGGCGCTCACCCGGAGATCGATGCCGTTGACGACCGCCCGCTGTCCGAAGATCTTCACCAAACCCTCCGTGCGGATGAACGCCGCCGGCTCCGGCCCGGGCGCCGCCACGGTCGCAGGGGAGGCCGCGGACGCCGGAGGCCGGGGATGTGGGAGGGTGGCCATGGTGGCTGGAATTGCGGGCAGAGTCAGGGGCCTCCGGGCGACGGCTGCTTGCCCGGCTCCTCTGTCGGCCCGGGCGGCGATTGATGCTGGTCAAAACCGAGATCTTTAACCGGCGGCAGCACGATCCGGACATTGGTGCCCGTAATGCGCCGCTCGCCGCGATAGAGAATCAGCGGCTCGCCCGTGGCCGTCGAGTTATTGGCATGATCGATCACGACGGGCCCTCCGGTGAGGGTGATGCGATCTTCGCCGGGCAGCACCTCGGCATGTTCGCAGGTGGCCTCCCGATCCTCCTGCACAATGCGCACCGTGCCCGTCGCGACCAGCGACTTGAAGCGATCCTGCTTGCCGAGCGTGTCCTGCTTGCTGCCGCTGCGCAGCGACACCACGTCGAGACGATCGCACGTGATGCGAATGTTGTTGCCGGTAACAATCACGCTGCCGGTGAAGACCGAGAGCGTCTGCGTGTCGGTGCTCGTGATTTCGCACGACCGCGACTGGATCACGGTCTCGGGTACCGGTGCGTCCGCGGCCGGGGCGGACAGCCAGCACGCGACCAGGAGGCAGGGCAGGACTAGGCAATGACGGCGGATTATCACAGGATATCGTTCAACCGGGCGTGGAAAACTACCCGCACGTTCTGGTGGATGAAAACCTTTTTCTGGCGGTGATCATAGACCCAGTCGTCTCCCGTCGCCTCGAATTCGTCGGTGATCAGGCGCAGCGCCCCCGGGCCGGACACGCAGCCCTCGTCGATCAGGGCGACCGCCGATGGGCTCAGGAAGATCTTTTCCACCTGGTTGGAGGCGTCGCCGGCAAAGACGGTGAGATTGAGGTCCGTCACGTTGAGTTGCTTGTCATTCACGTAGACGCCCTCGGCGCCGCACAGCAGCCACGTCCTAAAGCCCTCCGGGGTGAACGTGGGCACACGGAAGTTGATCACCGGGGCATTGATCGTAAAGGAAGTCGGGCGCTCATCCGTCCCCCGCAACGACCCCGTCCGCGGGAGGATCGCCCCGGCGCCGAGCATCAGAAAAACGAACGGTCGGAAGCGCACAGGAGAAAGTCAGCCCGACGCCGCGAGAATGCGGTCGCACACCTCCCGCACGGCCCCGCGACCAGCGGGACGCCAGGCGACGTAAACCGCCGCGACCGCCGCCGCCGGCATGGCCGTGGACACCGTGGCGCCAATTCCGGCCCACTGCAGCGCGGGGGCGTCAATGTCGTCGTCGCCCATGTAACAGACTTCCGCGGCCGAGAGACCAAGCCGGCGCGCCAATTCCTGCAGGGCGGCGAGCTTGTCGGCCCGACCTTGTAAAACGTGGGGAATCTTGAGCTCGCCGGCCCGGACATCCGTCGCCGCGGAGGCGCGGCCCGAAATCCAGGCCAGGACAATTCCAGCATCGCGGCAGCGCACCAGGCCCATGCCGTCGAGGATGGAGAACGTCTTCGCCTCTGTGCCGTCGGAATGGAGGGTCACGGTGCCGTCGGTCAGGATCCCATCGACGTCCATGGCGAACAGCCGGATGCGCGCCCAGGCTGCGGCAGCAATTTTCGATTTCCGAGGGTTGGTTTTCGACTTGAGCACGAAAAAGTGTGGTGACCGGGAGTATCCGAGGACAAAGGCCAAAAATCAAAAGCCAAAAATCGGAAAGGAACTCATCCCATCCAACGGACAATGGCATCGATCGTCTTCTCCTTCGTGGGCCGGAAGGCTGCCTCCAATTCGGGGGCGAAGGGCACGGGCAGGTCCAGCGCGCCGAGCCGGAGCGGTGGCGCCTCGAGCGAGAAGAATTGCTCCTCGGTCAAACCCGCAACCAGTTCCGCGCCGAAGCCATGCGTACGCCGCCCCTCGTGCAACACGATCAGCCGGTGCGTCCGCGCCAGGGAGTCCTTGATGGCGTCCAACCGGAGCGGCGACAGGGCGCGGAGATCCCACAGGTCGAGGCTGCGCTCGTATTCGGACGCGAAATAGTCGCAGACCTCGCCGGCCAGGTGGACCATCTCGCCGTACGTCACCAAGGTCGCGTAGTCGCCGGAACGGACGCGGTGGGGATTCCAGACCTCGCGGTAACTCGGATCCCAGGTGACGGGCTGCTTGCCGCGGCGGTAGAGGCCCTTGTGCTCGAACAGCAGGACGGGGTTGTCGTCCTCGAAGGCGGCGAGCAACGCATTGAAGGCGTCCTGCGGATTACTCGGATAGAGGGCCTTGAGACCCGGCATGGAGAGATAAAGCGCTTCGAGCTCCTGCGAATGGAACGATCCGAAGGTGAGCCCGCCGCCACAGGGGAACCGCAGCACCAGCGGCACCCGGGCGCCCGACCGGAAATGCATGGTCGCGGCGTTCAGCGTGATCTGCGTGGTGGCCTCGGTGGAGAAGTCGGCAAACTGGAACTCCTCGATGGGGCGGTGGCCGTTGACGGCCAGCCCGATCGCGTAACCGGTGCAGCTGCTCTCGGCGAGAGGGATGTTCATCACCCGCGGCCGGCCGAATTCCTTGAGCAGATTCTCGGTGACTTTGAAGGCGCCCCCGTAAGTGGCGATGTCCTGGCCGAGAACCAGGGATTCCGGTCGCTCCGCGAGAATCTTGTGATGCGCCCGGTTCAGCGCCTGCGCCATGGTCAAGACCTCGGAGACCGGAGAACGGACACCGGATGCCGGATTTCCGGAATCGGTTTCCGGTTTCCGCTCTCCTGTCTCCGATTCCCGGTCTCCGGTTTCCGGTTTTGAATAGAGCGACGGCACCCACGGCGCCGGCGGCGCGGGCGGAACGAACAGGTCGGCCGCCATGCCCGCCGGGGCAGGCCGCGGCTGGGCCAGGGCGACCTTGAGGCATTCCTCCACAAATCCCGCGATCTCCGCATCGAGGGCGTCGAGTTTCGCGCCGGCACCATCGGCAACGAGGCGCGCGCGAAGCTTGGGCAGCGGATCCGCCGCGAAAAAGGCGTCGGCTTCCCCCGGCTTCAGGTAATCGCACGTGTCGTAGGCCGCGTGGCCGCGCAACCGCAGGGTCTTCGCCTCGATCAGCATCGGCCGACCGGTCCGCCGCACCTGTTCAATGGCGGCGGAGAAGGTCCGGAGGGTCGCCGCCACATCCGCCGTGCAATCAAGGGCCGAGCCCAGGATGCCGTAGCCCGCGGCCCGGCGCCACAGCTCGGTCCCGGCCGCGTATTGTTCGCAGACCGGCGTGGAATAGGCGTAGCCATTGTTCTCGACGACGAACAGCACCGGCACCCCCAGCAACGACGCGAGGTTGAGCGATTCATGCACATCGCCCGTGCTGCTCGACCCGTCGCCCATGAACGCAAAGCCCACGGCGGGCCGCCCGAGGCGCCTCTGCGAATCGGTGGCGCCCACCACGGTGGAAACCATGGCCCCCAAGTGGCTGATCATCGGCAGCGAACGGTTCCGCGGGTCGCCGTGATGAACGTTGCCCTCGCGCGCCTGGGTCGGACTGGCGGCATTCGCAAAATACTGGTTCAGATGGTCGACGAGATGCCCGCTCCAGATGAGATGCCCGCCCAGCCCGCGGTGCGTGAAGGAAATGGTATCAACCGCCTTGTCGGCCAGGAGCGCCAGCGGGACAATCAGCCCTTCGTTGCCCTGGCCGCCTGTGACCGTGCCCCGGATCAGGCCCTGCCGGAACAGATCCAGGATCCGGTTGTCCGCCGTGCGGGATGCCGCCATCCACGCGTAGGTCCGGAGGAGGGCGCCGGGAAAGTCGTGGTCTAGATCCGCAGGGCGCAAATCGCGCCCCGTCAGAATCGCCGGAGGTTCTGGATAAACCATGCTTGCGCCGACGGTGGCAATCCGCCGGGCGGCGTGCAAGCCCGCCTTTCAGCGAGGCGGCCGCCCCGCGGTTGCGATTTTTTCACGGGTGAGTAATGTGAAACCTGGTCATCCAGCGCCCCCCCACCGTCAATCCCGTCCCGCCCATGAAAAACTCCGCATTTGCTCCCAAGTTTCTTTCTCTCCTCGCCGCCATCGCGGCTCTGACCGTGGCCCGGCCGCTCGCGGCCGCGGAAGGCGGCCTGGCCAAGCCCGATCAGGTGACTGTCACCGGTGAGGTTCTTGATATGGCCTGTTACCTCGATCACGGCGCCCATGGGGAGAAACACGCCAGTTGCGCCCAGACGTGCATCTCCAGCGGCCTGCCCGTTGGCCTCAAGGACGCAGATGGGAAAGTCTACCTGCTGATCGGCGAGCACAAGCCGGCCAACGAGAAGCTGGCCCAGTACGCCGCCAAGACCATCACGGTGAAAGGCAAGCTCGTGAGTCGAGATGGCATCAATCTGCTCGAGAACATCGAGATCGTGCAGTAGCTGGCCGATCGCCTGCTGCGGTTGACTCTGCAGCCAAGACCTGGCGCCGGCGCCAGATGATGCAGCTGGAGGTCAGGCGGGTTTGCCTTGTTCCGCCGTCGTCCGCCAACAACTTCTGAATCCAAGTGGGATCGCCGGCCTGCAGCAAGCCCAGTTCACCAGACGGCATCGACGGATTGCCGTAACCGTGTCAAGGTCGAGTTATGAAGCGTAATGCAGGCAAGTCCTGGACACCCGGTGAACTCAACGCGCTGATCCGCAGCTATCAGGATGCGGCCGTCCTGGCGGCCGCCGCCGAGCTGGATCTCTTTTCCCGCTTCACCGGGGGTCCCTCGACCGCCCGGGCCCTGGCGAAACGGATGGCGTGCGACCTGCGCGGCCTGACCATCCTCCTGGACGCGCTGGCGGCTCTACGGCTCCTGGTCAAGAAAGACGGCCGCTATTCGCCGGGTCCCGGCGTCACGGAAGTGTTCACCCTCCGCGGAGCGCATACCGGTCTCGCGATGGCGCAGCACCAGGCGAACTGCCTGCGGCGGTGGGGGCACCTTGCCGGAGTCGTCAAGACGGGACGCCCGGCGAAGCGGATTCCCAGCGTCCGCGGCGCCGCGGGCGATCAGGAGTCGTTCATCGGGGCGATGGACAACACTTCCGCGCCCGTCGCCGAGGTCGTCGTGCAACGCGTTCGGCCGGTCGAGTTCCGCCAGCTGCTCGACATCGGTGGGGCTTCGGGCACCTGGACCATCGCCTTCCTGCGGGCGTGCCCGTCCGCCACCGCGGTCCTTTTCGATCTGCCTCCTGTCATTCCGATGGCCGACCGCCGCCTGCGCGCCGCGGGACTGCGCGATCGCGTCCAACTGGTCCCCGGCGATTACACCGCCGATCCCCTTCCCGCGGGGGCCGATCTCGCCTGGGTCAGCGCCATCGTTCACCAGAACTCGCGCCGGGAGAACCAGAGGCTTTTCTCCAAGGTCTTCACCGCCCTCGCTTTCGGAGGGCGGATCGCCATCCGGGACATTCTCATGGACGACGCGCGCACCAGCCCTCTTTCCGGCGCCCTTTTTGCGGTGAACATGCTGGTCGGCACCAAAGGCGGCGGCACCTTCACTTTTCGGGAGTTGCGCGAGGATCTCGAGTCTGCCGGTTTCGGCGAGGCCGCCGTCCTTCACCAGGACGAGGGCATGAGTTCGATCATCGTCGCCCGGAAACCGGCCAAGTTCTGAGCCGGCCGCATGCAGTTGAGGCAGGGTCGCCGCTCAGCCTGTCCTCGATCGGCTTGGCGACGGATGATCGGCGGACCGTTCTCCATGGATGATTGGCCCGGCGACCCAGCCTTCCTGATTTCCACATGATTCGCGGGATCGATCTAATGGGGAACTCACGAAATCAGGTGATGGTGAAGCCGCATCGGCGATCAGCCCGCGGATGTGGGGCGGATCGGATGTTCCATCCGGGCTGCGCTCAGGGCGGCAGCGTGGACGCGAACGTGTAATTGCCGGAGCCAACCGCATAAACGGCACAGCCCTCCGCCAGGCGAAGGAAACGGACGTCCGGACTTTGCCCGGCGGGGCGGTCGCCTTCGGTGACCACGCCGGCGTCCTTCGCCGGCACATAGACGGTTGCCGTGGTATTGGCCGGAATGGAAACGCTGAGGGACAGCTGGCTTCCCACTCGCTTCCATCGGCTGGTGATGCGACCGCGAACCGAGCGGTATTCCGCCCTGACCCAGGTAAGGCCGCCCACGACCGCCGGTTTGATGATGATCTTCCTGAAGCCCGGTCCATCCGGATCGCCCTGGATTCCCGCGAGATCGTGGTAGAACCACTCGTTGATCTGCCCGAGCATGAAGTGATTCTGCGAAGAACGGCGATTAGCGTCCCAGGCCTCCGTCAGACTCGTGGCGCCATGGGCCAGCTGATAGCCGTATCCAGGCTTGTCCGACTGGTTGTTCAGATCGTAAATGACATCCGAGCGCCCCGCGTCAGCGAGAGCGCGCAACAGATAACGATAGCCCACGTCGCCGGCCGTGAGCGCATTGCCGCGCCCGCGTACGTCGGCCACGATCGCCGCCAGCACGCCGGCGCGCCGCGCCGGCTCGACCAAGTTCATCACCAGCGGAATTGCGTTCGCGGATTGCGAGCCGGTGGCATAACGCCCGGTCGCGGGATCAAAGAAGACGCGGTTGAAGGCGGTGCGGATCTGGCCGGCCAGCTCCTCGTAATGCGCCGCCTCGGCGGGTTTGCCCAACGACGCGGCCACGCGGGAAAGGACCCAGGCGTCCTGATAAAAGAACGCCGTCGCGGTCAGCGCCACCGGTGTGAGCTGCGCCTGGCCCGGCGGATTCGGCCCGAGGTCATACCAGTCGCCCAGACCGTACGTCACCACGTGGTCGGCCGCGCGGCGGCCGAGGTAGTCCACGTAGCGTTTCATCAGGTCGTACGACCGCCGCAAGAGGTCCGCATCGCCCGTCCATTCGTACTGCTGCCAGGGCACGAGCACGCACGCACTGCCCCATTCGGGCGAATCGCGGAAACCCCCGGGGAATTTCACGAATTCCGGGGCGGTGTCGGGCACGAGGCCGTCCGGCTGCTGGCTGTCGGCCATGTCGCCCTCCGTCTTGGCCAGCAGCCGGGTCAAATCAAACTCGTACCGGAGCGCCGGGCCGTTGAGATGGGTCTGCTCGAGCCAGCCGAGCCGCTCCCGGTGCGGACAATCCGTCAGCACGCTGACCAGGTTGCTGCGCTGGGCCCAGCGCACCAGCGCGTGGATGCGATTGAACAACTCGTTGGAACAAAAGAACCGGCCGACCGGCGCGGACATCGAGTGAACGACCAGCCCCTCGATTGATTCGACGACCGGAAGACCGGCGCCGCCTTCGGGCGCCAGGCTCTCCACCTGCAGGTAGCGCGCGCCGTGATAGAAATCCCGCGGACGCCATTCCTCCGCCACCCCGGCCCCGGCCAGCGTGTACTGCCACCACGCCTCGCCTCCAACCGAGCTGCGGTCGACAGAACCGTCAGCGGCCAGGAGCTCGGCCGGAATGATCCTTACCACCGCGCCCGCCGGACCGTGCACCTTGAGCCATAACATCAGCGAGGCGTTCTGTCCGAGATCGTAGACCGTGACACCGGGTCGCAACAGGTGCGTGCCCACGGGCGCCAGCGCCTCGAACGTGCCCAGTGCTGGAGCCGAATGGGAATGCCCGAACAGTTGTCCCTTCGGACCGTCAAACAACACCGCGTGGCCCCACTCCCGGTCGTCGAAGCCCGGCGAATCCCAGCCCCGGGCCTCGCGGCGGGCATCGTAATCTTCGCCACCGTAGACATTGGCAAAGGTGACCGGACCCGGCGTCACGCGCCACTGCTCGTCCGTGCCCACGAACTCCACCGTGCCATCTGCGTATTCGAGCCGGAGCTGCCCGATCGCGGTGAGCGGCCGGAATTCGGTGACAAACTTCACGTAGCGGCCGTCCTGCACGTTGTACATTCCTCCCGCCAGGCACAGACTGATGGCATTGGCTCCGGTGCGCAGCCACGAAGTGGCATCGAGGGTGTCGTAAAGGCAGGTCTTGTCGCAGTCAGTCCAGCCGGGCGCGAGCAGGCCCTGCCTGACCCGCGCCCCGTTGAGCGTGAGCTCGTATTGACCCAATCCGCAGACCTGGACCAAAGCCCGCCGGAGTCCCGGCCGCACGCTGAACTCCCGCCGCAGCCGCAGCGTGTCGTTGGCGCGCGGATTCGCCCCGGGCGCGCCCAGGCCGTCGGTCAGCGCCCGGGCCGACCAGGGCGCATGCTCCCAGCTGTCGCTCGCCGTCACGCCCGCCCCAATCGCCACGTTGCTCCCACCGGAAATGACCTCCATCTGGCTGAGCGCCAGACAGGCGCGGTCTTCCTCGACCCGGAGCGGGCCGGCCGTCAGGCGGACGTAACGGCCGGTGACGTCGGTGGCCGGCAGCTTGATGCGCAGGGTCCAGGAATCGGGATAATCCTGCGTACTGAAATCCGCGATCCTGCTGCTCGTCCGAAAATCCGGGTCGATGGAGGCCTCGACCCGGAACCGGCGGGGAAACCCCGTTCCTTCGATCACCGTGGGGCGCACCCCATCCAGGCAAACCGCATCGATCTTTCGTGGCTGGCCGAGGTCGAGCTGAACCCATTTTATCGTGTTGGGATCGGCGGTTTCAGTGGAATGGTAGCCCAGCCGCGGGCGCTCCCGGCGGATCAACTCCGGATCGGAAATCCAGTGCGCATGCCAGTCCGCCGCCCGAAGCACGCCCATGGTCCACATTCCGGCCGTACTCCACTCCGCGGCCCGCCCGCTCCGGTCCCACGCCCGCACCTTCCAAAAAACCTGCTGCGCCGACTCCAGCGCCCGCCCTCCGTAGGGAATCCCCTGCGTTTCGTCTGAGGCCACCTGGCCGCTGTCCCACAGGTCACCCTGGTTTTGTTTCAGCAAGGCCGGCCGGGACGCCGCCAACACCTGGTAAGCGGTCTGTGTCTGCCCGCGTTCCGGGGACGCCAGCGTCCAGGATAATCGCGGCTGCGGCACGTCCACTCCGAGAGGATCGACATCCTGCTCGCACCGGAGATCCACGACGTTCAGACCGGCCGGGGGTTGATCGGCCAAGCCCGCGGCCGCCAGAGAAACGAGCGCCAGGACAACAGGGAAGGGTTTCATGCAGATCAAGGAGGTTGACAACAGCCGAGCTGAGTTCCGCCTAGCGGGCATCGCCGGCTGATGCGCCCGGATTACGCCACGCCCGTCACTCTTCTTCAATAGCCGAAACCGGAATCCGCTTCGCGACCTTTGTCATTTAATAGATGACATCGGCCCGCCATTCCAATCATCCGTCTCGCTGGCGCCGATGCGGGAACCGGCTTATCTTGCTCACCGATGTTTTCCTTGTGGTCCGAATTCCTCCGCAGTCTGCATCAGCCCGAATACGTCCATGTCCTGCTCAACCCGCTGCCAATCTACGGACTGGCCGTGGCGCTGCTGTCACTGATATTGGCCCTCGTTCTTCGGAGCCGCGGGGCACAGGGGATCGCGCTCGCCCTGATCGTGGCTACCGCGGCCGCCGCCTGGCCGGTGGCGCATTATGGTTCGGCCGGATACGACCGGGTTTACTCCATGTCCGATGCGTCCGCCCAGAAGTGGCTCAACTGGCACGCCTATCTGGCCGATCGTATCGTCTGGGCGCACTCCGTCGCCGCGGCGCTCGCCGCCGTCACGCTGGCCGGGCTCTGGAGACTGCCCCGCTGGCATCGTCCGGCCCTGATTCTCACTTTGGTGACGACGCTGACCGCGGTGACCCTCGGCGGTTTCCTCGGGTTTGTTGGCGGCAAGATCCGCCACGCAGAATTCCGCCATGACCCCCCGCCTGCCTGGGCCCACACCGCGCCGGACGAGGACTAGGCGCCGAAACCGGATAACGGAGAGCGAATACCGGAACAGCAGACACCGCGGCTTGCGGCCTGCAGCGCCAAGAGGCGAGAGGAGTGCACCGACCCTTGGTCTTGGCCGGGAAAATCCATGATCACGACGCGCGCTCCGCCAACTTGATGATACGACCGTATCATGGATTTGGCAGAGGTTGGAGCACAAGAAAAGACCGCGGAAGAGCTCGCAAATCCCCTGATTCCGGCGTTGCCATCTGCCTGGCTCTTGCTAGTGATTAGCGAGAGCAGATTCCCGGCAATCCCCTGCCGCGACCCGCCTGCTCGGCCGTGTCAGCGTTTCCCTGATATGAGAACTACGCTCGCTGTGCGTTCCCTGCGGTGGCTGATCATCGCAGGTCTTGTGACCCTTATTTCCGCCCGGGCTGCCGACGTTGATGCCCTGGTCCGCACGCTGCGCGATCCGGACAAGACTGCCGAGGTCAAGGGCGAAGCCTGCCTCCAGCTGATGGACTTGGGGCCGGCTGCCGCGCCAGCGGTCCCCGCCCTCGTTGTTTTGCTTAACAGTCAGGAGGAAATGCTGCGCGACTACGCCGTCACCACCCTGGATAGAATCGGTCCGGCGGCGCGAAACGCGCTGCCGGCTTTGCGCCGGACCGCGGCAAAAGATGCATCAGCCGAGATCCGCGAACTGGCGCGCTCGGCGATCACAAGAATCAGCGGTCACGCACCGGCCTCCGAGCCGGCCAGCACGCCGGCGGCCGCCGCGGAAGCAGAGCCGGCAAGACCACCGGCGGAGGCAAGGCCGGAACCCGCGATAACGAGGGCGGAGCCAGTGATTACGCGACCGGAGGCGCCGCCAGCGGCAACGGAGACCCCAGCCGCAGAACCGGAACCTGAGACTCCGGCGGCAAGGCCCCCGGAGCCCACGCGCCGTCCCGCGACAATCACCGCGCGCCCGACGCTGGAAGTGCATCCCGGCCGCTATTACCGCTGGGCGGTTCCCATCGGGTGGACGGGAAGTGAATCCGCGACTGGCGTGACGCTGACCGCTCCGGACGGCCTGATGCAGGTGAGTTCGGCCCTGTTGTTGAGTTCACCGGGCAAGATGACGCCCGCAGATTTCACGGTGTGGATGCTCGGCCAGGTTCCCGAGAACCGATCCCTCCAAGTGATCGCAAAGAAAGACCTTCCGGATCAGCCGTCCGGCCTGGCCGCACCGTGGAAAGTGCAGGAACTGGAAATGCGTTATGCGGTGAACGGCGTCCCCGTGCATGCCGTCTGGACCACCGGCATCGTGGATTTGAACGGCACGTACGACGCTTATATCCTCGGCTACCAAAGCGTTCCGATCGCATTCGAGCGGGCCAAGCTCTGGCTGACTTCCATCGCGCACAGCATCGCCCTCACCAGTCCGGTACAGGGCGCGGGCAACGACAGGTTGCTCATCCCAACCAATCGGGCGCTCGACCATCCGGCGCTGCTGGAGGCTTGGCGCGAGCAGGGACACTCCGAGGATCGGATCTTGAAGGCCCAACGCGATGGCATGATGGGCTATGAGCAGGTGAAAGACCCCCAGACCGGCCATGTTTTCGAGATGCCCTTGGAGGCGTGGGACAGCGCCGTCGGCGGGTATCGCAATCCGCTCCAGCCTGAAGAGATCCTGAAGGTCACCGAAGCGGGCGATTAGAGGGATCCGCAGCCGCGGCGCCCGCTACCGACGCCCCTCCGTCAGCTGTTTGAGCCGCGCATAGAGCTGCTCGAGACGGGGCATCGCCGCGCCGGCGGCGCGCGCCCGGCGCAGGGGCTCGCCCCAGATCGCCTCCACCTCCACTTCGCGACCTGCGAGGTAGTCGATCAGACTCGACGGCTGGTAGGCGCCCATGCGCCGCGTATGCTCAAACTGCCCCTCAACAAAATCCGGGGGAATGACGTAGCCGAACCTGGCCGCCGCCCCAACCACTTCGTCGATTAGCCCCCTCGCCTCGCGCTCCCACTCGGGCGAGGCCAGGATCCGGTCGGTCGGCACGCCGCCCGCCGCGATGGTCAGGCCGTTGAAGGGGATGTTCCACACGAGTTTCCGCCAACGCGCTTCGGCGAGATCCTCCACGGCCTCGCAGCGAACGCCGGCCCGCTGGAATAGTCCCGCCAGCCACCGCACCCGATCACTGGCCGGGCCCTTGAACTCGCCCAAGGTCACATACCCGGGGGTATAGATCCGGATCTCGCCCGGCGCCTCCCGCACGGCGGCGATGAAGGCAAGCCCGCCGACGATCCGTCCGGCGCCAAACAGCGATGCCAGCAATTCGTCCGAGCCGAGACCGTTTTGCAGGGTCAGAATGACCGTGTGCGGCCCGAGCAGCGGCGGGAGCAGTTCGGCCAGCCGGCCGTTGGCCGTATTCTTGAGCGTGATGAGGGCAACATCGACCGGGCCGATTTCACCGGTGGAGCCGCAGACCGCGGTGCGCGCCGGCGGAAGCGTCTGCACGGCCGTCCCTTCCCGCAGGACGACGCCCTGGGCGCGCATCGCCGCGAGACCGCTGCGCACGAAGAAGTGCACCTCCGCCCCGGCCAGCGCGAGGCGCGCGCCGTAGAATGTTCCAATGGCGCCGGCACCGACAATGGCAATCCGGGGATTGGCCGGCCAGATGGGGATCGCAGAATTCACGAGGAACAGAACTCCGTGGCCGCTAGGCCGATTGGTTTCAAACCAAAACGCACGAAACGTCGGCTTGGACCCAACAGCGCAGTTGACCGTGGGGCGGGGTCTCCGGACCCGCCTCGATCGGTGAACCGGCGGGATCGGGCGTTCCCGCCCTCCAACCGGACCGGAGAAGATCTTTCCTGTTGACAGGCCACAGGACCAAGGTTCTCGTGTGGTCGCACCACAGGAGACGCTTATGCCGAAAGACAAACTTGATTTGCTGCAGGGAACGCTCGATCTGCTCGTCCTACAAACGCTGGCCAGCATGGGTCCGATGCACGGCTACGGCATCGCGCGCCGGATCGAACAGGTTGGGGCCGACGCCCTGATCCTCAACCAGGGGACGATCTATGCCGCCCTCGTGCGTCTCCAGCAGGGCGGATTGATCGGTGCCGAATGGGGCACTTCGGACAACAACCGCAAGGCGAAATTCTACCAAATCACCTCTCGCGGCCGTAAACGTCTGGGAGCTGAGACTGAAAACTGGCAACGGATGGCTGGCGTGGTGCAGCGAATCCTCGAGGCGCCCGCGGGAGAGGCCGCTCCATGAGAAAACGACGCACGCGGAATGAACCCAGAGATTAACCACAGAGAACACAAAGGCCACAGAGATCCAGCATTGCGCGTTTCCGATTTCGAGCCGTAACCGCATCTGGCCCGAGGCCCTTTTCTGCCCTCTGTGTTCTCCGTGCCCTCTGTGGCAAAAAGCCGCTGCAACCGCCCATGAATTCACCCCGTACCTTTCTGGCCCGCCTGCGAGCCGTCTTCACGAAGCCCCCGCTGGATGCGGATTCCGCGGAGGAACTCGCTCAGCACATCGAGGCCGCCACCGCGGACAACCTCCGAGCCGGCATGACACCGACTGATGCGCAGCGCCAGGCGCGGATCGCGCTTGGTGGGATCGAGCAGACCCGCGAACTGCACCGCGACGCGCGCGGCATTCCGTGGATCGAGGATCTGCTCCGCGATGTCCGGCACGCCGTCCGCCAGCTGGCGAAATCGCCTGTTTTCACCGCCGTCGCCGTCCTCTCGCTCGCCCTCGGGATCGGCGCCAACACCGCGGTGTTCTCGCTCGTCAACGGCATCCTGCTCTGCTCGCTGCCGGTGCCGAATCCGCAGGAACTGCGCGTGATCCAGTGGTCCGGCGTGGAGCCCAAGATCTGCAGCATGACGGGCAGTTTCAACATCATCGGCGGCGGCGCGGGCAGTTCGTCTGGCGCGATGACGTTTGGCGCTGGCCCCGGACAGCGTGCGCTCGTGGATTCATTCACCTATCCGCTTTTTCGCAACCTCCGCGAGCAGGGAACTGCGCAGGTGGACGTCTTCGGCTATACCGACCTGAACGACGTCACGGTGCGCGCGCGCCAGGAGCCGTTTATCGCCGCGGGATTGCTGGTCTCCGACAATTTCTTCACCGGACTCGGCGTTCGCTGCCGCCTCGGGCGGTTGTTCATGGCAGGCGACGACAACCCCGGCACGGGGCCGATTGTCGTGATCTCTTACAAATGGTGGGAACAGCACTTCGCCCTGGATTGTGCAGACCTGCACGAACGGATTTGCCAGACGGTGCCGAGACAATTTCACGACCTCATCGAAATTGCAGCCTACGTCTATTGCGCGGACCAGGCCGCCTCGCGCGGGGGCAAAGACGTGGATTCTTTTGGCGCGCATTGGCGGCGGCGGTTTCACCATCACATTCCCGTTCGCGTGCCGGAACTGTGGCGGACACCGGTAATGACGGGGCGTTGCGTGAACGCTGGATTTTTTTCGGACGATAGTTTAGAGTTCACCTTCCATCCGACAAAGAGGCCACCGGGGATGCAGCGGTATCTGGGGCCGGATGAAAGAGGCGCGGTGAAATCGACGCTGAGCAGGTGATGATTTTTTCCGGCGGGTTGGATCCCTGGCGGGGGCGATTGAGGAAGCGGTAAACACGGCGTCGGGTGATGCTGGTAAACCATCGGCCCACGCAAAAGTGAGCGGGCTGCATCAAGCGCTGACAGATCAGCTGACGGAAAAAGCCGGTCGGCGTCCGATGCAAATGCATGTGCGAATCAGCAAGGCGGGACTGGATGGGAAAGAATATACCCAGCGAGCGGGTCATTCCTCTTTGTTTCGTGGGGCGACTGTGTCGATGATGCTCGGGAGGCGAAGCATGCGTTTTTACGAGAACGGCGTGGTGAGCCTGAATCTGCCGGTATGCGCGCAAGTGGTTGGCAGCCGAGCCACGCGAACCACGCATCCGCGGGTGTGGCAGGGATTCGAGATTTTCTCCTTGATCGCCGGCACGTTTCAAGGTGGAGAATCCATTTTGGAAGGAAACCAAGGGTGAAGTGATCCGGCGAATAATCACGGCCGATTGCGCGCCGATGATCAAGCCATCGGGGAGTTGCGCCCATACGTGGGAAATCTCGAACGGAAGCCGCATTGTGGGGTGTGTTCGCAGTGCATCGATCGGCGTTTCGGGATGCTGGCTGCGAGGCCGAGACACATGACCCGTTGATCAATTACAAGGTAGATGTTTTTACGGAATCGCGGGAAAAAGATGCCGACAAAATCATGGGCGCGGCTTTTTTGGAGCGAGCCAACCGGGTTGCCGAAATGAAAGACAGCAACGATTTATTGATGGCTTTTCCCGAAGTGCGACGCGCGCTGCCGCATTTGGGACTGGATGCAGGGCGCGGCGCCGAACTGGTTTTGTCGCTTTATCGCCGCCACGCCGACGAGGTCAACAAGGGGGTGGATGTGATGCTGGCGTGGCACGCCGTGGCCTTGCGAAAAAGAAAACTGCCCGGTGACTGTTTGCTGTGGACGGTTTACGCGCCGAATAGCGTCCATGTTTTGCCAGTGCTGGAACCTGTGCGGCATACGACCCGTCCGGCGCGGAAAATAAGCTTCCCCGGTATTTTATCCGCAAAGAACTCGGGGTTTGGAGAATCCGGGTGGATGGAAAGGAAACTGTGGCGCAAGATTGCCGGGCGATGGAACTGGTTGCATGGCTGCTATTGAATCCGCCCGACGAACCCATTCATGCTTCCGTGCTGGAAAATCATGTGGATGGCAATCCGGTAACGGATGGCGCGACCGCCATAGAATATGGCGATGAAAGTAACATCCAACATCCCGATGTTGGCGGCGTTATCGTGGAAGCCGCCGGTAAAAAATTAAAGAGCGAGATCACCCTGCCAGCATTAAAACAAAAACTTGCCGAGTTGCGAAAAGACAAGGATGACGAAAATCTGGCACCATCCGTGCGACAAGAAGCTGAAGACGAACTGGCGAAGCTCCTTCACGATTACAACCGTGGCGGCAAAGTCACAGGTCAGGCCGAATTGGCCGCCGAGGGCGTGCGCAAAGCGATCCAAAAATCTCATCAATGACCTGAAATCTGCGAAGCGGCAACAAGGCTTGATCAACGTGGCGCTGTGCGCTTTTGGAGAGCATTTGGAACAGAACTTGTGGCGGCCATCCGTAGGCGGCTTGAACCGGGCTGGAGCATCAGGAAAACCCGGCTGTTTCACATATGACCCTCCCACCGGGGTTCGCTGGAAAGATTAACCTCTCAAAATCAGTTTGATCCGCGAAGGAAAACCTTCGCGGATTTTTTATGCCCGGAAACGATTTTTCCGCCGCCGGAACGACTTTTTCCGCCCATGCCTTATGACGGGGCGAATGGTTCGCCACCGTAACAAACAAAATTACATGGCAGCGAATAACAGATTGAAGGCGGCGCGGGTGCTGATGGGTATGACCCAACTGCAACTCGCAGAAAAAGTCGGGGTGAAGGAAATCGCCGTCTCGCGAATTGAGACGGGGCGGTCCCAACCCGACGCAGACATGAAACGGCGGATCGCCGACTTGCTGCAAAAACCCGCCTTTGAATTGTTCGACTGCTGAGGATCAAGACTATGGAAAAAGTAAAAGAACAAACTACATCGCCTGACGGTGCGAACGGCCAAAGCGGCCAGCCAACAGGGGAACAGATGCTCACAAAAGCGGATGTGGCGCGGTATTGCCAAGTGACATCGCGCTGCATTGATAACTGGATGGCCAGAGGCGACCTCGCCTATTTCAAAATGGGCCGGACGGTGCGTTTCCGCCTGGGCGATGTGCAAGATCACCTTACGAAAAATTGCCGGGTGTGCCGGAGGACTGGTTGAGTGTTGTTGGTTGAGTGTTGAATGCGAACAGCCAATGAAAGGGAAAGCCATGCTTACCAACATTGAACGGGGGCGGCGATACATCACGAAGTGTCAACCGTCCATCAGCGGACAACGCGGGCACGATGCAGCGTTTCATGCGGCGTGCGTACTGGTGAATGGGTTCGCCCTCGGCGAGCGCGGACGCGCTGGCGTTGTTGCGGGAATGGAATCAGTCCTGCCAGCCGCCATGGAACGAATCCGACTTGATCCACAAAATCAAATCGGCAGCGAACACGGTTCACCTTTTGCCGCGGGGTATCTGTTGAAGGGGAGGCACCTCATCCGGCCTGCGGCACACCTTCTCCCCATCCGATGCGGAGAAGGAGTGCCGCCGAAGCCGAAATTTCAAAAGACGGTGCTGGCGCGGATCGCCAACAAGGTCGCGGACATCAAGGACGTGATCGGTTTTCTCGCGGAACGGTCGCCGGTGCCGGTGGATAGGCAGGATTCGGCCAGCGTGCTGCGGCATCTCTATCCTCGGGGGTCAGGCGAAAAAGTTTTGGTTTTCACCGACATGAAGTCCCAGGGGCAATTTTTATGGGAAGCGGAGCAGAGCGACGGCATTCAGCAGCGGCATTTGCCGGCGGGCAATGATGGCGTGTGGTTTTTACCGCAACCGGTATCCGGTGAGTTTCTGCCGAATCCACGCATCGACGGGAAATTGTCCCGGCGGTCGGAAGAGGCGATTACGGCATGGCGTTACGCCGTGCTGGAAAGTGATGAGGCGGATGCCGATGACTGGTTGCGATGTCTGGTGCAAATGCCGTTTCGCATCGCCTCAATATGCGAATCCGGCGGTCGGTCAATTCATGCTCTGGTGCGGTTGGACGCGGCGAGCAAGGCGGATTGGGACCGACTGATGCTGACCAATCAAGCCGATGCTGGTCACGCTCGGCGCTGACCCCGGCGCATTAACCGCCGTGCGTTTGTCGCGGTTGCCGCAAGCGATGCGCGGCGAACGCTGCCAGCGATTGCTATATTTGAATCCGCAACCCAGCGGCGTGCCAATTTTTCAACAACCAATTCCACCGGCCTGTTATTCCCAAAAATCAGAGGCGATAAAAACATGAGCGACACAAATTGCGGACATGGAGGAATGGGGCAAAAAGCATGAGGCCAACGGCCTGCCGTTGCTCGTGCTTCCGGGCGGAGCGGTTAGCATCACGGAGAGCGCCGGAAATCTTTTCAAGCTGATTGCGCCCACGAAACGGATGTTCGTCCGAGGCGGGGTCGTGGTGAATCTGGTCAAGCGCGACGATGGTTTGCTGGCTTTGGAAATCCTGCGCCCGTCGGCGGCGCGCTCTTTTTCGAGAAGTTCGCGCGGCTCGTGGCCTGGCGGCAGGGCGAGAATAATGAGTCGGTCCTGAAGCCGGTGAATTGCCCGCAAGAAATGGCGGATGCGCTATTGCACAGTGAAGAGGCGTTGACGGTGCTGCCGCGAGTGCAAGGGCTGATCAACTGCCCGGTGGTTCGTGAGGTCAACGGTCAACCGGCGGTGGCCGGGCGCGGCTATGACGAAGACACGCGGCTGCT
>CAVRNM010000084.1:0-28980 GCA_963722225.1 uncultured Verrucomicrobiae bacterium
ACACGATCGGCGCCTATGTCGGCTGGGCGGCGATCACGTTCCTGCACACGCCGCTGCCGCGTCACGATGCTGATCGTCGTTCGTCGCGTGCGGGCGCGCTCGGCGTCGCGATCGAGCGGTCGGCGCTGCGGCCCCTGCAGGGCACGGCGCGCATCGCGCCGCTGCTCGCCACCATCGGGCTCAGCTTCGTGCTCGACCAGCTCGTGCAGCTCGTCTGCCTCGCCCGAACCCGCGCGCGCTGCCGAGCCGATCTGCCGGACTGGCGCATCGACGATCGGCGGCGGCTCGATCGGCGCGATGGACATCCTGATCGCCGGCGTCGGCCTCGATCAGCGCGGCGCTGCTGTTCGCCTTCCTGCGCTTCACCAAGCTCGGCTACGCGGTGCGCGCGACCGCGCAGGATCGCGACGCGGCGCGGCAGATGGGCGTCAACGTCGACGCGGTCAACAGCGCGGTGTTCGCCATCGCCTCGGCGCTCGGCGGCCTCAGCGGGCTGCTGGTCGGCATGTATTACAACCACATCGACCCCGCGATGAGCTTTCAGGCGACGCTGAAGGGCGTCGTCGCGCAGGTGATCGGCGGCGTCGGCAACGTGCCCGGCGCGATCGTCGGCAGCCTGCTGCTCGGGCCTGATCGAGAGCTACGGCATCGCGCTGTTCGGCACGACCTACCGCAACCTGTTCGCCTTCGTCGCTGCTGATCGCTGTTCCTGGTGTGCGTGCCCAACGGCCTGTTCGGCGGCGCGCGGCGCGCCGACGCGGAGCCGATGACCGGCACGTTCATCGCGCCGAGCCGGCGCGCTCCGCGTGCCGCGCTGGGCCGTCGCCGCGCTGGCGGTCGCCGCCTTCGCGCTGCCATTCGCTGCTGCGGCGCGCCGTATCTGTTGCAGACGCTGACCAACGCCTGGCTCGCCGGCCTGCTGGCGCTGAGCCTGACGCTGGTCGCGGGCACGGCGGGCCAGATGTCGTTCGGCCACGCCGGCGCTGCTCGCGATCGGCGGCTACGCCTCGGCGCTGCTGGCGATCGATCTCGGCTTGTCGCCGGTCGTCTGCCGATCCCGCTCGCCGGGCTTGATCACCGGCGCTGCTCGGCACGCTGCTGGTCTTTCCGGCCTTCCGGCTGCGCGGCCATTACATCGCGATCGCGACGCTCGGCGATCGGCGAGATCGTCAGCCTCGTCATCCTCAACTGGGAGAGCCTGACCCACGGCGCGATGGGCGTGACCGGCATCCCGCCGCTCTCCGCCTTCGGCCACGAGGCGACTTCGGCGCGGGCGGTCTACTGGATTTGCCTCGCGGCGCTGGTCGCTCTCGCGCTGTTGCAGGCGCGGCTGCTCGGCTCGCATATCGGCCGCACGCTTGCGCGCGATGCGCGACGACGAAGTCGCGGCGCGCTCGCTATGGCGTCGGCGCTCACGCGCTACAAGGCGCTCGCCTTCGCGCTTCGGCGGCTTCGGCGCCGGCGTCAGCGGCGCGCATCTCGGCGCATCTCTATTCCTATCTCAATAACCAGACTTTCGACTCGCAGCTCTCGCTGCTGGCGCTGACGATGGTGATCCTCGGCGGCATGGGCAACGTGTTCGGCGCGATCTCGGCGCGGTGGCGCTGGTCGGCCTGCCCGAAGCGTTCCGCTTCGCGGCGGAATATCGCGTGCTGATCTATGGCGTCGTGCTGTTGCTGCTGGTGCGCTTCCGGCCGCAGGGCCTGTTGGGGACGGTCTGAGATGGCGGCGCTGCTCAAATTCGCGGCCTGACGCGACGCTTCGGCGGCGTCACCGCCGTCGACGCGCCTCGACTTCGAAGTCGCGCGAAGGCGAACTCGTCAGCGTCATCGGGCCCGAACGGCGCCGGCAAGACCACGCACGTTCAACCTGATCAGCGGCCTCGACCGCGCCGACGCGGCGAAGTTCGTGTTCGACGGCGCCGGCATCGAGCGGCTGCTCGCCCGGAGCGATCGCCGCGCTCGGCGTCGCGCGCACCTTCCAGCATGGCCGCGTGTTCGCCAATCTCAGCGTGCTCGACAACGTGCTGATCGGCGCGCATACGCGCCTCGCGCGCGACGCGCCGCCGCTGGCCGGTGATCGGGCCGATTGCGGAACTTGCGCTCGCGTTGTGGCGGCCGCCCGCGCGTGCGCGCGAGGATACGCGGCGCTGCGAAGCCGAGGCGCAGCGAGATACTCGCGCGCTTCGGCGACCGTCTGACGCCGCGGCTCGATCAGCCCGCCTACAGCCTCTCCTACGCCAACCGCCGCCGGGTCGAGATCGCCCGCGCGCTGGCGCTGCGGCCGCGGCTGCTGCTGCTCGACGAGCCGACCGCCGGCATGAACCCGACCGAGACCGCCGAGATGCAGGCGCTGATCGCGCGAGCTGAAGGCGAGCGGGCTGACGATCCTGCTGATCGAGCACAAGCTCGACATGGTGATGCGGCTCTCCGACCGCGTCTATGTGCTCGACGACGGCAGCGAAGATCGCCGCAGGGCCGCCGCGACGCGGTGCGCAACGACCCCGCGGTGATCGAGGCCTATCTCGGCCACGGCGCCGTCGGCGGCGCGCGGCCGAGCAGAGCGGAGGCGGCGGCATGACCGACGCCGCTGCTCGCGCCTCGACCGCGTCAACACCTTCTACGGCCCGGTGCAGGTGCATTTCGATCTCTCGCTCGCAGGTCGGCGCGCGGGCGAGATCGTTCGTCTGCTCGGCGGCAACGCGAGCGGCAAATCGACGACGATGAAGGTCATCCTCGGCCTCGCGACGCCGCGCTCGGGCAGCGTCGCGTTCGACGGCGCAGCGCATCGACGGCCTGCCGACGCATCGCAGATCATCCGGCGCGGGCATCGGCTCGGTGCCGGAGGCGCGGCGGCTGTTTCCGCTGATGAGCGTGCGCGAGAACCTGCTGATGGGCGCCTATCGCGCGCGCCGACCGCGCCGAGATCGCACGAGGATCTCGACCGCGTGCTGAGTTGTTCCCGCGCGTCGCCGAGCGGCTCGACCAGCGGGCGGGCACGCTGTCGGGCGGCGAGCAGCAGATGGTGGCGATGGCGCGCGCGCTGATGGGGCGGCCGAAGCTGATCTGCATGGACGAGCCGACGATGGGTCTGTCGCCGCTCTGGGTCGACCGCGTGCTGGAACTGATCGCGACGATCAACCAGCAGGGCGTCACGATCTTCATGGTCGAGCAGAACGCCAATCTCGCGTTGCAGATCGCGCACGACGCCTATGTGCTTGCAGACCGGCCGCATCGTGCTCGAAGGTCCGGCCGCCGAGCTGCGCGACGATCCCCGCATTCGCGACGCCTATCTCGGCGGGGCGCTGGCGGCGTGAAGGAGACTCGATGACGTTTCCCTATCCCTTGTCGGATCGCGCAGCGCCGCATCGCGGAACTCGCCGACGACGCTCGCCGCGGCGGCTCGCCCCGAGCGCGGCCGAGCATGACCGGCGCGGCGAATTTGCGCTCGACAATCTCGCCGCGCTGCACGAGGCGGGCTATCTCCGCCTCGCGCTGCCGCAGGCCTATGGCGGCGAGGGCCGCCGACGTGTTCGAGATGGTGATTGCGCAACAGCGCCTCGCGCGGGGGGATCCCGGCGACCGCGCTGGTGGTCGGCATGATGTTGAACGTGCTCGGGGCGATTGCGTGACGACCTGACATGGCCTGAGCCGGTGTATGCCGCCGTTTGTCGCGACATCGCGACGAATGGCGGCGCGATCAACACCTGCGCGACCGAGGCCGATCTCGGCAGCGTATCGCGCGGCGGCGCGCCGGCGGCCACCGCGACCCCGACGGCGGGCGGCTATCTCATCAAGGGCCGCAAGATCTTCGTCACCGGCGCGCCGGGCCTGCAGATGGTTCGTGACGCTGGTGCGCTGCCGCCGAGCGCCGCCGCGCCCGCACGGCGAGGTCGGCAGCGCCGTGGTCGAGGCGGGTTCGCCCGGCCTGACAATCGCGCGATGGTTGGGCCGGCGCGCTGAGCCTCGAAGTCCGGCAATCGGACGTCGATTACGAGCGACGTGTTCGTTCCCGCTGATTTCGTGTCGAGCGGCGTCCTCTGCCGCCGCCAGGCGCCGCAAGGCCGCCGGAGGGCAAGGGCGCGCCGGGGCTCGGGCCGTGGTCGCTGACGATCGCGGCGGTCTATCTCGGCATCGGCGAGGCCGCGCTCGGCGCGCGGCCGTGCGCTACGCCAGTCGCGGCGACCGACCTCGCTCGGCGCCCGATCGCCGACACCACGCCGATCCAGGAGCGCATCGGCGTCATGGCCGTGACGCTGGAGGCGGCGCGCGCGCAACTTTATGAGACCGCGCGGCTGTGGCGGGATCATCCCGAGCTGCGCGACCGACCTGCCCGCTCGCATCGCGGCGGCGAAATATCTCTGCACCAACGCCGCCTGTCAGGCGAGCGAGACCGGGCTGCGGGTCGCCGGCGGCTTCAGCCTGAGCCGAAACTTGTCGCTGGAGCGCCATTTCCGCGACGCGCGCGGCGGCGCTGTTCCAGCCGCCGCAGGACGATCTGGCGCTCGGCTCATCGGCCGCGACGCGCTGGCCTCATGGCCGCGCGCCTGACGCCGCCGCTTCGAACGAAGGAAAGGCCGCATGAGCGCGAACGACGCCGCGCCTCCCGACGAGATCGACGCAGCGCTAGGCCTCGGCGAGGGATCGCCGCTGGACGCGTTTCGCCGCCGCCGCGAAGATGTGCGCGCCTATTCGCAATCGTGCTGGAAAGCGCTTTTCGAGCCTCGCGACTTCGGGGGCTTGTCCGCGCAGGAGCGTTTGGCGCTGGCCAAGCGCGTGGCGGAAATTTCCGCTTCGACGCCGCTCGTCTCTCGCTATCAGGCGTTGCTCGCTTCCGCGCCCGACGCGAGCGAGCGGCTCGAGGCGATCCTCGCTTACGCCGATAAGATCACCGCCGCGCCTAGCGCGGGCAGGCCCGAAGATCTGGCGGCCTTGGCGGCCGCGGGTCTGTCGCCCGCCGCGATCGTCACGCTTTCGCAGATCCTCGGCTTCGTCGCCTATCAGGCGCGCGTCGTCGCGAGCCTCGCCCTGTTGGAGACGAGCGCGTGAGCCAGCCGCTTTTTACGACGGAGGTCCTCGATTGGGCGCCCGCGGTCGAGCCGGTCGACCTGGACAAAGCGACGCCGGACCAATGGGCGGCTCTGCAAGAGAGCGGCCCGCATGCGCTGAAGTCGGCCTATTATCACCTTCTGGTTCACGACGCGGAAGCGCTGCGGCAGCGATCCCAACTCTACAACGCAATCATGTACGGACCGAAGGGACTTCCGCGCGCCGACCGCGAACTCGGCGCCGCCGTCGAATCGATCGAGAACGGCTGCGTGTACTGTACCTCGGTACATGCGCGTTTTTATTTGCAACTCGCCAAACGGCCGGACGTGATAGAGGCGCTGTTTCGCGATGGCGTCTCCGCGCCGTTGCCGCCCCGCGAGCGAGCGGTCGCAGATTATGCCGCGGCACTGGCGGCAACCCCGCCTCGCGTCGACGAACGGCATGTCCGCGCTTTGCGAGAGCAAGGCCTGTCCGACGAGGACATCGCGGATCTCGCCAATTCGGTCGCGATGTTCGCATGGGCCAACAGATTGATGCTGACCCTCGGCGAGCCTCGTCCCCGCCGCTCTCGACTGAACGGAGCCGCCATGTCCGAACCCAATTCCGTGCAGACCGCCATCGACAGTCTAGGCATTCTCGCGCGACGACGCATCGAGGCCGAAATCCTCGCGCCTGTCTACGAGGAACTGAAAGCCGAAATTGGCGTCGAAGGCGCGCGCGCCATCCTCCGCAAGGCCGTGCGTCGCGCGGCGATCAGCGCCGGCGAAGCCTTCGCAGCGAAGGCGCCTGGAGACGTCAATCTCGAGACCTTCCGCGCCATCCAGCCTTTGTGGACAAAAGACGGCGCTCTGGTCGTGGAAACGCTGACGGCGACGGCCGAGGCCTATGATTTCAACGTTCGGCGCTGCCGCTACTCGGAGACCTATAAACAAATGGGCCTCGCGGAGATCGGCGGCCTGCTGTCCTGCAATCGTAACGGCGCCTTCTGCGAAGGTTACGATCGCCGCCTCAAGCTGACGCGCACGCAGACGATCATGGAAGGCGCCGACCACTGCGATTTCCGCTACCGCCTGGAAGATCCTTCGCCCGCCGCGGCGTCGGAGCCGAAATAGCGGGGCGGATCGCGGTATTTGATCAAGGCCGCGCGAAATCGAAGAATTCCGCGAGCCTCGGGTTGGCGCGAAGCTCGGCCGCCTCATCGACCGTCGGCAGCTGCGGCCGATCCCGCTTCGCATTGACGAGACAGAGGAAGCCCAGCTTTTCATCCGCGCTGGCGCGGAATTGGTGCCAGGTCCAACCCGCGATCGTGACGAGGTCCTGAGGCTTGACCGAGTAGACTTCCGAGCCAATCAGAACGCGGCCCTGTCCCACCACGATCATCACCGAATGCATATGCTCGTGGCGCTCTAATGTGGAATGGCCGCCCGGCTCCACTTCGAAATAGCGCAATTCGGCATCGAGATTCGGGTCCGACGCGAGTGTTTGTCGCGATACGCCTTTGAACGGGGCGGTCGATTCGTCTTTGTAGGCGCGCAGTTCAACTCCCTCCCAACGGAAGTCGCCTTTGGCGGCGCGCAAGGGCGGCGCGCTTGTTTTCTCGTCAGTCAACGCCAACTCCCAAATCCGGGTTCGCGACTATCCGCGCAAAGGCCGCGGTCTCAGCGGCCAGCGCGTCGAGCGGGCCAGAGCAACGCGCCTCCTACCAAAAGAATCGCATCGGGACCATAGAAGTGGAGGATCTCGGGAACGCGCGAAAGGCTCATGCCACCCGCCGGGGTGGGCGCCGTCGCACGCTTGTCGCCCCAGGGCTCGCGCAACGCCGCAGCCAGGCGCCGGCACTCGTCCGGCGAATAGCCGAAGCGGCCGCCGTAGTTGGGAAAGATCGCGGCGTCGACCAGCAGGCGGAACAGCCGCGCGAGCGCGACCGGCGAAATCCGTAGGCGAGCCGCCAGTGTCGGATGGGCGAAAAACGCCAAGTCGGGAGTCACGTCGGACAAGGCCTGAAACGTCGAGGCGCCGGCGATCATCGGGGCGACCATCACCGCCGACAGGCTCTCTTCGCGAGCGATTTCGATCTGCCTCTGCATCTGGCCGAAATGACCAAACAAGCTCGGCACATAGTGCGTCAATCGGCCGCTGCTCTCGGCGGCCCGGCGCATCTGCCGCGCGCAAGCGCGCACGCGCGACTCGAAGGAACTGAAAACTCAGGTTGGCGAGACCATGATCGTCTTTGATGAAATCGACGCCGCCGCGCGCAAATTCAAAAGCGATCTCAGCCAAAGCGTCGGCCGAAAGGCCCTGTGGCTTCAACGCCGAACAGGTCAAGGCGCGTCCCCGCGCCCCGGACATTTTGCGAAGGCCTTCGAGACCTTTGTTGGGTCCGGCGAAACGCCGCAACCATTCCGGCGGCGCCGGACCCTGAATCGCCGGCCCGGCGCGTGGTCACAAAACGCCGCCCGCCGTCCGGATCGGCGCGCTGCGCCCGCGCTGCCGCTGCTCCCGCGACGGCGGCTCCGGCCAGTTTCAATCCGCTGGCCTTGTTCCCGCCCGCCCCGCCACCAACTGATGACGCATCCCTGCTCGAGCCGCGCGAAGTGTTGTTTGGCGGACATCCGCATATCATCCGGCTCCTCGGGCCAACCGATGAAGGCCGGCTGATCTCCTTTTTCAATTCCCACACGGGTGAAACCATCCGCCAGCGCTATGGGTACCGGATCTCGGAAATGACGCACGAACGGGCGCAGCGCCTGGTGAGCGTGGACCAGTCGCGCGATGTGGCGCTCGGGGTGTTTGAGCGGGCCGCCGACGGGGAGGAAGTGCTGCACGCGGTCGGTCGTTATCTGCTCGATGCCACCGGTCATTCAGCCGAGATGGCGTTCGTGGTCCGCGAAACCAAGCGGGGGCTGGGCATCTGCACCGCGCTGGTGCGCCGGCTCCTGCAAATCGCGCGGGCCCGCGGGATGAGCTACCTCTTCGCGCAGGTCCAGGCCGACAACGCCCCCATGCTCGCGGTGTTCCGGCGCCACGGCGGCCGGATGCGGCCGATTCCCGGCGCCGACGCCACGGAAGCCTTCGTGCCGACCAGCCTCCCGCCAAACTCGGGGTCCCCGGGGAGCACGTAGAAAAACGTCCGCAGCCGTTTCTCGGACCACTGAAAACTGTTGGACAACGCGGTTGCCCTGATTCTCTTATCGACATCATGGATCTGCCCAAAGAAAAGCCCGCTGGACGCGCGCCCCTCGCACTCGACGTCCTCCTGACCCTGGCGGTGTTCGTGTTTTTCACCTGGATTCTCCGCTCCCACGTGCCCTCAAGCGATCCGTTCTTTATCTGGCTCTGGAGCGCCATCACCGCGTCGTGCCTGGCGGCATTGTTCTGGCTTGCGCTGCAGATGTTCCGGGTGGTGCTGCGCGCGCAACTCGAGGCGAAAGCCAGGGAGCCGGCCAGTCCCCTGCCGCCGGAGCATTCCGACTGACACCATTAAATGGACAAACGTCGCGTTGTTGTCACCGGACTGGGTGTGGCGGCCTGCAATGGTGTGGGAGTCGATGAATTCTGGCGCGCCAATGTCGAGGGGCGCTCCGGCATCACCCTGATCGATGCCTTCGACACCAGCGATTTCCCTTCCCGAATCGGCGGCCAGATCCGCGGGCTGGAGCCCGCCCGGTACATGCCGGAGGAGACAGCCAAGCGGGTCGACCGCTTCGTGCACTTTGGATTGGCCTGCGCCGAAATGGCCCTGCAGGACAGCCGCCTCGACCTCGGGGCCGAGAACCCCGATCGCATCGGAGTGATCATCGGGTCGGGTGCCGGAGGGATCTTGTTTCACGAGGAACAGCTGGTCGCAGCCTTCGACCGGGGCGCCAACCGGATCAACCCTTTGGCCGTGCAAAGGGTCACCCCCAATGCGGTGGCCAGCCAGATCGCAATCCGCTACGGTTTCAAGGGGCCCAACCTGGTGATCTCGACCGCCTGTGCGTCGGGCGCCCACGGCATTGGCGAGGCGTTCCGAAAGATCCAATATGGCGAGGCCGACGTTTGTTTTGCCGGCGGAGTGGAGGCGCCGCTCGGCCGCTTCAACTTCGGCGCCTATTGCGCGATGCGGGTGCTCTCGAAGAACAACGACCACCCGGCCGGAGCCTCGCGGCCGTTCGACCGCGCCCGGGACGGCTTTGTCATGGGTGAAGGCGGGGCGGTGCTGGTGCTCGAGGAGCGGGCGCACGCGCTGCGGCGCGGGGCGCCGATCCTGGCCGAGCTCGTCGGGTACGCTGCCAATTCCGGCGCGCACCACATGGTCATGCCCGATCCGGAGGGCGGCGACGCGGCCCTCGTCATGGCCGCGGCGCTGCAGGACGCAGGGCTGAGCCGGGTCGACTACATCAACGCGCATGCGACTTCGACCAGGGCCAACGACATCGCCGAGACCAAAGCCATCAAGGCCGTGTTCGGCGCGGACGCCCGCCACATTCCGGTGTCGTCGACCAAGTCGATGATCGGCCACTCCCTGGGAGCGGCGGGAGCCATCGAGGCGGTGGCCTGCGTCAAGGCGCTCGTCGCGACAGTTCATTCCGCCAACGATTAACCTCGAAGAGCCGGACCCGGAATGCGATCTGGATTACGTTCCGCGCCAGGGCCGGCCCGCCCCGCTAAAAAGCGTCCTGTCCAACTCGTTTGGATTTGGCAATTGCAACGCGGTGCTGGTTTTCGCATCAACGGGGTGAGGCCCAATGACCAGACCAAGAGATCGAACAAAAAGTGAAAGAGCTTCTCTCCAAGAAGTTCGACATTGAGATCGGCAAGATCAAATCCGAATCCCGGCTAGCGCAGGATCTCGGCGTGGACTCCTTCGGCGCGGTCGAGCTGATGTTCGAGCTGGAGGAGACGTTTGGGCTGAAGATCGCCGACAGCGACATCGATCAAATCCGCACGGTGGGCGATGTCGTCGTCTACCTGGCCACCTGGCTGAAGCGAGAACCGGCCAGCTAGGAACGTGTCGGGCTTCGCCTTCCACGTTCCTATGCAAATGGCGGACGCCATTTAGGACGGACTTATGCGTAGCGGTGCGTGAGACCCAAAAAACAGTTTCCCGTGGGCCGAGGCCGAAGGAAAAACGGGTGGGAGTCGCTGATTGACGATGCCGGCCCGGTTTTCCGACCCAGGAGAGGTTCGGTCGAAGGTTATACGCCGCGATCGCGAGGTTCTTGAGGGCGAAGAGTCGTTTCAGATTATAATCGGCCTGCTTCGCGGCGGCCATCCTACTCCGTTTGGGCCAGGCCTCTCCGAAGCGCCTCCTCGAACAAGGCCATCGCCGTGTCGATCTCCGGTTCCGTGATGTACAAGGAGGGGGCGATCGTGAAGACGTTCTTGTAGTAGCCGCCCACATCGAGGATCAAGCCCTTGCTCTTGCCGCCGGCGGTGAGCGTGCCGCTCAGGCCGATGTTCATGATCGCATCGGTGAGCTCGCGATTCGGCGTATATCCGTCGCGCTGGCACATCTCGATGCGCAGGGCCAGACCCAATCCGTCCACGTCTCCAATCTGCGGGTATCTCTTCGCCAGCGCCTTCAGCTGGGCGAGAAAATAGGCGCCCCGTTGCGTCACCCGGGTCTCGAAGTCCTCCTCTTCCATCAGCTTGACCGTTTCCAGCGCCACCGCCGTGCCGAGGGGATTCGAGGAAAACGTCGAATGGGTTGAGCCAGGAGGGAAAACCGCCGGCGAAATGAGGTCCTCCCGGGCCCAGATCGCGGAGATCGGATTCATCCCGTTGGTGAGCGCCTTGCCGAACACGATCACGTCGGGCTTCGCCCCGAAATGCTCGAGGGCAAAGAACTTGCCCGTGCGGTAGAAGGCCATCTGGATTTCATCGTCGACCAGCAGGATGTCATGCTGTTCGAGGATCTTCTTGAGGCCCGGGAAATAGCCCTCGGGCGGGACAACATAGCCGCCCGTGCCCTGCACCGCCTCGATGAAGAAAGCCCCGAACTCCGCCTTGCCCGCCTTGTTTACCACGCCGTAATACTCCGTCTCGAACAGTCGCTCGAACTGCTTCAGGCAGAACATCCCGCAGGATTCGCGCTTCTGGCCGTAGGGGCAGCGGAAGCAATAGGGATAGGGGATGAAGTTCGCCCGGTCGGCGAAGTGCCCGAACTTCTCCCGGTACCGGTAGCTTGAGGTGATGGCCGAGGCCCCGAGCGTGCGCCCGTGGTACCCGCCCATGAAGGCGAACGCGAAGTTCTTCTTCGTCCGGTTCCGCACGACTTTCCAGGCGTCTTCGACGGCGCTGGCGCCGCCGACATTGAAATGGATCCGGCCCTTCTCGCCGAAGATCGACTCGACCTTCCGCGCGAGGCTGGCGGCCAGCAGGATCTTCTCCTTGTGCAGGTACTGGCAGGCCAGCTGGGGCAGGCGGTCGATCTGGCGCTTCAACGCCGCGTTCAACCGCGGGTTGCCATAGCCGAAATTGACCGCCGAATACCACATTTGCAGGTCGAGGTACTGGGTCCCCTTGGCGTCGAAGAGGTAGATCGACTCCGCCCGGTCGAACATCGTCAGCTCCTGGGCGTAGTGCACGGTATCGCCCCACGAGCAATATCTCGCCTCGAGTTCGAGCAGGTTCTCACCCCGATCGTTCGGTTCCGGCAAGCCGGCAGATGGTTGGTTCATTGCAAAAGGCGCTGAAGGTGCAGAAAGACGGTGCCCAGGTCGTCAAATGGAATGCAGTCCTTCCGGATGGCCTGGTAATGCCGCAGCAGCGTGCCCTTCGCAAAGAGAATCTCGCAAAAACCGGCCGGGCAAATGTCCGACCGGCCGTCGCCAACGTAGATTTTCTTCGTGCCCGGCGGACGGTTGCGTTTGAACAGATGCGAAGTCTTGCAGTTGCCACAGGTGCTGCAGATCGAATGGAAATAGGGAAACGCCAGCACCGGCTGGTCTCCGTCCAGGCGAAGGTCGTTTGCCCAGACCTTCAGCCCGTTCACCCGGTTGTTCGCCAGGATCCGGTCGATGATCCGCCCGAAGCTGTCGCTCACGACCACGGGCTCGATCTGGTGGGCGCGCGCCAGGTCGATGATCGGCCCGAAGGCGGGATCAACCTTGATGGAGTCCAGATAGTCCTCCAAGGCGGCCTCGGTCACCCGCACCTGCGCGAGCTGCCGCTCGAGGCATTCGCGCGAACCGATCTCGCCCGCCTCCCAGGCCGCTTCCGCCTGCCGCCAGTCCTCATTGATGGAGAAGCGGCGGATGATGTCATCCAAAACGTCGAAATCGGCGATCGTATTGTCGAAATCAAAGTAGAGCTCAAAGTTCCGGGAAGCGCTCATAGGGGATCGAGGAATTCCATCATGACCCGGCCCACCTTCTCGCGTTCCTGGTCGGCGGTAACGATGTGATACGAGTCGGTCAGGACGACCAGCTGCTTCACGCGGGAGGAGATGCGGCCGTAGATCAACTCAGAGTTCCTGACGCTCGCCGTGTCGTCCTCCTGCGGATGGATCAGCAGCAGCGGGGCGTTGATCCGGCCCAGCAGCGGGGTCACGGTCCGGGTCAGTCGCTGCAATTCGTGGAATAACGAGACCGGAAAGAAAGCGTAGCCGAATTTGGCGATCTGCTCAACATCATCCAGCCGGGCCCGGCCATAGTAACGATGCACCATCGCTCGGATCTTCTCATTCTTGATGCCGTAGGGCGGGCTTTCCTTGAAATACAGGCAGTATTTCAACGGGGTATGCGCGGCCAGGGGCAGGAGGCGGTGGTACCAAGGCACATTCCAGCCGTCAAAAAAGAGCGTCGGCGACAGGCAGATGCCTCCAGCCAGTTTCTCCTGGAATTCCTCGGCGAGCAGCAGCACGAAGAGGGCGCTCATGGAAAGCCCGGCCACGTAGACCTTGTCGCCGGACCCCAGCGCCTCCAGGAAAACCGCGCGCAACGGGCGGTAAAGCTCCTCCCAGGTCGTCCGCTTGAGCACGCGCAAGGGTTGCCCGTGGTTCGCCAATCGAGGGCAGATGACGCGATAACCCTGTTTGTTCAGGGAGAACGCCAGATACCTCATCTCGTTGGGCGTCCCGGTCAGCCCATGGACAAGAATGATCGTGCGGCCAAGAACGCCTTCGAGGACAATGTCGTCATTGGGAACGGCGGAGGCATTCGACGGCCGGTCTAGATCAAGGGAAAAGATAAGGGACATGTTGAGCCCGCACTGCGGCAAGGAGGCTGTCGGACTTCCGTCCGGTCAGCCTCCTACTGGCAAAACCGCCCAATCCAACCCAGGGAAACGGGCAGAATCTCGGCGATCTTTGCACGAATTGGAGTCATATTGGCTAATCGGATCATATTCCCTGCTCAATGAAAGGGGCGGTTTTGCTTTTAGCAGCCTGAAGGGCTCGAAGCCCGACAGGCTGCTGGGGCACCCCGCGCCGGGGAGCAGATCGTCGGACCAGGTCAGATTTCGCTCCCGGGCCAAGGGCCGCCGAACGTCTGGGCGAAAGCCCCGGTGAGACGGTTGTCGAGAGCGCACCGCCCGCGAACAATCGGGAGATATTCCCTGGCGGAGCGACGCTTCCTCAGAGCAGCGAAGCGGTGACGCGCATGGGGCCGGTGGGAGTCATGCAGGCTCATTGGATGAAGATCTAAAACATCTATTCTGGTTTCCATGAGAAACATTTCGAGACCAATCAACCCAATCGATAGAAGACATTCTGCAACAGGTGTTTCAACAACCATTCTAACCTGCTCCCAGTCCGGGTCCGTGATGACCCCAGACGGCAGGCTCAAGTTAGCTCTGGGCGGAGCACGGACTCAACATCTCCCGCCGCCGGGTCAGACTGCCGGCCTCCGTCATTCCGCAATCAGTCCATGCCGTAAACGAGGATTTTGAAGCTGCCCGGGATCATCTTGGAGCGTTGGCGGGGAGTGCCGGCCACCGGTTCGGGCTGAGCTTCGAACTTCGCCGTTGCGAGGTAGATTTTATGGGTCCGCGGGTCGAGTGCCATTGTGCGCGCCCGGGGCTCGGTCGCCAGGATCTGCACCACGGTGAGTTTGTCCGGCGCCTCTTCCCTGGCGATCGTGACGGTGCCGCTGCCGCAGGAACTGAAAGCAAGCTGGGTACCGGGATCGAATGCATTGGCGTCGACTCCCTCCCCGATGGGCACCGAGGCAACGACCTTGCCATTGGTGGTGTCCAGCATGACCATCATCTTGTTGCCGCAGCCGAGAAAAAGCCGGTGATGCGCCAAGTCGATGGCCATGCCCGATGCCCCCTCGCCCGGCGCAATTGGCCAGGCAGCCACAACCTCGTGCGTCCCGGTGTCGATCACGGCAACCTCGCTCTTGTCCTCGATGTTGTCGTAGACCCGTCCGGCCTGCGGATCGCACGCCGGGAATTCCGGCTTTCCGGGGAGCGGAATCGATGCCACGACCTTGCCGGAAACAGCTTCGAAGACCGTGGCTGATCTGCTGCGTCCGTTGAACATATAAACCTCCTGCCGGCCCGGTTCGTACAGCATCCCGTCGGGATTCTGGCCGGTGTCCACTTTCGACAGGATCTTCAGGCTCTCGAGGTCAACAATGCCGGCCCTGTTCTCGCCACCGTTGCTCGAGAACCCGCGCTTGAGTTCGGGGGCCACCGCCAGTCCGTGGACTCCCGGAGTGCCAGCGATCGCTCCGACCACCGCATCCTTGTCAATGTCGATCACGATCACCTCGGTGCCGTGGCTCACATACAACCGGCGCCCCGCGGCATCGACCGACAGATAATCCCACCACCCTTCACCTCCGACCGGAATCTCCTTCAGGAAGTGGTAAGGACCTTGCGCCCCGGCCAATATGCCGGGCCCAAGACCGGACAGCGACAGCGCGCAGCAAACAACGAGCCAGCAGTTCTTTATTTTCATGGGGTCTGGGCAGTTCGATACATGACGGGCATTCTATCCGCCGGTTACATTGTCCGGAACGGCTGCAAAGCAACGGATCTGCTTAGTCGATCAGGATTTGGAAGAGATCCCGTCCGGCTGGCAACTCCGACAATGCCGGCGGTTTGCCGGTGGGATGACCGCCCAAATCAAGCCGTTCCCGTCTCCAACGTTGACACATATCCCTCATCGGTATTCCGATGCGTGCTTCATGCGTGTGAGAATCGTGCTCTTTTGAGGCACACAACTTACTCAATCCAAAATGCCCGCTAAAGTAAAAGCCAAGAAATCCGCACCCGCGGCCAAGAAACCCGTGGTCGGCAAGACCCCTAAATATGTCTACCTCTTCGGCAAGAAGACGGACGGCGACGGCTCGATGAAGCCTCTTCTCGGCGGCAAGGGCGCCAATCTGGCCGAGATGACCCGGATCGGCCTGCCCGTGCCTCCCGGATGCACCATCACCACCGAGGTCTGCACCTATTATTACGCCAACAAGCGCAGCTACCCGGCGGCGCTCGACGCCCAGGTCAGGGCCGGAGTGGCGTCCATCGAGGCGCAAACCGGCATGAAGTTCGGCGATCTCGTGAACCCGCTGCTCGTCTCCGTGCGCTCCGGCGCGCGCGACTCGATGCCGGGCATGATGGACACGATTCTCAACCTCGGTCTCAACGATGAGACGGTCGAGGCCCTCTCCAAGAAGACCGCCAACTCGCGCTTTGCGTGGGACTGCTACCGCCGCTTTGTCCAGATGTACGGCGACGTCGTGCTCGGCGTGCAGAAACTCCCGGGGGAGGACCATGAGCCGTTCGAGACTGTCATCGGCGGCCTCAAGCAGGAGCGCTACGGGAATGACGAGATTGAGGATCCAAACTCTCCACCGACGACTTGAAGGAACTCGTCGTTCGCTTCAAGGCGCTGGTCAAGGACCGCACCGGCAAGGCGTTCCCGGCCAGTCCGTGGGACCAGCTGCAGGGCGCGGTGGGCGCCGTATTTGGTTCCTGGATGAACGACCGCGCCATCGTCTACCGTCGGAAATACAATATCCCGACCGAGTGGGGCACCGCCGTCAATGTGCAGGCCATGGTCTATGGCAACACCGGCGAGAAGTCCGGCTCCGGCGTGGCCTTCACCCGCAATCCCGCCAACGGCAACAAGGAATTCTACGGCGAATTCCTGATCAACGCCCAAGGCGAGGACGTCGTCGCCGGCGTGCGCACGCCCGAGCCGGTGGCCCAGCTCAAGAACCATCTGCCCGCCGCCTTCAAGGAGCTCGAGCGCATCCGCGCCACCCTCGAGAAGCATTTCAAGGACGTGCAGGACTTCGAGTTCACCATCCAGGACGAGAAGGTCTACATGCTCCAGACGCGCAACGGCAAACGCACCGCCATGGCCGCGCTCAAGTTCTCCATCGACATGGTGAAAGAGCGGCTCATCGACTGGCAGACCGCGATCCTCCGGAATCCCGCGGACCAGCTTGAGCAGCTCCTCGCGCCCGTCTTCGAGGTCGCCGATCTGAAGAAAGCGGTGGCCATCGCCTCCGGCCTGCCCGCCGGCCCCGGCGCCGCCAGTGGCAAGGTTTATCTCAACGCCGAGCGCTGCGTCGAAGCCGCCCATAAGGGGGAAAAAGTGCTGCTCGCCCGCATCGAGACCTCGCCCGAGGACCTCCGCGGCATGATCGCTGCCGAGGGCATCCTCACCGCCCGCGGCGGCGTGTCGTCTCACGCCGCCCTCGTCGCCCGCCAGATGGGCAAGGTCTGCGTCTGCGGCGCCGCCGCCCTCGACATCGACTACCACGCCAAGACCATCAAGGTCGCCGGCCAGGTCTTCAATGAGGGCGACTTCCTCTCGATCGATGGCACGGCGGGCAAGGTCTACGCCGGCCAGATCAAGACCGCCCCCTCGGAAATCATCGCCGGCCTGATTCACGGCGACAAGGCCGCCCAGCAGACCCCGAAGTTCAAGAGCTACCAGCAGCTCATGAAATGGTGCTCCCAGGCCTCCAAGCTGCAGGTGTGGACCAACGCCGACTCGCCCTCCCAGGCCCAGAACGCGATCGCGTTCGGCGCCTTGGGCATCGGCCTCTGCCGCACCGAGCACATGTTCTTCGAGGGCGACCGCATCGACGCCATGCGCGAGATGATCCTCGCCGAAACGGTCGAGGCCCGCAGGGTGGCCCTCGCCAAGATCCTCCCCTACCAGCGCGACGATTTTGCCGGCATCTTCCGCGCGCTCCGGGGCTACCCGGTGACCATCCGCTTCCTCGATCCTCCGCTCCATGAATTCCTGCCGCACGCCAAGGACCAGCAAGCCGACCTGGCCCAGAAGCTGGGCGTGCCCGTCGAAAAGATCGAGGCGCGCGTTCACCAGCTGCACGAGTTCAATCCCATGCTCGGCTTCCGCGGCTGCCGCCTCGGCATCGGCTATCCCGAGATCTCCGAGATGCAGTCGCGCGCGGTGTTTGAAGCCGCCGCGCTCGTCCAGAAGGAGGGCATCAAGGTCAAGCCCGAGGTCATGATCCCGCTCGTCGGCTTCAAGAAGGAGCTCGATCTGCAGGTCGAAATCGTGCACCGCGTGGCCCGCGAGGTCATGGCGGAGCAGAAGGTGAAGATCCATTACTGGGTCGGCACCATGATCGAAGTCCCGCGCGGCGCGCTGACCGCCGACGAGATCGCGCAGACCGCCCAGTTCTTCAGCTTCGGGACAAACGACCTCACGCAGACATGCCTCGGCATGTCCCGCGACGACTCCGGCTCGTTCCTGCCCCACTACGCCGACCTCGAGATCGTGAAGAAGAATCCCTTCGCCACGATCGACCAGACCGGCGTGGGCCAGCTCATGCAGATCGCCGTGACGAAGGGCCGCCAGACCCGGCCCGACCTCCAGCTCGGCATCTGCGGCGAGCATGGCGGCGATCCCGAGTCGGTGAAGTTCTGCCACAAGCTCGGACTTACTTACGTCAGCTGTTCGCCGTTCCGCGTGCCGGTGGCCCGCCTGGCCGCGGCCCAGGCGGCGGTGGCCGAGGCCAAGGCCGTAAAGAAATAAGCATTCGGCCGTAGGGGCGCAGTCTCGCTGCGCCCTGCAATATCCCGCCCCGCGCCCTCACCGGCGCGGGGCTTTTTCTTGGGGGAGTGGAACCCCGCGTCTTATTCGGATCAATGCAATCGACTGTGGGGCCGTCGCCGTTTCGACAGGCTCAAGGCCCCGAGCGTGTCGAGGGACTTGCCGACGGGCCGCCCGCCGAGCGCAAACGGTCCGGCCACGAGGGCCGACCCTGCACTCACTTGATGGGCGCAATGGATTTACTGCGACTTCATGGTCCAACCAAATCGTTCCGGCTTATCCGGCGTTGCCATTGCGGCCATGGCCGGCTCCGGACCTCGCCAGCGCCGGGGCTCTCTTCTCCTCGGCCGTTCCATGGCGGCGCGACGAAGACGATGGCGTGATCACCCGGGTTCTCGCGGTCTTCTCGCCACCGCCGCCGTGCCCAGCGGCCCCGCTGGAATCACGCCCACCGGCCAGTCCGAGCAACTCGCCGACCGCTTCCCGCAATGCGAATGACTGGGTGTTGAGTTCCTCGGCGGCGCTGGCGCTTTCCTCGGCGCTCGCCGCATTGGACTGCACTACCTTGTCCATCTGCGTGACCGCTGCGGTGATCTGATGCACCCCCTGGCTCTGCTCGCGGCTGGCCGTGCAGACCTCCGTCACCAATTGATCAACCTGCCGGGCTTTGTCCACAATCTCGCTGAGGCTTTTCGCCACCTTTTCGGTGAGCTGCACTCCCTGCCCGGTCTTGGTGATGGCCCCTTCAATCTTGTCGGCGGTTTCCTGCGCAGCCTGGGCGCTGCGCTGGGCCAGGCTGCGCACCTCTTCGGCCACTACCGCAAAACCCATGCCCGCCTCGCCGGCCCGGGCGGCCTCGACCGCCGCATTGAGGGCGAGAATGTTGGTCTGGAATGCGATTTCGTCGATGGTCTTGATGATCTTGGCGATGTCGTCGCTGGATACCTTGATCTCCTCCATCGCGGCGACATGGCCTGCATGTCGACGGCCCCGGTATCGGCGGCTGGCGCGCCTGGTTGGCCAGTTCATTCGCCTTGGTCGGCATTTTCGGAATTACGCTTGGTCATGCTGTCCATTTCCTCGAGGGAAGAGCTGGTTTCCTCCAAGGAAGCCGCCTGTTCGCTGGCGCCCTGCGCGAGCGACTGGGAGGAGGAGGAAACCTGCGACGCGGCCGCAGTCACCTGATCCGCCCGGTCATCCAGTGCCTGGCCAAGCGAACGCAGTTTCCTGCTCAGGGCACGGATGACCACGACGCCGAAGGCGACCCCGGCCAGCAGCGCCAGCCCGGCCACGGTCGCGACCTTCCAGATCGTGGCGGTCGTGTTGTTCACGATCTCCGCCGACGACTGTTTGGTCAGGCGCAGGTTGTCGTTGATCAGAACGTCCGCGGCCTTGGAATACTCCATCTGGGCCGGAACCAGCACGTCGTGGAGCAGCTTGTTCGCCTCCGCGTCCTTGTCGGCGCGGATCAGGGCGATGAAATCGGACTGGATCTTGCGGAAGGCCGCGCGCTTCTCGGTCAGGCTGCGAAAATTCTCCCGGTCCTCCGGATCGATGGTTCTCTGGGCGTACGCATCGAATGCCCCGGTGATGATTGCCGACTGGTCATCCAACTGCTTCAGGAAGGCTTCTCGTTCCTCGTTGTTGGGCGCCTCGCCGGCGAGGATGGCGCGCACGAAGCCCTGCGCGTGAGCGATGCCGATCGCGCTGCTCTCGCTCAGGCCGGGGATGGAATTCTCCTTGATCGAGACGGCCTCCCGGGCGATCTGCCGCAAGCTGATGATCGCAGTGAACGCTACCACGATCAGCAGGATGATAACGCTGGCACCGCCCGCGATCATCCTTCGGGCTATGGTCCAATTTTTCATGACAGAAATTGATTCAAAGATGTGCCCCATTCGCGGCGAAACGACACGGAGGAGGAGGCCAATAGTCCGGGCGGCCTCCGACCATGCAACTCGCGCGCAATTTACATGTTATGTCCTCAATCAATCGGCTGGCGGCGGCGTTTCCTGAGGCGAATCCCCTTCCGCCAGCCCGGATGTTCGCCGATCCGCGGTCTTTTTCTTGTCCGCCTCCTCGGATCGGCCACGATGGGCGACATGCGTAACCTCGTTTCCCTGACCGGATTCTTCCTGACCGGCGCCGCGTTCAGTCTGGCGGCCGGCCTTGCCCAGGCTGCCACGCCCGCCCAGGAGCGAGCCGACCGTTTCCTTGCGCTCGTCAATGCAGGCTACCAGGCGCTCGATCGCGTCGAGCAGGAAGCCCTATGGGCCGCCTCGACCGACGTCACCCCGGCCCATGACGCCGCCTCCGAGGTCGCCGGCAAGGCCTATGCCGCGTTCAACGGCAACCCGGCGCTCATCAACGAGGCCCGCGCCCTCCTCGCCCTCCGCTCCGAGCTCGACCCGCTCACGGTGCGCGAATTGGAAAGGGCGCTGCGCAATGCAGCCGAGGGGCCGATGACCAACCCCGGCCTTGTCGCCGCGCGCGTCGCCGCCGAGACGCAGCAGGCGTCCATTCTCAACAGCTTTGAATTCAAGCTGCACGGCAAGGTGGTCACGGCGAACCAGATCGACGATCTTCTCGAAACGACGGGCGACCTGGCCGAGCGCCGGGCCATCTGGGAAGCCTCGAAGACATCGGGCCCCGCGCTCAAGCCGGGATTGATCAAGCTGCGCGACCTTCGCAACGGCGTCGCCCATGAACTTGGCTACGCCGATTATTTCACCCTGCAGATGGCCGCGTACGACATGACGGCGGAGGACATGGTGAAAATGAACGATGACTTCATGCGGGAGCTGCGCCCGCTCTATCTGCAGCTGCACACCTGGGCGAAATACGCGCTGGCCAAGAAATACGGGCAGCCCGTGCCGAAGCGCATTCCGGCGCAGTGGATCAACAACCGCTGGGGCCAGGAATGGACCGGGTTGGTCGAGGCGGCCGACCTCAGTCCGTATTTCAAGGGTCGCTCCGCCGAGTGGGTCGTGCAGAGCGCCGAACGCTTCTGGACCGGCATCGGGTTCGCGCCGCTCCCTCCGGGTTTCTGGCAGAACTCCGATCTCTACGCGCTGCCGGCCGACAGCCCCCGCAAGAAGAACACCCACGGCTCCTGCTGGCACATCGACCTCAACACCGACATTCGCGCGCTGATGAGCGTCGAGCCCAACCAGGAGTGGTTCAGCACCGCGCACCACGAACTCGGGCACGGCCATTACTTCATGTCCTACACCCGCCCCGGCGTGCCGCCGCTGCTGCGCGACTCGGCCAACCCCGGTTTCCATGAAGGCATGGCCGAGCTCGGCGAGCTGGCGGCCGCCCAGGTGCCCTATCTCCAGCAAGTCGGCGTGCTGCCCGCCGACTTCAAGGCAGACGAAATCGCGTTTTTGCTCAACGACGCATTGTCCAGCTCGATCCCCTTCATGTACTGGGCCTCCGGCACCATGACCCACTGGGAAGCCGACGTCTACGCCGGCCATCTGCCCACCGATCAGTGGAACGCCCGCTGGTGGAAATACGTCCGCGACTTCCAAGGCATCGAACCACCCGCGCCGCGCGGCGAGGACTGGTGCGACGCCGCGACCAAGACCCACATCAACGATACTCCCTGCTACTACCCGAACTACGCCTTTGCCACGGTCGTGCGCTTTCAACTGCACGAATACATCGCCCACCGCATTCTGCACCAGCCCTTGCAACACTGCAATTACCTCGGCAATCCGCAGGTCGGGGCGTTTCTGAGGACCATCATGGAAAAGGGCGCCACGCAGGACTGGCGCAAGGTGCTGCGCGATGCGACCGGCGAGGACATTTCCACTCGCGCCATGGTCGAGTATTTCCAACCCCTGCAGTCCTGGCTCGAAGAGCAAAACAAGGGGCGCCAGATCGGCTGGGAATAGTCGGCCGCCACCGTTCTCCCCATGGCCGACTTGGCAACCCCTGCATCCTCCCCATGCACTTTCGCCTCTGCCTGCTTCGTTCCCTGGCACTGGCCGCCGGCCTGCTGCCCGTGATTTCCCGACTCGCCGCCGCCGACGCGGCTGCCGGCGACCGGCCCGGCGCCCCCAGTCCTTCCCCCGCCAACTTCGCCGAGGCCAGCACCCGCGCGGACGCGGCGCTCGCCCGGTCCGATCTCGCCCCTTATCGCGGCTGGATCAGGTATCTCCGCTACGACGCCGGGGCCGCAGTGGCGCGTCACGGTGCGGCCAGCCAGGAGGCCGCGGAAAAAATCCACCGGCTTGACGAATGGGTGCGGCAAATCACGGCTGATCCCAATCTGCTGGTCACGCTCCGCGGCGTCCAGGAATGGGCGTACGAATCCCGCGCCGATGACTCCGGCCAACCCTTCAAGCTGGCGATCCCGACGGACTACGATCCGGTCCATCCCGCGCCGCTTTCCGTTTACATGCACGGCTATTCCGGCAACCACCTCGAACATGCGACCGGGATGGCTTCCCATCCGGGTTCGTTTGATCTTTCCGTCCTCGGCCGGGGACGCGGCGGCGGCTACCGGGCATTGTCCGAGGCCGACGTGCTGGACGTCATCGACTACGTGCAGGCGCATTGGGCCATCGACCCTGACCGCATCCATCTCAACGGCGGCAGCATGGGCGGCGGCGGCACCTATCGACTGGGCGCGCGCTATCCGCACCGTTTCGCCTCCGGCCGCCCGGCCTGCGGCTATGCCAGCAGCCTGCCCGTGGCCAACCTCATCACCCTCCCGATCTATGCCACGCACAGCGCTGATGACTGGGTGGTGTCCGTCCTCCACGACCGCGGACCGCTCGCCCGGCTGCGCGAGCTCGGCGGCCAGGTGATTTTCGACGAGACCAACGGCTACGGTCATGCGGTCTGGGATTACAAGGAAGGCAATGAGCGGGGCGCGGCCTGGGAACTGCTCCAGGTGCGGCCCGCCTCCCGCACGGTGCGGCGGATCGACTACACCGCCATCGACGGCGGCGCCCTGCGCGCCTGGTGGGGCGAGATCGCCGAGTGGGGCGCCGCACCCAAGCCGGCCCGGTTCGTTCTCGCCGCCGGCGAACACAATTCCCTCTTCGCCGAGTTGACGAACGTCACCCGCCTGCGCCTCCGCCTTGCGGAATCGCCCTTCGATCCCGTGCACGCGCTGCAGGTGGCCGTGAATGGGGCGGTGCCGATCACCCTGCCGGCCCCGCTGCCCGACACCGTGGTGCTGGCCCGAGGCGAGAAAGGCTGGAGCTTCGAGTCCAAGACCGAACCGGCGCCGTTTCGCCTGCACACGCCCGGCAGCGCCCTCCTGCTCTACGAAGGCGAGCCGCTGTTGATCGTTTACGGCACCCAGGGCACCGGGGCCGAGCGCCAGGCGATGCAAGCCGCCGCCGATGCGGCGAGCAAGAGCGCAAATCCCGCCTGGCAGGATGACAGCGGCGACAAGGGCGCCGATGGCGTGCCGCACAGCCAAAACCTCTATGGCCGGTTGACCACCAAGCCGGACACCGCGGTCACCGATGCCGACATCGCACGCTGCCACCTCGTGCTCATCGGCACCGCGGCGCAAAACCTTGTGGTGGCCCGCCTCGCCGAACGCCTGCCGGTGCGGTTCGTCAATAATGCGGTCACGTGCGACGATGGTGTGAATTTCCCAGGGACTCATCTCGCCCTGGGCCTCGTGCATTTCAATCCGCTCGCCCCGGAGCATCTGGTCTTCTGGGTCGCATCGCACGACCCCGGCACTTACGCCGCGAAGTCCGCCATTCCGGCCCTGATGGGCGGCGCCAACCAAACCATCAGCGGTGGCACTTGCGCCGCCGACCTGCTCGTGCTGGACGCCACCGCGTCCACCGTCGTCGCCGCGCGCACTTTCGACAGCCGCTGGCGCTGGTCCGCGTCGCGCCAGACCTCGCCGCTGCTGCCGGCCTCGATCAAGACGCAGACCGACTTTGCGGTCGCGCTGGGCGTCGCGCTCCGCCAGGCCGCCGGCGCCGACCTGGGGATGGCCGGGGTGCCCGATCGGCCGACCGAGGCCTTCGCGCTCCCGGGGGTGACCCGTGTGTCCGACCTTACGCCGCTGTTTTACTTCAGCCCGGTCGGTGTCGCCGAAATGTCGGGGGCCGGGCTGGCGGATGCCGCCCGGCGTTTTGCCAAGAGTGAAGGGTCTCCCCTGATGCTCTGCACGACCCGCGAGATCCAGGCCGCCGAGCTCAAGGCGGACTGCCTCTATCGCGTGGCCTTTCCCTCCGCCCTGCTGTGGCGATTCAGTGAGACGGCGAAAATGGCGCCGCGCAATTTTCGGTGCACCGACCTCAGCGTTGACGAGGCGTTGGAGCGTTTTCTGGGAGCGCCCGGGTCGCAGCCCTAGCCCGGATGATCCAGGCGCGGCAGCACCGCAACCAAAGGTAGCGCCGGTCTGCGACCGGCGATCGCCAGTCGCAGACTGGCGCTACATGGCTGTCCGGTTTCCTCGACGAAAATGCAGAATCAGCGCTCCCAGCGTCCAATTGAACGGACAGTAACACAACACACACTGCTCGATCGCCTGCGTGCAGACTGAAGACGATCCGCGGGCCAGGCACGCTTGGCCGGCGCCTCCGGGCTAAGCCCGCATATCGTTTGATTGTCGCCAGCAGAGGAACCGCCAGCAGAAGAACGATGGTGGTGACGGCAAAGACTATGAAATATGCGGGCTGGGATCTCCTGGCGCGGCTGAGGCCGCCGTCCGATCAGGCGCCGCGGCGGGCGCTTTGTTCCCGGAGCAGGGAACCCGGTCTTCCCGCCCCGCCGTGACCGCGGATTTTGCCTTTCGCGGACAGTCGGACATCCTGCCCCCATGGTTCAGTCCAATCCCCCGCTCATTGATCCCGCGGTCCGCATCGGCCACGTCCACTTGAAGGTCGCCGACCTGCAGCGCGCACTTGACTTCTATTGTGGCGTGCTCGGCTTCGAACTCACGCAGCGCTTCGGGCCGCAGGCCGCATTTATCTCGGCGGGAGGCTACCATCACCATATCGGCCTGAACACGTGGGAGAGCCTGGGCGGAAAACCGCCGGCGCCCGGCACCACCGGGCTCTACCATGTGGCGATCCTCTACCCAACGCGGGTCGCGCTGGCCGATGCCCTGCGCCGCCTGCAGCGAGCCAAGATCCCGCTCGACGGCGCAGCCGACCACGGCGTCAGCGAGGCGCTCTACCTGCACGACCCGGACGGCAACGGCGTCGAACTCTACCGGGACCGTCCTCGCGAGGAATGGCCGCGCACCACCAACGGTGGCGTGGCGATGTTCACGCAGCCACTCGATCTCGACCGGCTGCTCGCGGAAACCCAATAGCCGGCTTGTTCCGGTTAAACCGGCGGGCCGGCTGGCATCGCGTCAATCTGGCAGGTCTCCAGGCACCCGGGACGACCCAAAAAGCAAAGCTTCACTCGCTTCGCCCGCTCCCTGCGGATTCCCCCGGGGCCTGGCGACGCTGGACATCAGGGCGTGCTTGCGAGGGTCCGGACGTAGGCGATCACCGGGCCCACGGCGTAAGGAGGCAACGAGTGCCTCATGCCGCTGTTCTCTTGCAGGCGGACCGGATCCATGCGCCCGGTGCCGTGGGTGATGATTTCGCGCAGCTCGTCATCGGTCTTTCCTTGCACATAGGCCGAGTTCAGACGCGGCAGTTTATAGTGGAAGAAATCGTCAGCCGTAGGATTGCCCTTCCCGTCGGCGCCATGGCAAACCTGGCAGGTTTGCTGGAAGATCTTCGGACCGGACAACGTCTCCGTCGGTTGCTGCACGATATGGACAACCATGTGGGTGTGGGCATCGGGAAGGGATCCGACCTTATAGCCATCATCCTGCGATATCCAAACCTCGGAGAGCACGCGGACCTCGTCCTTCCGGTCGAACACCAGAGTGCCCTCGAAATCCATGGCTCCAGACGGTCCACGCAGGCGTGTCTTCACGGGAACGCTGACGTCCCCTGTTCCGCCATGGATCCGCATCGCATTTTCATGCCCGTCATAGAGGAAGGTATAACTTCCTGCCGGCAAATCGCGATCGCCGACCTTGAAGGCGAAAGGGACGTTAGCGTCGACTCCCGTACCAAGCGCTGACAAGGTCAACGCGCCATAAATCCCGCATAAGAGCGGCCATCCGATCTTCATGATTGTAATATAGTTGCAATATTGGGGCTGCCGGCCCTGCGCATCCTTTTGTGGATGAACAAGGTGTTCCGAAGAATAGGAGTGACCATAAGAGTTTCTTTCGCGTTCGCAAGTTGTTCTTATTATTTATTCAACTATCACCATTTTTCCAAAAATAACAGGTCAGGGGAATCCAACCGTTTATCCTGCCCTTGCGCCGAGGCGGACCAGCCGGACCGGGCGCCGTCGCCTGGGGCGACCGCACCCATGCTGCGACGGCGTCCGGCGATTCGGAGTCTAGGAGGCTGTCGGACTTCCGTCCGGCCAGCCTCCTACTGGCAGCCTCAAGGGCTCAAAGCCCGACAGGCTGCTAGACAGATGCGGATCCGGGCGATTCAATCAGCCGGATCCCCCCTGCCGTCGAACGTCCCGGACCCCGCCCTGCACATCCCATGATCCGCCGCTATCAGGATTCTGACTGGGAGGAGGCCTGCCGGGTCATCGACCTGTCGAAGCCCTACGAGCTGCAGGCCGCGGGGGTGGCGGCTTCCTTCGTCCCGCTCGCCTCCGACGCCCGGCGGATCGCCGATTTCCAGAAAAGCGAGGTTTATGTTTGGGAGGAAGCCGGCCGACTCCGGGGCCTGGTGGGGCACCAGGGCTGCTTCATCGGCTGGCTTTTCGTCGAGCCCGCGGCTTTTCGCCGGGGCATCGCCCAGGCCTTGCTGGGCCACGTGCTGGCGCGAATCGCCGGCGACCCGTGGCTCTGGGCGATGAAGGAGAACCGCCCGGCGCTCGCGCTGTATCAGAAAAATGGATTCATAATCCTGGAAGAGCGGCCGACCGAGAACGCCGGCCTGCCCTGCACCGCGGTCCGACTCGGGAAAAAGCAGCCCTGACCCGGATCCCGGCCGTCAGCTCAGGTCGCGGATCGAGCCGAACTCCGGATCGAAGAGCCGCCGGTAGGTGCGGACGATCATGCCATCGGTCAGACCGGCCAGCCAGTCGCAGATCCGGCGCGCCTTGCCCGCGCGGGTCGCCTCCGCGGCGATCAGCGCCCCGACGTTGGGCGGCAGAATGCGGATGACCCGCGCCCCCGGCTCCACGTAGTTGCGCCAACACGAATCCCACAGGCTCGACAGCACCAGCCGCGCCTTGTGCTCCACCTGCTGCAACTGCGGACTCTCGAAGATAATGTCGTTGGCCAGCCTTTTGAAGAAGAGCGCCTCGTGTTCGGCCTCCGGCGCCACCACCAGTTCAAAGCGATACCGGTTGGTCTTCGCAGCCATGAAGTTGTCGCGCTCGCGCAGCCGGCACGCCTGGATGAACCGGCCGATCTTGGTGGAGAAGACGCCCTCGAGGCGGTCGCGGCGGATCGCGTCAAACAGCGTGTCAATCCACTGCTGCTGCCGGGAGTCGATCGCCGTTCCGCCCGCCCAGCCTTCGACGCGCTCGATGGTCAGAAACCCGGCTTTCACGCCGTCGACGATGTCGTTGAGCGAGTACGCCGCGTCGTCCGCCCAGTCCATGATCTGGCATTCCACGCTTTTCAGGGCGTTGAGCGGCCGGCCGGCCAGCCGCTGGGCGGGAATCTTCGCCCCGCCGAAGACGAAGTCGCGATAGACGCGCTGCGGATCGTAGAGGAAATGCTGCGACGGAGGCACGGGAAACTCGCCGTGAAGCTGCTTGTACTTCAACACGCCGTCCAGCAGCGCCCGGGTCGGCTGCATGCCGCGCACGCCGCTTTCGTTCTGGTAAAGCGTCTCCGTGATCAGATGCAGCGTCTGGGCGTTGCCCTCGAAACCGCCGTAGGGCTGCATCAATTCCTGCAGCGTGCGTTCGCCCGAGTGGCCGAACGGCGGATGCCCGAGGTCGTGCGCCAGGCAGGCGCCTTCAACCAGGTCGGAATCGAGGTAGAAGTTGTCCCGCAGCGGCCGGCCGCGGCTCTCCAGATAGCGGCAGATCGACCGCCCGATCTGCGCGACTTCCATCGAGTGCGTGAGGCGGGTGCGATAAAAGTCATACTCCCCGGACAGGAACACCTGCGTTTTTGACTGCAGTTTGCGGAAGGCATGCGCGTGGATGACGCGGTCCCGGTCGATCTGGAACGCGCTGCGGTAGTCGGTCTTGCGGCGTCCACCCAGCGTCTCCTCGTCGAAGGCGGTGTAGAAGGCATTCTGCATCACGGAGGGCGTAGGGGTGCCGCGGGGGCGGGGCAACCGAATTTCCACTTGTGCCCCGGGCCGGTCCGGCGTCGACTGCGGACCGCCCGCCATGCCCCGGATTTCCTTTCCCACCACGATCGGTCCGTGCGGCCTTGCCTGGACCGGCTCGGCCCTGACGGCCTTCCATCTGCCCGGGGACGACCCCGCGGCCCGCCCCGCCGGCGCATCAACCGAGGAGGTCCCGCCGTGGATTCGCGACCTGGTGGCGCGGGTGCAGCGGCACCTCGCGGGGGAACTGCAGGACTTCGCCGGAGTGCCGCTCGATTTTGACGGCGTGCCGCCATTTGCCCGGCGGGTTTATGAGGCCACCCGGGCGGTGCCGGCGGGCCAGACGCGGACTTACGGCGATCTCGCCCTGATCCTCGGAGAGCCGCCGACCACGAGCCGAGCAATCGGCGCGGCCCTGGGTGCCAACCCGTGGTCCTTGATCGTGCCCTGCCATCGCATCGTCGGGGCCCGGGACCGCCTCACGGGATTTTCCGCCGCGGGCGGCGTGCGGACCAAGGCGCGCCTGCTGGTGATCGAGGGGGCGCAGTTGCTGGCGGAATAGGATGAGCGCTTGGAGTTTGTCTCCGCGCCGGACATCGCTAGCGTGGGCAGGCAAAACTACTCCCCTTCATGGCCACCAAAACCATGCGCGCCA
>CAVRNM010000085.1:0-29879 GCA_963722225.1 uncultured Verrucomicrobiae bacterium
CCTCGTCCGCCTTCCGCGCGGTGATGTCCACGAGGCAGAGCAGCAACTTGGAGTGGCCGGCAACCGGGATGAGAGCGGTGGCGCCAAGCAAAACGACGTTCTGGCGGAGACCTCCGCGTTCCAGCGTCAGTCGGTGCTCGATTTCATTGTGGCTGCATCCCGTCCGGAAGGTTTCTTCAATGGCCAGGCGCAGCGCACAGTTTTCGCAGTTCGCACTGAAGCCGCATCCGCGTGGATCGGTGAGGGCGTTTACGCAGCCAATAGCGCCGCCGGCCCGCTCCGCCTTAAGAACGCCTTCGGGAACCCCCGCAAATTCTGTTAACGCCTTATTGACATAAAGGATACATCGCTGCTCATCCACCACGCACATCATGACAGGGGCGTGGTCGTAAATTGCCTTCAGCTCCGCCTGACTCCGCTGAAGCGTCTCTTCGCTCCTAATGCGTTCGGTGATGTCGCGCACCGTCGCCACGGCGCCAATGATAACACCATCAGCGTTGCGTCGTGGCAAAATGCTCGCCGCCATCCAGCCAGACCGTCCGGTTTTGGGAATATCAAACGGTATATCGCGATCGCCTGGCAAAACTCCGGCGAGCGCCTCTTTAATCATGTCCATTACCCCTGCTTCACGCAGGAGCGGGAAAACTCCAACGGATGCCGCCCCAGAACCCCTGACGCCGGGACACCGGTCAATTGCTCCATATACGGGTTCCAGACCAGGCAGCGCGAATCGCGATCATAAACCGTGATACCCGCCTGGGCGCACTGGATGATCTGTTGGTTCAATTGACGCTCTTCCCACAGCGCCTCCTCGGCCTGCTTGCGTTCGGTAATGTCTAGCACAACTCCCGCGGCCCGCGCGGCGTGCCGTGCCGTGCCCTGGCCGGCGAAAGACGTCCGGCCGCGGACCTGCAAAAAGCGCACGGTACCATCCGGGTGAATGACCCGACATTCATGCCGGAGAATTCCATCGCCCCGCGGATCGTTGGCCGCGGTCATGGCCGCGAGGAAGGCCGACCGATCCTCCGGATGAAGGCCTGTGAAGACTAGATCCGCATCCAACTGCAATGGCTGGCTGGCCGGCACGCCCAGGAGGGTCTTGAATTCCGGCGACCAATCGCTCGTGCCGCTGACAAAGTCATAGGAGTAGGTGCCGAAGCCGGCCGCGTCGATTGCCAGCCGCAGCCGCTCCTCGCTCGCTCGCAGCGCCTCCTCCGTGCGCTTGCGCTCAGTAACGTCAATGTGGGACGCCTGGTAGCAGAGCAACTTTCCCGAGACATCCCTGATCTCTTGCGCTAGCACCTCAATGGTGAATCGGGTTCCGTCCCGTCGGACCACCGCGATCTCCTTTGGTCCCATGACGCCCTTTTCGGAGAGGATTCGCAGCACTTCCTTCCGATCGTCCGGATTTGCATAAAGCTGATGTCCGATATCGGTCACCTCAGTGATCACCTGCTCAGGCGAGGCGAACCCGTACATGCGCGCATAGGCCATGTTCACCCGCAGGAGCCCCCCATCAGGCGAAGCCTGCGAAATTGCCAGCATGGAGTTTCCGAACAGGCTGCGGGATCGTTCTTCACTCTCCCGCAGGGCTTCCTCTATCCGCTTGCGTTTGGGTGCCAATGCCGCGTTCTTCTTTTTCCAACTGCGGTTCATGCACACTCCTTAGATGCCTCTAGGATGTTTTGCCCGGTGTCTTAACGATAGCAGGAAAATATCACTTTGCTTACTCTGTGACAAGGAAAACGAAATAAGGGTGGTGTATCAGTTTGCCCGGAGGATTTTTTTGAGGGGCTAAGCCTCGGACCTCGCTTTTAAGATATGTCGTTCTCGTGCCTATCGCAAACAGACCGGAGAGGGGTTGCGCTTACTCGACAGCACGTCCGCCGAGCGTAGGCGCTGCAGGCAGCTGGCAACGATGGCGGAAGCAAGAACGACGACATCGTTTTGAAATCAGAGGATACGGCGTAGCCATTGACGTTATTGCAATTTAGTGGCTCAGATCAGGCCGGCCTCGCGAAAGGAGTACCATCCGCGCGCTACGGGGTCACCTTCAGGCGTACCAACGATGACGTGATCAAGGAGAGCAATGTCGATGGACCGCGCCGCCTCGCGGAGCTGACGAGTGACGGATATGTCGGCGGATGAAGGACTGGGATCGCCACTCGGGTTGTGGGCAATGATGAAGGCCGCCGCGCCGGCCAAAATGACAATTCTGGCGACCTCACGTGGGGCAACCAGGCTCGATGTGAGAGTGCCCAATGTGACCAGGTGGCGGCCGATGGGTTTGTTCTTACGGTCGAGCGGGATCACCCAGAAGGACTCTTGAACCGGATTGCGGTCGATGCCGCTTTGCAGGTATTCGACGACCTTGGTGGGCGTTTCCAAAGCAGTGGGTTCACCAAGTTATATCAGGTTGAACGCGAGAGTTGTCTCGTAGATACGCATGAAGGGAAGGGGCCATCGCTCCGTTCCCGAAACCGTATCGGGTGATCGGCGCGCCTGGCTTTGCCCGGCGGGAGCACGGCAAGGCAAAGCGCGCGAGAGCGCCGAAGAGAGGCGGCCGTGGCCGCCCGATGAGGGGGAAGCGATCAAGCGCGAGGTGGAGCCGCTTCAGCGGACTACCTTGCCGCCGTGATACCCTGGGGCAAAACAGCACGGGCGCGAAAGGTGATGACTACACCGTGTTACTGGCCTCGGGCAGTCCCGAGGCCGCTGTCTGGGCTGTGCCACCGGCGATTACGGGAAGAACAGGAGCACGCCTTTGCTTAGGGTGGGGGTCCCAACAACCGGTGATCGTCGGCCGGTGTGACGCCGAGGAGCAATCCGTGGCAGGCCGGTGCTATTGTAACCATCGAGGTGTCGTTTAGCGCCGGCGCAGCACCTACGGAAATAGGGTCAGTACCCACCCCCTCACGCTGACCCTATTTCTTTTTCCGTAACCATGAGAGAATCATCCCATGCACTCGCACTCCACTGCTGATTCCCTCGCGTCCCAATCAGCGATTCCGCCGGCTGCGCCGGCCTTGGAACCGCTTACCTACTCGGTGACGGAGACCGCCACCGTGTTGGGTGTCTCGCTGCCGACGGTGTACCGCCTCCTTGCCCGTGGCATCCTCCGGCCCCTACCGGGACTGCGGCACAAGCGTCTTCCGAAAAAGCAGGTTCACGGCTTTGTCGAAGGCGTCCGTCCCGTCCGTTCGTGATCGCCAGTCTTCCCAGGTCTATGAAACGCGATCATGTAACGCCGTGCGTGTGCGGCCGGCTTGTGGAGTCCCGCAGTGTTGGGACGCACGCCTTCCCCGCGTCGCCGATTAACCGCGATTCCGGGCGCACTGCATGCTGGAGAGCGAAGCGGAGCTTGCGGTGCGCCGATAATGGAGCGGAGGGCGACCGGGGTTGTCCAGCCGTGTGCCGGCAAGATGAAGCGAGGCCTCGGTCTGGCGAATTAGCCTTCAACTGGATCGTGTCCCTTCGGGCCGGCGCAGGTATTCGGGGCACGACGGAGGCGGGACAGAACGTCCCTACGCGGGAGTGGCCCCGAAGTCATGCGCCGCGTCCCGCTCTCTTTCGCGAGGATCAACGCGAACACGCTGCCGGGCGCAATCGGCAGCGTGTTGGCGTTGCCGGTCGCGGTTGCCGTGGGCGGCATCTTTCAGCCGGTGAGAGATTGTCGCGCCGGCTGCGTCGTCGTGGCCAATGGGTATGTTTCACATGCGGGAAAGGCCTGCATGGCCGGTTGGCGCTGTCGTGCCTCCGGCTGTCCTGGCGCCTCGATCACCGGACCGCGGATGCGGCGCTGGTTCTGGTCACGTCGGCAAATCTTGAAATTCGATCAAGGGGAAACGTGTTCCGATCTCACAGTAACGCTTTTTGCGTTACGAAAAAGCTGCCGGAAGTCGGCGAAGGAGGGCAGGTGCGATGATTCGACCGAAGGCACAGTTGAGTCTGAAGAATGCTCGGGAGTATTTTCGTGAGCATCTGCAGGTCGGGGATTACTACGCGGAGGATCGGACCGTCATGGGTGAGTGGATCGGACAAGGTGCCATGAGTCTCGGGATGAGCGGCAAGGTGGAAGAGAAGGCGTTTCTCGACTTGTGTGGCGGAATTGATCCGACGACCGGGAAACGACTGACGCAGCGGATGAATTCGACGCGGCGGGAGGAAGGAAAGGACGAGCCAAATCGACGCATCTTCTATGACTTCGTGATCAGTCCGCCAAAGAGCATCTCCGTTGTCGCGCTGTATCAGGACGAGCGGATTGTGGAGTTGCACAACCGGGCAGTGCGGGTGGCGATGACTGAACTGGAAACGTACGCGGAAACTCGGGTGCGGGCGGCCAAACAGAATAGCGAGCGGGTGACTGGGAACGTAGTCGCGGCGTGCTTCCGGCACGATACGAGCCGGGAACTTGATCCGCATCTGCATACCCATTGCGTGGTGTTCAACGCTACGTTCGATCCGGTCGAGAAACGCTGGAAGGCATTGCACGCGTCGGGGATGTACCGGGCGCAGAAGTTCGCCGAGAACCTGTACTTTCATGAGATGTCCAAGGGGTTGCGGGCGATTGGCTACGAAATTGAGAACAACAGCCGGAATTTTGAGATCCGCGGTGTGCCGAAAACCGTGATCGACCGGTTTTCCAAGCGACACCGGCAGATCGATGAAGCGACTGGACGCCGGATCGAAAAAGACGGTGAGCCGAGAAACATCGCCAGGCTGCGCGAACGGGTGGCGCAGGAAAAGCGGCGCCGGAAGCAGAAGGACTCGACGGCAGGGCGGTTGCGGGCGTTTTGGGGTGAGGAATTGTCACCGGACGAACGGGCAACACTGGCCAGGGTTCGGACTCGGCCGCCGGGTTATCCGGTCAAGGCCGACGTGCCCGAGATCGTGACTTGGGCCGATCAGCATCTATTCGAGCGCCGGGCGGTCGTGCAGGATCATGAGTTGATGTCGGCGGCATTGGCGCGGGGCCGGGGACAGGACTTCGACCTGGCGAAGCTTCGGGCGGAAATCGACCGGCGGGGCTACTTCCAGGAAGAGGGGACCCGGCGGTTGACGTCGCGGCAGACTCTGAGATGGGAGGTTGCGGTTGTTCGGGCGGCTCACGATGGGCAAGGGCAACTCGATCCGCTGAATGCGTCGTATGTGCCGCCAGCCGGGCTTTCGAGTGAACAGAGGGAGGCCGTGGATCAGATTCTGAAGAGCGAGGACTTCATCACGCTGTTTCAGGGAGCGGCCGGGACCGGGAAGAGCCACACTTTGCGAGCGGTCGTGGACGGTTTGAAAGCTGCCGGGCGGCCTGTGGTCGTGCTGGCGCCGCAGCGGCAACAAGCCGGGGACCTGGAGGCGGACGGTCATTCGGCAACGACGCTTGCCCAGTGCCTGCAAGCACGGGAACTACCTGCCCGGCCGGTGGTGCTGCTCGACGAGGCTGGGCAGGTGGGTGCGCGGCAGATGAGCGAATTAGTCGGTCTGGTTCAAAAGTACGGCGGGCGGCTCATTCTTTCCGGCGACACCCGGCAGCATGGCGCGGTTGAAGCTTCCGACGTTCTGCGGGCCATTGAGAAACATGCCGGCTTGAAGCCGGCCGTTCTCCGGGAAATTCGGCGGCAGGATCCTGATAGGGCGAAGTCGGTCGGCGAGAGGACGTTCATCGCTGACTATCGCCGGGCAGTAAAAGCGGCGTCAGATGGGAGAATCGAAGAGTCGTTCGACCGGCTCGACCGGATGGGCTGCATCCGCGAAACGGCGGTAGCGGAAAGGCCGGCGCTCCTGGCCGATGAATACCTGGCTAGCGTGGGCCGTGGCGAGAAGACTCTTGTCGTTGCCCAGACGTGGGACGAAGTAAACCGCGTAAATGAAGCGATTCGCGAGGCGTTGCGGTCGCGGGGCAAGATCGGCGAGGGAGTTGCGCTTAAGATCCTGCAGACGGTAGATCTGTCCGAAGCCCAGAAACGCGATGCCCGGTTCATTCCAGCGGGAGCGCATGCCGTCTTCCGGAAGGGCTACGGTCGGTTCAAGCGTGGCGACGCGTGTTCCATCGTCGAGGCGAACGACCGCGGATTGGTTCTGCTGAAAAACGGCCGGCGCTCCACACTCAGCTACCGACGAGCCGACCGCGTGAGCATCGCCACGGAAAGCGAAATGCAGGTCGCTGCCGGCGACCGGCTGCAACTGAAGTTCAACGGCCGGACGCAAGACGGGCAGCGGATCGCCAACGGAGAGCTGGTCACTGTGCGGCGGGTGAACGGCGATGGCTCACTCGAAGTCGAAACCGATACTGGTACGGCGAAAACCCTGGCTCCCGATCAGCGGCTTTTTCGGCGCGGTTATGCCGTAACCTCGTACGCCTCGCAGGGCAAAACCGTCGATACCGTGCTCGTGGCCGATTCCGCCTGCCGGGCGGCGACCAACGGAAACCAGTGGTATGTCGCCATCTCTCGGGGTCGGAAACGGGTGACGGTGTTCACGGAAAGCAAGGCAGATCTGCGGATGAACATCGCGCGTAGCGGAGACCGCGACCTCGCCATGGATCTGAACGCCAGCACGAAAACGTCTGTGGCTCGGGAGGCTGTTGAGGGATCGATCCGCATCGGAGACGCCACGTCCCACTTCGAACGTCTCCGGCGGCAACAGTATTTTATCCAGATCACTGCACAAAACAACCAACACCAACGCATTACCATATGATCCTCTCAGAAGCGCGCAAATTATCGTACGACTATGGCTCGGCATGCCATGCCGTTGATTTCAAGGGTGCCAAGATGCTTTCAGTACACGCGGCGGCCGGAAGAACGTGGGCGTTCCCGTGGGTTCACTTTGTCGCTGTGGAGCATCGGGTCGGGCCGGCCGGAGAAACGTTGCGGCTCACGTTCTCCAGCGCTGAGCTCGTGATCGAAGGCACTGGGCTCTTGCCCCTCCTCCAAGCCATCGCCGAGTTCCACCTTTCGTTGGTGCGCGTGTTGCCTCCGGAGCGCCGGGCTGGATTGCCGGATTCGGCGCCGGCAGTCGAACGCATCGCCGTCCATTCATCCGAGCAGCCCAGGCGAACAGAGCATTCTTGAGCGGACCTAGTGGCCCGGATGCGGCACCCCGGATAAGTCCTAACCGTGGAATCTGATTTGTCCGCAATTCAGGCGGGCGACTGCACCAACTGTTCAACCGTACCCATCGGAAGGAAAACCCGGTTGGGAAAATGGCCCAGCGGGGCAAATCCGGAATTGCGATAAAAACTCAAAGCCGCGTCATTTTTCGCGTCGGCGGCAACCGCCAACGAAACGACTTGCGCGGACTGGCGGTGGGCACGCGCCAGCGCATCCATCAGGAGCAAGTGCCCTGTGCCTGGGAATCGTTCATCCCGCGCCAAGCGCCCTATCAGCGTTGCCGGCAGGCGCGGGTAACGCGGCAGTTTCTTTTGTAGCAACTCCGGGAGCTCCCCGACCTCGACAGCGAAAGCGGACAGAGAATAGTAGCCGACAATGGTCGCAGGCTCCGCAGCGTCCACCATCACGAAAGCCGCCGCCACCCGCCGCTCCACATCCTTGCGGGCGAGTTGTTGGAGGTAGGCATCCAACGGCGCGATTCCGCAACGAAAGCTCGTCCGGTCGTGCGCTTTGGTCAGCGGCTCAAAGCGAAAAGCCATCAGGCAGCGGTGACTTCACGATAGCGACCGAAAGCTGTGCGCAATTCGGCGTTGGGCGCGTCGGGATGGAGCAAAGCTTGTACGAAGCTCTTTGATTCCTGTTCGGTGAGCCGGGCGAGCCGATGATCTTCGAGCGCCTTGCTCACGCTGGAGTGCAGCGAGAAGATGACAAAACTTTTTAGCGTCTTGTGCCCAGTCACGGCCGCTGCGTGTTGCAGCGTCCTTTTGAAATCGCGCGGACACACCCGCTTCCAGCCGGACATCGGCGTGGGCGTGCGAGCGGGGTCTCTTCTTTGTCAAGGTTGCCATAGAAAGATCATCCGGCAATTTGCCGGATCGCGCAACCGAAAATTCAGCGGTGGATTTCTCGCTCAATCCTTTTCTATACTCCTTTTCCGCCCTTGCTCCCAAGAAAGTGCGTGGCTGCCGAGAAAAGGCGTAGAACGGTGTAGAAAATCCGCGAGCGGAGGGACCGAGGTCAGCGGACAGTCGCCCTTCGATTCTCACTCTGAAAAGAACCCGTAGAGTAGAGGTCGCATTGATCTCGGAGATTTTCTACACCCCTCTTCTACACTTTCGCCCAAAATTGGGCAAAATTGGGATTAGATGGCTAACGTAACGCGTTCGCGCAACCCGTTCCGAATCAGATTTTAGGATACGACGGACAAAGTGGGCGAAATAGCGAAAAACGGCATTTTCGATTTTGCAGACCCCGGCCTTACCACTTGGCTACCGCGCCGAAAAAACGAAGGGGCACGTTGGGCGAATTGGCCGGGGCGCGCAAGTTTGGAATAGGATTCCGGCCGCCGGAAGCCTACCGGGCGAAGAATGGATTGTGCTTCTTTTCCTGGGCCAGCGTGGTCAGCGGACCGTGTCCCGGGGCGATGACGGTGTCGCGGGGGAGGGTGAAGATCTTTTCGAGATTGTTGCGGTATTGGTCTTCGTAGGACACCAGCCCGCCGCCCATTGAGCTGGCAAACATGGAGTCGCCACAGACGGCGACCGGCCAGGCCAGACCGGTGACGAAATAGGTGGTCTGCCCCGGCGAATGGCCCGAGGTGAGCAGCGTTTTGATGGCGATGCTTTCCAGATGGAACGTCTGGTTCTCCCGGAATGTTTTCCCGCCGGCAAAGGGTTCGAGTTCCGAGGTGTAGACAACAGCCCCCGTGACTGCCACCAGGCGGGCGGCGTCGGCCACATGGTCCTCGTGGGTGTGGGTCAGAAAGAGGTAGCGCACCGTCAGCTGCTCGGTGGCGATGATGCCGAGCATCGGCTCGCAGGTGGCGCCGGTGTCGAAAGCCGCGGCCAGGCGGGATCGCGGATCCCACACGAGATAGCTGTTCACCGTCATATCGACGTAGGGGGTGTTGAACATCGCGAAGCCGCGCGGAGGAATGACCTGCTCCGGATACCAGGCTTTTCGCGCCAGGGCCACCAGCTGATCGGCGCCGAGATGGAGAACCGGGGCCACGGCCCGGACGACCCGTTCGTCGAAGGCGCCGCCCCGGAGCGTCCGCAGTTCCGCGGGGGTGACTCCCGCGCGCGGCGCGAGCTCGCTGTCGTTCAGACGCAGTCCCCGTTGCGCCTTTTTGATCACATCGTCAAAATTGTCCTCGATCGGAATGCGCGGCATACCCTCCAAGGAAGCGCAGTGGGAGAAAAACTCAATCGCCGGCGAGGCGCATCTCCTGATTGACGGCGATTCCGAACGTAGCGCACCCATCCCTGGCTGCATCGGTTGCAGGCTGGAAGCCTGCGCCACGAAACGCGACCGCTCGTTCATGACCGATGGTGCAGGCTTGCTGCCTGCTTTACTGTCAATCGGGAGAGATGGCGCCAGCAAGGCGCTTGGCTTTGCCGTTGCGCTGCCCGGCGGAATCGGGCTTGGTGATGGGCAGGATTTCATCATGGGAAGCCAGGAATATTTGAACACGTTGTTTGCCCTGACCGGGCGGGTGGCGGTCGTGATCGGCGGCACGGGTGAGTTGTGCGGCGCGATGGCCGAGGGGTTGGCCGGCGCGGGCGCGGAGGTCGTGCTGGTCGGGCACAACGAGGAGAAGGCGAAATCGCGGCTGGCCCGGATCGCCGCCCTCGGCGGCAAGGGCTGGTTTCACGCCGCCGACGCCGCGGACCGGGCGCAGCTGCGCGCCTTGCTTGAGACCGTCCTGCAACGTTCGGGCCGGGTCGACATCGTCGTCAATGGCGCCGGAGTGAATTCGCCCACGCCGTTTCTCGAGATCCCGGAGGAGGAATTCGACCGCATCATCCGGGTCAATCTGAAGGGGGTTTTCCTGGGCTGCCAGGTGTTCGGCCAGCATCTGGTCGAGCGCGGACAGGGCGGCTCGATCATCAATCTCGGTTCGATGTCGGGGTTGGTGCCGCTCTCCCGCGTTTTTACCTACTCGGCGACCAAGGCGGCGGTGCATAATCTGAGCATGAACCTGGCGCGGGAATGGGCGCCGAAAAACGTGCGCGTGAATGTGTTGGTCCCGGGCTTCTTCCCGGCGGAACAGAATCGCAAGGTGCTGACCCCGGACCGCGTGGCCGGCATCATGGGCCACACCCCGATGAAACGCTTTGGCGAGGCGCGGGAACTCATCGGCGCCACCCTGCTGCTGGCGGGTGGCGCCGGGTCCTTCATCACCGGGACGGAACTGATCGTCGACGGCGGTTACCACGCCATGACGATCTAGTTGGGCGGGCTGGCGTCACGGCGCGCGGCCGCCGCCATATATATTCTGACAATAAATAAAGCCTTGTCGCGACCGGGGAAATGACATAAAGTCACGAACAATATGGTTACCGACAAACTAAAACAACTGACAGCATATCAGACAAAGGTGGCGGAATTGCAGAGTTCAATTGACGCGGAACGGAAGAAGGCGCTGGCGCATTTGCATGAGGAATATGGTTTCAAGACGCCGGCCGAGCTGATCAAGGCGCTCCGGGCGGCCGCGGGCGCGGGGGGCGGACGCCGGGGCCGCGGGGCGGCCCGCCGGCGGAAGCACGCCCGGATCACACCGGAATTAAGGCAGAAGATCAAAGCCGCCCTGCAAGGGGGCAAAACCGGCGTGAAGGTGGCGGAGGAGTTCGGCATCTCCCTGCCGAGCGTTCATAATATCAAGAAGGAGTTCGGCCTGGTCAAGGCGCGCAAAAAGAAGTAGGCGCGTCCCCTAGCAGCCTGTCGGGCTTTGAGCCCTTCAGGCTGCTAAGGGCAAAACCGCTCCTTTCATTGAGCAGGGAATATGATTCGATCAGCCAATAGGACTCCAATTTGTGTAAAGATCGCCGAGATTCTGCCCGTTTCCCCGGGTTGGATTGGGCGGTTTTGGCAGTAGGAGGCTGGCCGGACGGAAGTCCGACAGCCTCCTAGGCACGAGAATCGAGGCCCCCGTCCGCGGGGGCTTTTTTTCGGATCTTCGCGCCGGGCCGGCGCGATCCCTCGGCCCGCTCAAGCCGGCCCGACGAGAAAATGATGAGTCGAAACCCGGGCGGAAACCGTTTCTGCTCCCCCCCGATGGCGCACGATTATATTCTGGCCAATACCAACGGGCGTTTGCATGACGCCCGGGAGCCGTCGATCGCCCCGTTGAACCGCGGGTTTCTTTACGGCGATGCGATTTATGAAGTCTGGCGCACTTATCATGGAGTGCTGTTTGCCTGGGAGGAACATTGGGAACGACTGGAGGGTTCTGCGAAAGCGCTGGCACTGGCGTTGCCGTGGCCGCGGGACGAGATGATCACGGAGATCCGGCGGACCGTGGCGGAATTTGCGGGGCGCAGCCGGTCCTCCGGGGAAGTCTACGTGCGCCTGCAGATCACCCGGGGTGGCGGGCCGATCGGCCTGGACCCGGCCCTCGCTGACCGGCCGGACTACGTTCTCCTGGTGCGGAAGAATCAGGACATTTCGCCGGAACAGCTGAGCGGTGGTCTTCGCCTGTCGCTGGCGCACGAACTGTGCCGGAACGACCGGCGCACGCTCGATCCCTCGTGGAAGACCGGCAATTACCTCAACAACCTGCTCTGTCTGCGGGAGGCCAAAGCCCGCGGCGCCGACGAAGTCGTGATCACCAACCTGGCGGGCGAAATCACCGAGGCCGCGGTGTCGAATATCCACTTTGTGCGCGACGGCGCGGTCCTGACGCCGGGCCTGGCCAGCGGCTTGCTCAACGGGATCACGCGGCGAGTGTTGATCGAGAGGGTCGCGCCGGCGGCGGGAGTGAAGCTGGTCGAGACTGGGTTGAAGCCGGCTGACCTGGGGGGGATGCAGGAATGTTTTCTGACCTCGACCACCAGGGATGTGGTGCCGGTTGCGGCGATCGACGCGCAGCATTTTGCCGTGGGCGCTGGGTCGGTCACCCGGCGGTTGAAAGCGGCCTTTGCGGATTATGCCCGCGCCTATGCGCAGGCGCATCCCGAATTGAGAGTGCTGCCGTGATTTAGTAACGGCGGATCGCCGGATCGATGCGTTCCGCCCAGGCGGCGATTCCGCCCGCCACGTTGCTGGCGGCCCGGAAACCCTGCGCGCGCAGGAAGCCGGTCACCTGGCGGCTCCGGCCGCCGTGGTGGCACAGGACCAGGATCCGATGGTCACGGGGCAGTTCGCCGAGGCGCGCGGCAACCTCGCGCATCGGGATGTGCCGGCCGCCGTCGATCCGGCAGATCTCCACCTCGGCGGGCTCGCGCACATCGAGAAGGAAGGCAGAGTCCGTTCCTGCGGTTAGCAGCCGCCGGGCCTCTTCCACGGAAACCTCGACCGGGATCTCCGTCGGGTCGGGATCGGGGGGCGCCGCCGGCGCAGCGCAGGAGAAGGCGTAGGCCGCGGGGTCGATCCGGCGGATTCGGGGCTGGTCGCCGCAGAGGGGACAGTGCGGGTCGCGCGGCAGATTGAGCGTGCGGAACTGCATCGTCAGCGCGTCGAATGCGAGCAGGCGGCCGCGCAACGATTCGCCGATGCCCAGAAGATATTTGATTGCTTCGACCGCCTGCAGGCTGCCGATGACCCCGCAGAGCGCGCCCAAGACCCCGGCCTCGCCGCAGTTGGGGACGCCGCCAGGCGGCGGCGGCGCGGGAAACAGGCAGCGGTAGCACGGGCCGCCGGCCGCGGGATCGAAAACCGCCACCTGGCCTTCGAACTTGAAGATGCTGCCATAAACCAGCGGCCGCTTCGCCAGGAAAGCGGCGTCCATGCATAAATAACGCGTCGGGAAGTTGTCCGATCCATCCACCACCAGGTCGTAGCCCGAAAACATCTCGATCGCATTGGCCGGCGTCACCCCGTCCCCGTACAGCCGGATTTGGACATGCGGATTCAGCGCGGCCAGACGACGCGCCGCCGACTCGACTTTGGGCTGACCTATCGCCGCCGTGTCATGCACAATCTGCCGTTGCAGGTTATGTTCCTCAACCCGGTCGAGATCGGCCAGGCCGAGCACCCCGACGCCCGCTGCCGCGAGGTACAGCGCGGCCGGGCTGCCGAGTCCTCCAGCGCCCACCACCAGGATGCGCGCGGCGGAAAGCTTGCGCTGACCTTCGACGCCGACTTCTTCAAGCAGGATTTGCCGGCTGTACCGGCTCCAGGCCGCGGCGGGAATTTCGGACAGGGCTTCAGGCATGGCAGGGACGCAGGGATCGGACCAGGTGATTCGACAGAGAGACTGCCGCAGGACTGCTCGCCATCCAAGCCGTGGCCAGGGATTCAGCTCGCATCGTGACATCAAATTCAAGCGACCTGCTCTTGCGATGGGACTGAATGGCTGTAGGGCGGCATCGCCGGATGCCGCCGCAATCCCCGGACGGAAACGGGGTCCGGCGACCCCGCCCTACAATGGCGGATGCATCATTCCCGTTAAGGCCGATGCCACACCGGGCTGACCACGGAGGAACTAAGTTCGGCTGCATCGACGCTGCTAATGCGTCCAAAGCGCCGCTTTTCGCAACTGCATTTGCGCCTCGACGGAAGCGGCAACCCCGGTTTCATCTCCCCCATGAACCATCCCTTCGCCCCGGTCTCCGGGCAGACCGCATGGCCTGCCATGGTGGTGCGCGTCCCAGGCTGAACTGCCTCATGCGCTGCCTGGGCATTGATTATGGGGAAAAGCGGATCGGCCTCAGCTACGGGGACGAGCTCGGCGTGGCGACACCGCTGCCCGCGCTCACGGATCCCACGCCCAAGGCGCGAATGGCGGCGCTCGCCCAGGTCATCCGCCAGCGGACGATCACCGATCTGGTGCTCGGCCATCCGCTCAACATGGATGACTCCGCCGGTTTCAAGGCCAGGGAGGCCGAGGCTTTTGCGGTTCGACTCAAGGAGGAGTTCGCCCTGCCGGTGCATCTGGTGGACGAGCGGCTCACCTCGTACGAGGCGGAGTCCTCCATTCCCAAACACCAGCGGCGGGCGCTGCGCGCGACCGGGCTCATCGATTCGCGCGCCGCGTGCATCATCCTGCAGGATTACCTGAATCTGCGCATTCCGCCAAGAGGAAGCCCATAAGCCGCTGGCGACGCGGCGCCCTCGTCGCGTGGATAGAACGCACGGGTCGCGCTGAGATTATGCAGTGGAATTTGCTTATCGAATGATCGGGAGCTCGTCGAATGATTGTAGGGCGGCCCCGCCCTACAAATTCAAGTTAATGATTCCGGCTAGGCGCCTCGAGAGGGCCCCGGGCGGATGAAAATCAGGTGTGGTCTAACCGGGTCCGGCCGTTTAATCCGGGTTGAAACAATCACCGTGTCTGCCGTGGTCATTCCCCCAGTCCAGCGTTGGAAGTGCGTCTGCGCCTACGACGGCGGCCATTTCAACGGCTGGCAGAGCCAGCCCGATGGCGGCGCCGTCCAGGATGTGATCGAGCGCTGCCTGCAATCGATCCTCGACCGGGAGGTGCGGATCCACGGCAGCGGCCGCACCGATGCCGGCGTGCACGCGTATGGCCAGGTTTTCCATTTCGACGCCGCGTGGAAACACGGCCCGGCCAAGCTGGCGGCCGCCTTGCGCGGAGGACTGCCGCGATCCGTTCAAGTGCGCTCAATCCGCCCGGTCCGGGGGGACTTCCACGCGCGTTTCTCGGCCCGGGGAAAGATCTACTTCTACCAACTGCACCAGGGCGGCGCGGCGGACCCGTTTCTCCATCCTTTCTGCTGGTCAGTCTCCCCGTCGCTCGCGATCGACGCCATGCGCACGGCGGCGCAGCGCTTGACGGGACGGCATGATTTCCGGGCGTTCTCGGCGTGCAATGGCAGGGAGAGAGAGGACACCGTGCGATGTTTGCGCCGTCTTGAAGTGACGGCGCGCGGCGCGCGGGTGCGCATCACCGCGGAGGCGGACGGTTTTCTCTACAAAATGGTGCGAAGCCTCGTGGGTGCGCTGGTGGCGGTGGGCCGGGGCAAGCTGACGCCGGCGCAGGTCGAGACGATCCTGCTTTCCACGCGCCGGACCCACGCGGTCCAGACTGCTCCGGCCCAGGGGCTCTTCTTGGCGCGAGTGCTTTACTGAGGTCGACCCATGAAATCGAGGGTCGATGGCCGACCTGCCTAATCCGGAACCATGCAGTTGGACCATGACTAAACAGGGAAACGTTCGCGCCCCTCCCGTGAACGTAGGGTCGGCCCTTGTGGCCGGACCGTTTGCGCCCGGCCAGCGGCCCGGCGACAAGCCCCTCGACACGCTCGGGGCCTTGAGCCTGCCGAAATGGCGACGGCCCTGCATTCCATTGCCTGGAGCGGCCTAAGCCATGAGCCTACGACTCGCCCTCCGCGACGGTTGGCGCACGGCCGGCGACCTCGTCTTTCCGCCGGTCTGCGTGCATTGCGCGGGTCTGGTTGAAGGCGGGCGGCTGCGGCACCTTTGCCGGCCCTGCGCCACCTTGGTAACCCTTGTGCAGCCGCCGTGTTGTCACATCTGCGGTCATCCGTTTTCCGGCGATGTCCACGGCGAGCGATGCTGCGCCCATTGCGCGGAACTCGACCCCGCGTTTCGGCAGGGACGGACCTGCATCCTGCTCAAGGGTCCCGGACGTTCGCTTGTCCACGCCCTCAAGTATCACCGCGCCCTGCAGGTGCTGGAGGACATGGCCGTGCTGATCCGGGCGACCCCGGGCATGGTCGATTATGTCCGAGGCGCGGTGCTGGTGCCGGTGCCGCTGCATCCGCGGAAGGAACGCGAACGCGAATACAATCAAAGCTGGCTACTGGCGCGGCTCTTCGCGGCGGCGGGTGGTCCGGGCACGCGGGTGGCGGAGCCGCTGCGGCGCGTCGCGGACACGCCGACCCAGACGGCGCTGGACCGGCGGACCCGCCAGGCGAATTTGAAAAATGCCTTTGCGTTGCGGAAGGGCGCTGACATAAACGCCGCCGAACGCTACGTTCTGATTGATGATGTCTTCACGACAGGCTCCACCCTCAACGCCTGTGCGACCGTGCTTCGCCGGGCCGGCGGTCTGAACCTTGACGTGGTCACGTTTGGCCACGGCTGAATCCCATGGTGCATTTCAACAAGCCGCAGTATTCCACGAGTGCCGCCAAGAAAAAGGACATTCCGAAGGGGGTCTGGGTGAAGTGTCCTCTTTCCGGCGAGATTGTCTTCAACAAGGACTTGGAAGCCAATCAGATGGTGGTCCCCAAGAGCGGCTACCATTTTCGGATCGGGGCGGTTGACCGGCTCAAATACCTCCTCGATTCCGGCACCTTCCAGGAGTTCGGCGAAAAGGTGCGGGCGGCCGATCCGTTGAGTTTCGTCGATTCCCAGCCTTACCCCGAGCGACTCAAGAAATACGAGAAGGACAGCGGTCTGACGGAGGCGGTGGTTTGCGGCACGGGCCTGATCCACGGCATCCGGGTTTCCCTGGCCGTGATGGACTTCCGTTTTTGCGGCGGTTCGATGGGCAGCGGGACCGGAGAGAAGATCACCCGCGCGATCGAGATGGCCCTGGCGGAGAAGATCCCCTGCATCATCATTAGTGCCGCTGGCGGCGCGCGGATGCAGGAGGGGGTTTTTTCCTTGATGCAGATGGCCAAGACCAGCGCGGCCCTGGGGCGGCTCGCGGCTGCCCGAATCCCGTTCATTTCCATCCTCACTGATCCGACCACCGGCGGGGTCACGGCCAGCTTTGCCACGCTCGGTGACGTGATTCTCGCCGAACCAGGCGCCTTGATTGGATTTGCTGGTGCGGTGGTGATCAAGGAAACGACCAAGCAAACCCTTCCGGCGGGATTTCAGCGGGCTGAGTTCCTCCTCAAGCACGGATTGATCGACCAGATTGTCAGCCGGCTCGAAATGCGCGACCGGTTGCGCGACATTCTGCAGGCGCTGCATTTGAAGAAAAGGCCGGTAACGGAAGCAGAGTAGTTGCGGGAGCAGCTACGGGAATCGAGTTCCCTCTCCGGGCACGTGAGCCCGGCGGGCCAGAAGGCCAATGTGGAACTCAGGAATCCGGGAAACCAGGTCGTAGAGTGCAGCGCGTCAAATCGTTGCCGGATAAACCAGCTTTCCTGATTTCCACATGGTCAGGGGATTCCGATTGGCCATTTGGTTGCACGAGCAATTCGATCTTCCTTCAGTTGGCGGCCCCAGCATTCGTGAAACCGTACGAGCAGCCTGTCGGGCGTTCAGCCCTTCAGGTTCCCCATCGCAAAAGCGTGACGCGGACGCGCGGTCCTGTTCAACTGGCGCCCGTTTATGGAAGATATCGGGCCTTTCACCGCCTATGGGGCAGTTCAGGACTACCTGTTCAGCCTCAAGACACGGGGGGTGAAGTTCGGCATCGACCGGATGGCGGTGTTCGTCGAGGCGCTGGGCCATCCTGAGCGAGAATATCCGGTGATTCACGTTGCCGGAACGAACGGCAAGGGATCGGTGTCGGCCATGCTCGACGCCATCCTGCACACCGCGGGTTGGCGGACCGGCCTCTATACGTCGCCGCACCTGGTCAAACTGGGCGAGCGGGTGCAGGTGGACCGGCAGCGGCTGGGCGAGGCGGAGATCATCGCCTACACGAACGAATTGCAGCCGGTCGCGGGCAATCCGGCGTTGTTCAGCGCGGACGACCATCCGAGTTTCTTTGAATTCATGACGGCGATGGCGTTCCTGCAATTCGCGCGGCGGAAGGTGGACGTGGCGGTGGTGGAAGTCGGACTTGGCGGGCGCCTCGACGCCACGAACGTCGTGCAGCCGGAGGTGGCGGCGATCACCTCGATCGGATTGGACCATTGCGATATGCTAGGCGACCGGATCGAATTGATTGCGGCGGAAAAGGCGGGCATCATCAAGCCCGGCTGTCCGGTGGTGCTTGGCCGCATGCCGGCGATCGCCGAGGAGGTGATCCGCGCGATCGCGGCCGGACGCCAGGCACCGGTCATTTCGGTGCGGGAGGAGTTTGGCGAGGGAATCGACCGCTATCCGCGCACCAACCTGGAGGGCGATTACCAGCGGTGGAATGCCGCGACGGCCACGCTCGTCGCCCGCCAGTTGCCGGCCCGCTGGCGACTGGTTGCCGAGACCATTACCCGCGGCCTGATGCATGCCGACTGGCCGGGGCGCTGGCAGCGGATGACGCTCGGCGGCCGCCCGTTGATTCTGGACGCCTCCCACAATCCGGAGGGAGCACAGGTGCTCGATGCGAATCTGGCCAGGCTCGTGGCCGAGACCGGGCACAAGCCGGTGATCATGACCGGCGCGCTCGGCGAATTCCGGGCCCGGGCGTTACTCGAGGTGATCGGACGGCATGCCCGAGAGATCCACCTCGCGATCCCGAATCAGGCGCGCGCCTGTTCGTTTGCGGAGCTGGAACACTACGTCCCGACGGGGTTTGGCGGACGCGTGGCCCACACGACGGTCGCCGACGCATTTCCCGGGTCCACCCGGTGCACGCTCGGCAGTCCGGACGATGTGGTGGTGGTGACCGGCTCCATTTACCTGATCGGGGAAGTGTTCGAGCGGATCGAACCCGGTCGCGGCGCCGGGGAGGGCCAATTGCAGGATTTCTGAGCGGGCTAACAGCCTGTTGGGCTTCCAGCCCTTCAGGCTGCTAGCCCGCTGGTCATCGATGACGCAACCTACGCTTCGCACCGAGAGCCTGTTCAAGCTGGCCTGGCCGATCTTCCTGCAGTACGCCATGCTCAGCTGCGTCTGGCTGGTTGATTTCTGGTTCTTCAGCCATCTGTCGGATGCGATCGCGGCGACGGTCGGCCAACTGCTGCCGGTCGTCTGGCTGGGCGCAGGAGTAATTCCGGTTTTCGCGGGCACCGGGGTGGCGGTGGCTTCGCAGTATCTGGGGGCGCGGCAGTTTGAAAAGGTCGTGCCCGCCTACATGATGAACCTATGCCTGACGACGACCATGGGGCTGGGCTTTGGCGCTGCGCTGTGGTGGCTTGCGCCGGACATCGGCCGGTGGATGGGCCTGGATGCAACGCTCGGCGGGATCGCCACGACGTACCTGACCGCCATGAGCACCTATTTCATTTTTCTCGGCGTGCTGGTCGCCTACAACGCCGTGCTTTCGTCACGCGGAATGACCAACTGGCTGATGTACAGCGCGTTTGTCGTGGCGATCCTCAATCTCGCGCTCGCCTTCCTCTTTGTTCTCGGATTTCACTGGGGCGTGCGAGGAGTCGTGGCGGCGTCGGTCACCAGCACGGCGGCGGGCATGCTGCTCTCTATCGTGCTGGTGCACCGCGGGCTGGGCGTGCGATTCCATTGGCGCGGCGCGTTCCGCCCGATGCTCGGGGTTGCCCGGCCGATGTTGCGCATCGGCATTTCCAATGCGGTGGAGCCGCTGAGCTACAGCATGCAGCAGGTCATTCTGTCCACGATGATCATTGCACTGGGGCTCCGCTCGATGGCGGCCAACGCCTATGCAGGGCGCGCGCAGATGTTCCAGATCACCTTCTCCTTTTCGCTGGCGCTGGGCGCCCAGATCCTGATGGGCCATTGGACCGGGGCGCGGCGGTTCGCCGACGTCGACCGGCTTTACTGGAAGATCGTGCGCCGGGCGACTCTCGTCGCCTTCCTGTATGCCGGCACGGCGTGGCTGTTTTCCGACCGGGTGCTGGGGTTTTTCACGGCCGACGAATCGATCCGGCAGCTCGGCCGGACGCTGTTGGGCATCGCGGTGTTCTATGAACCGGCGCGCGCCGTGAACATCATCAGCGGTTCCGCCCTCAAGACCGTGGGGGACGCGCGCTTCCCGCTGGTCGTCGGCACCACGTTTATCTGGGGCATCCTGCCGGTGGTGTATTGCGTCAACCGGGTCTGGGGGCTGACCATCGTCGGCTTCTGGCTCTTTTTCGCGGCCGACGAGATCATCCGCGCGGGCATCAATCTCGGGCGCTGGCGCTCGGGGAAATGGCGGGACATGGGCATCGTGTCGCCGGCGCCCGAAGCGCTGGGCACTCATTTGCCGGGGACGGAGTGAAACCCGGCTCAATGTAGCTGGGGTCGGCGACCCTGGCCTGGCCCTTGTAGCCGGGGTCGCTGATCCCGGATCGGCCTCAGCGAGACCGGCTACAACTCAAGCGCAACCTTCCCGGCCGTTGCGGGAAACGCTTGGTTCCTTCTACAGGCTGTTGCCAAAGTCCTTCTTGAACTGCTTGACGAGGCGCTCGGGCCAGTTGCTGGTCGGGGCGAGCCGGCCCATGAAGAAGCGGAGGACCGTCGGCTCGTCGACGAACTTCAGTCCACCGACCAGTTCGCGGTTCTTGTACAGCCAAGTCAGGCGATCGAGGGCGAATTTCGTCTGGGACAGGGTGAAGACGCGGCGGGGGAAGGCGAGGCGCAGCAACTCGACGTCGGCGAGGATGTCGTTGCCCTGGTCATCGCGCACGCTCGAGATCGTGCCGCGCTCCATCCCGCGGATGCCGGAAATGATGAAGAGCGCGGCGGCGAGGGCCCCGGCAGGATATTCCTTCTGCGGAACGTGCGGGAGAAAGCCCATCGCGTCGAGATGGCAGCCGAGTGCGCCGGCCGGAGTGACCACGGGAATGCCTAATCTGTCCAGCTCGTTGACGAGATAAGCGATGAAGGAGGGAGACTGGCTGATGACGGTCTCGTCCGTGGTCTCGTACATGCCGACGGCGAGAGCCTCGATTTCGCGGACGGACATTCCCCCGTACGTGACAAAGCCCTCGAAGAGCACGACCAGATCGCGCACCTTGAGGAAAAGATCCTTCTTGTTGGTGCAGATGCCGCCCCCGCGGGTCGAACTGACCTTGCGGCTGGAGAAGTAGATCATGTCCACGAGGCCGCACATCGTGAGCAGGATGTCCTTGATCGAGGCGTTCTTGAACCTGGCCTCGCGCTGCTTGATGAAATAGGCGTTTTCCCCGATGAGGCTGGCGTCCATCAGCACCAAGATGCCGTGCTGGTCGGCAACCTTGCGCACCTCGCGCATGTTCGCGATGGAGAAAGGCTGGCCGCCGATCAGGTTGGTCGAGGCTTCGAGGCGGATGAACGGAATGCGGGCGGCTCCATGTTCCTTGATCAGGGCCTTCAACTTGTTGATGTCCATGTTCCCCTTGAACGGGAAACTGCTTTTGATCTTCAGCGCCTCGTCCGTGTAGATCTCGAAGATCTTGCCCCCGCTGATCTCCATATGGGCCTTGGTCGTCGTGAAGTGGTAGTTCATCGGGATCACGTCACCCTGTTTGATGAACGCCCGCGAAATCACGTTCTCGGCGGCCCGGCCCTGGTGGACGGGGATCACGTATTGCGTGCCGAACACCTCGCGCACGGCCGCCTCCATCCGGGCAAAACTCTGCGAGCCGGCGTAGGCATCATCGGCCCGGAGCATGGACGACACCTGGTTGTCGCTCATGGCATTGGTGCCGGAGTCGGTCAGCATGTCCAGGAACACGTCCATGGTGGTCAGCTGGAAGGTGTTGAACCCGGCGGCCTGCATGGCCTTCAGCCGCTCGTCGACCGGACGCAGATGCAGCTTCTGCACGATGCGCACTTTGTGCAGTTCCAGCGGGATGTCTTCACCGCTGAAGAATTTGACCTTCACAGGGGCGGCCGGGTTTTCGCTCATGAACGGATGGGTGGGGTTGCGGGCGTTGAATCGCTCGTGCGCGCCGGGAAAAGGTGACGCGCAGGGGCGCGCAAATCTCAAATCTCTCTGCAGCAAGGTCACTCCCGTTTTCAGCGGCCGTCACAATCGAAAGCCGGACTTATGGTGACAAGTACCTCTGCTTTATGGAGTAACTCGATTCCCTCGCCTCGTAGCGCCTGTCTCCGACTCACGATCGCCGGTCGCAGACCGGCGCCACCGTGGCAAAAACTACGCCAGTTTCACGAGGTCGGCAGTGGCGGGGACGTCCTTGATGGTCTGCGAGGGCAGCGGGCCGACGCCGAGATAGCGAAGGTTCGGAAGCTTGGCGGCAGCGGGCCAGCTCTCGCCGGCGTAGGCGACATCAAGCACCGCCTTCAGCATCGCGGCGACGTACCGTTGCGCGTTGCGCGGCAGATCGCCAAAGCGGCGCACGGCCGAGATGTCCTCCGCCCAACCAGGACAGGAGCGGTAGATGGGACGGAGCGTCTTTCGCACCGCCTCGTTTCGCGGCACGTGGGAGTAACGCTTTCCGCCGGCGTCCTCATAGGCGGTGCAGACCAACAAATCGCCGTGCCATTCGCCAGCATACGTGAGGGCGTCGGACTTGTTGATCATCATGTCCTGGTAACCGCCATAGCGCAGGGCGTCGCCCTTCTCAACGGCGTCGAACCACCCCACCATGCGCTGCCGGCCGGTGCTGGTGCCGAATTCGATCAACTTCAACCTGGCGGCCAGAGGGTGGGAGTCATCGATCTTGGTGAGAAAAGTGTGCGTGCCGACCTTGGTATCGTAGGCCTTGGCGACGCCGAAAGTGTGGATCCGCTGCACGGGCACGCCGGCGCTTTCAAAGAACTCCGGGGTGAACGTATGAGACGCCGTGACGTTGGGGGAAAACCCATGACGTTTGTCGAGCCAGTAGGACTGGCCGAATTCGCCGATGACCGTCCGCCCGGCGCCCAGTTCGCGCCGGATAAGCTCGCGAACCTCCCCGATGTTGCGGGCCAGCGCCGTTCCGGCCTGCCAGTAGACTTCCGTGAGCAGCGGGAGATTGAGCGCAAAGGGTCCATCGCCGCGGAACCGGGTGAAATCAAACTCCGCCTGGTCAAAAACGCCGAGGGTTACCGATTCGCCGTTGGCCCGCTGTTCGGCGGTCGTCAGCTTGTCGAAGAATCCGGCGAACGCTTCGGGCGAGACCCGACACACGTGCTGGATGAGCCGCAAGGCGCGATCGGCCCGTTGGGCGAGCTTGCGCGCGAACCAGTTCCGCCCCGCATGGAAATCCGAGAAGGTGATCTGCCACTGGCCCACCTCGTCGAGATAGGCTGGCGTGATGCCGCGGCCGGTGGAGCCCCGGGGCTCCTCGGCCAGGATGTTCGTGCGGTAATCCTCCCAGGCCAGGTCGAGCAGCCGGTGCGTGAGATCGGAGACCAGGGTGCGTTCGTCGATGAGGAGTCGCGCCAGCACGGCGTAGCCCTTCTGTTCCAGCGGCCGGGCCTCCCACCAGATCTTGCGCGGGTCGGCCACCACGCCGCTGCCGATGCACAGGTGCGGCACCGTCGGAACGGCCACGCCGGCGGGCAGGAGGTTGAGCTTGATGCCGCCGGCGGTGTGGCCGGAGTTGGCGCCGCCATTGACCTTGAGGACGACAGAAACCGGGGCGGCGGAGGCGCGCAATTCGTCGGCAACTTCGGGAATGAGCCGGCCTTTGCCTTCGTCGCCGAAGCTGATGCCAACGTCGGCGATGATCTGGCTGCGGAAGGGAGTAAGGGACATGGGTTTTGCGGCAGCCAGAGATTCCAAACCCCTGTTGCCATAAAGTTAAAAGGGGCACCGGCGGTGCGGGGCAATCAAAAATCTGTTCCCTCCCGGAGCCCGGGGGGGCGGGTGCAACGTATCTGTCCTCTCATGCCCGTGGAGTGGACGGTGCAGGAGCCGCCGCTTGGAACGGCGCGATCCTCCCCCGCGACAGTCGCGGCCAAATCGCGACCGGCCGCCTTCATCAACAGGCGGCGCAGGGAAGCACACCGGTGAATCCATCAGCCGAAGCTGCCGAACTCCTAACGCCTAAGACGGCCGGAGGCACCCCGGCGCCGAGGGGGAACTGGCAGAACCCGGCAGGGCTGTCAATCCGTTTGGCTGAGCGCGCACTGGCGCGGGCAGAATGCGAGGTGCTGGAGCGCCGAGAGTGGGAGAGATTCGTCAGTTTGCGCAGTCAATGGCGGATTATTCGGACCCCGGGTAAAATCCTATCCGGCGTTTGGGCGGGTCGGGTGGTGGATTCAGCAGCGGCAGGAGTTTCTCGACTACGTCCTGCAAAACGACGTCGTGCTCCAGGAGCTTCTTATCGATTTGGGCGAGGCGCTTGAAGATGACGGCGCTCGTCATCAAATCCTCGCGCATGCGAACGAACGCGCGGACGACGTACACGCTCATCGCGACCGCGCGAGGGCTGCGCAGGATCGTGGCGGCCATGATCGCGCCGTGCTCGGTGAAGGCCCACGGCAGATAGCGACGGCCACCGTGGGCCTTTAGGGTCACAATTTGTGACCTTAAAGATCTGTCTGCCTCTGAACTTGAGGTCACAATTTGTGACCTCAAGTTTGCAACCTCTTCACGTGTAAATTGAAACGCAAAATCGACAGGGAACCGACTGGCGTTCCTTAGGATCGTCTGGTTGAAGACTTTGGTCGGGACTTTGTATAGCGCTGCCAGGTCGCTATCGAGGACGACGCGCAGACCGCGGATGGTGTGGATAGGCGGGAGTTTGGGGTCGGACATGGGCGGCACCGGAATCTTCGCTGCTGTGGGAGATGAGCGGAGGATTTCTTAGGAAGAGAATGATCGTGATCAATGGTATTCTCGCAACCGGGGGAGTCCGCAAGCCGGTCAGGATGTTTTCACGGGCGCGATATCCGAATCGCGGATTCTCGGCGCGTACGACCACCCGTTTGTCCGGACGGTTTGCCGCCTCGCACGCGTACATCGCGTTGTGCAGGAGGTTCCGGCCCGGGCACGACAAATGATGGCGCGCCCGGCTCGGCGATTCCGGCCGGGGCGGACGGCATGGCTCAAAAAACCCCGCCAATTGCGAAGATAGCAGCGCACCCCCATTTCCCGGCGAGCCCAAAGGCGCGCGCAAGGGAATGGCGAATGCGGTCCGAATGCGGCGGTCGTGAAGCAGCCAAGAAGAGGTGTTCCCAGTCTATCGGCACACCTCTGAAATCACTTAAGTCCTTCGTCGAACTGGGGATGAGGCAGGCAAAGGCTTGATGCGAGGCCTCCTGGCGCTGCCGGTTTTCGCGAGGCTTTGATCGCGGCGTCAGCCGCAGGTCACAGCGGATGCTTCGTCGAAACCTCGATCACGTCGTGCGGGGCGGCTTCCTTCTGGCCGGCGGCGGTGACGTGCACGTAGCGCGCCTTCTCCCGCAGTTGCGTGAGATCGCGCGCCCCCACGTAACCCATGCCGGATTGCAGCCCGCCGATGAGGTCGGCCAGCACGCTGTCCACCGAGCCGGAGACCTCCTTGAGCGCCTCGATGCCCTCGGCGGAAATCTTCCGGCTGGTATCCTCTTTGTCATGACCATAACGGGCGGCCGAACCGGCTTTCATCGCGGCGAGAGTGCCCATGCCGCGGTATTGTTTGTAGAGCTTGCCGTTGATCTCCAGGATCTCACCGGGCGCTTCGCGGCACCCGGCAAACAGTCCGCCGCAAATCACGGCGTCCGCCAGGGTGAGCGCCTTGACGATGTCGCCGGATTTCGTGATGCCGCCGTCGGCAATGATCCGGGCGCCCCGGGCGCGGGCGCCCTTGCTGGCGGACCAGAGCGCCGTCAACTGCGGGATGCCGACGCCGGCCACCATCCGGGTCGTGCAGATCGAGCCGGGCCCCTGGCCGATCTTGATGGCGTCGGCGCCGCAGCCGGCGAGGTACTCGGCTCCTTCCGCGCTCGTAACGTTGCCGGCGATGATGGTCAGGGCGGGGAACGCACCGCGCAGCAGTTTCACCATGTCGCCGACCCCGGCGCTGTGCCCGTGGGCCGTGGAGACGGCGACGGCGTCAACGGCCTCGTCAACCATGGCGCCCACCTGGGCGACGATCTTCTCGCGATCGAGCTCCCCCGAAGGCTGGCGCACCGGCGCGACGGCGGCGCCGACCACCAGGCGAAAATGGGCGTCGCGGCTGGCTTTGCGCCGAGAACTGACCTCGCCGACAATCCGTTCGACATCGGTGCTGGTCACGAGCCCGCGCAGGTGGTCCTCGCCGTCGACCACCAGCATCTTGTTGATGCCGATATGCTCGCTGAAAAACGTGTCGGCGTATCTGATGGGATCGCCGCCCAGGTCGCTTTCGCGGACCGTGATGAGTTTCACCCGCGGGGTCATGGCCTCGGTGATCTTCTTGGCGCGATAGCGTTCCTTGACGATGCTGCCGGGCAGGAGACCGACCAGCCGGTCCTGGGCGTCCACCACGGGAAAAGTCCGGAAGCCAAAATGGCGCTCGTCGATCATGGCGAGCACATCGCCCACGGAAAGCGTCACGGAGACCGTGATGGGATCCTGGATGAGGCCGTGAATGTGGCGCTTGACGCGGGCGACCTCCTTGACCTGCTCCTTGGGCGTCATGTTGTAATGGATCAGGCCCAGGCCGCCGTTCAGCGACATGGCGATCGCCATCCGCGATTCGGTGACCGTGTCCATATCCGACGAGATGATCGGAACCTGCAGGCGGAGCGTTTCCGAAAGGTTGGTCGCCAGATCGGCATCCTTCGGCAGGATTTCCGAGTAGAGCGTGGCGAGCGAGACGTCGTCGTAGGTCAGCGCCGTCGGCAGGAGGCGGGGGAAAAACTCATCCGCGGCCGGGTAGAACTGCGGACGGGGCGGAGAGGCACGCGTGACAGGCTTAGTCATGGTTGCCATGGACGACATAATGGCGCCCCCGAAAATCTCAACGCCTTTTTTGGGCGGCGGGACGGGGCTTCCGGCGATTGGTCTGTTGGAGGGCGGCGCGCTGTCGCCGCGGAATTCTCGAGCGGCGCTGACGGCGCAGCGCCCTCCAACTGGTCCCCGGGGATGGTTTTCGGGCGCCTCAACAATATCGTCGCCAGCGCGCGCGTTCTGTACAAACAGCAACATGACGCCGCGCCATGCCTTATCGTCTGGAATTCCGCCGGTACCGCCTTCCCTTCCGCCATGCAGTGCGGACCGCCCATGGTTGGTGGCGGGAGCGCGAGGGCCTGGTCCTGCGATTGGAGGACGAAACCGGTGGGGCCGGGTTTGGGGAGGTGGCGCCGATCCCATGGTTTGGGACGGGGACGCTGGCCGAGGCCGAGGCGCTGCTGGCGAAATTGAATGGCGTGGTGGATGCCGGATGGGTCGAGCAGATTGCTGAGCGCCACGGGTGTGTGCGTTTTGCCCTGGCCTGCGCGTTGGCGGAGCCGGAGTGGGTTGCCCCTGGGCCGGCGGCATCTTCTGATCTGCGGCGCGCTAAGGATAACGCGCCCCACCCCTGGCATGCCGGAACAGCCCGGCGGCCGGTGGCGGTTTTGTTGCCGGCGGGCAAGGCAGCTTGCGGGGCGGCGGATCTGGCGCTGGAAGCGGGTTATGTCGCCTTCAAGTGGAAGGTGGGCGTGCTGGACGATTCGGACGAGTGGGTGGTGCTGGATGATCTTCTCGCCCGCCTTCCGACCCACGCCAAGCTGCGCCTGGACGCCAACGGGGCGTGGACGACGCGGCGCGCGGCGAAATGGCTGGCCCGCTGTGCGGAGCGGCCGATCGAGTTCGTGGAGCAACCCTGCTTCGCCGAAGCTTCGCGGGGCGCGGCCGGGCAAAGCCGGGTCGACGACGCTTTGCTCGGATTGGCGGCAGATTATCCCACGCCGATTGCGCTGGACGAATCGGTGGCCGGGCTGCCGAGTCTGCGGGCCTGGCTGGAGCGCGGCTGGCGTGGAGTCGTCGTGGTGAAGCCGGCGTTGGCGGGCGACCCGGCGGGCGTGCTGGAGGTCCTCGCGAAACACCGTGCGGATGCGGCTTTTTCTTCCGCCCTTGAAACCGCCGTGGGCCGTCAGGCGGCGCTGCGCATGGCGTTTGCGTTCCCCGGCCTGCAGCCCCGCGCCCTCGGCTTCGGGGTGGGGCCGCTGTTTCAGGACGGCCGGTTTGACGGAATGCCGCCGGTTCCTTTTCTCGGGCCTGAAGCGACGACTCAACGGCAGGCGGAGGTCCTATGGAACGCATTGAGCTAGCCCGGATCCTCGGGGCGGAAAAATCGGCGGGCGGCCCGCACGCCGACGTCGTGGAAGATTCGCGGCCGGACCGGTTCATGGCGGGGTTGGCCCGGGCGGTGGCCGGCGGCGGGATGGTCTTTGTGGCGGATCCGTCGTGGGGCGCCGTCGAACGGGCGCAACTCACGGCGGTGGTGGCGCAACCGCCAGGCGAGAATCGAAAAGCGAAAAGCGAAGGGTCAAAACCTGAAGTCGAGACGGGCTGGCTTTGTCTGCCGACCGGCGGCTCGAGCGGCGCGTTGCGCTGGGCGCGGCACGACCAGGATACCTTGGCGGCCGCAGTGCGCGGCGGTTGCGGGCATTTCGGGGTGAGCCGGTTCAATTCGGTCGGGGTGCTGCCGCTGCATCACGTGAGCGGCCTGATGGCAGGGATGCGCTGCGCGCTCACCGGCGGACGCTACCTCCCGTGGGATTGGGCGGACCTGGAAGCCGGCCGATGGCCGCAGCTGGCGGCGGGCGATTGGTTTCTTTCCCTGGTTCCCACCCAGCTGCAGCGGTTGCTCGGCCTTCCGGACGCGACGGACTGGCTGCGGCGGTTTCGGGCGATTTTTGTCGGAGGCGGTCCGGCCTGGCCGGAACTGCTTGATCGGGCGGCTGAGGCCCGCCTGCCCTTGGCGCCGGGTTATGGCATGACCGAGACCGCGGCGATGGTCGCGGCGCTCAGACCCGAGGAATTCCTCGGAGGCCGGCGCGGATGCGGGCCGGCCCTGCCTCATGCGCAGCTGACGTTGAACGAGGACGGAGTCATCCAGATCACAGCGCAGTCACTCTTTCACGGCTATTATCCGAACGGGCGCGAAGAGGCGGGCGCCTGGTCCACGGAGGATCTCGGCCGATTCGACGAAATGGGGGGGCTGCACGTGCTCGGACGCCGCGATGCCGTCATCATTTCCGGGGGGAGAAGGTCGAGCCCGCGGAGGTCGAGGCGGTCCTGCGGTCGACCGGGCAGTTCATCGACGTGGCGGTGGTCGCGGCGCGGGACGAGGAGTGGGGCGAAGCGGTGGTGGCCTGTTATCCGGACGATGCGAAGGCGCCTGATCTGGCGAGCGTGAAGCAATGCCTTGCCGGCGCCCTGGCGCCGCACAAGCGGCCCAAACATTACGTGCCCATCGCGTGGCCGCGGAATGCGCAGGGCAAAATCAACCGCGCGGTCCTGGCGGCGCTGGCCGAACAAGCGCGGCGGGCATCGGGGGCAAACCGTGAAATCCTGAAACCATGAAACCAGGAAACCAGGAAACCAGGAAACCGGCCGAATAACCGAGGGGAAAGCGATCGACGGCGGGTCAACCGCTAAACGCTGAAAGCCTGACGCCTACGTCCTGGTCCCTAGGCTGAGTGCGCCTTGATCCAGGCGGCGATGGCGGCGGGGAGGGCGTGGCGTTCGCGGGAGCGGGACGAGATACACACGTGTTCGGTGCGCAGCCGGGCGGCGAGCTTTTCCGGAGGGCCGAGGCGGCGCAATTCGAAGCTGATGGCAAAGCTGTCCGGCCCCAGCAGTGTCGGCGTGAGCAGGACGCTGATCCTGTCGCCGCAGGTGAGCGGACGGAGGTATTCCGCCTGGCTCTTCGACACCGGGACCACCACGGCGTGTTCGCCGAAGAAGGATTGCAGCTCAACACCGGCGGCGGCCAACGATTCTTCGTAAGCCTCGTGGCAGATGGCGAAGTAGTTCGGAAAGAACACCACGCCGGCAGCATCGGTGTCGGCGAAGCGGATCGTGCGGCGGTAGGTGAAAGCCATGCCGCCAGTGAATCCTGAAGCGGCGGAGCCGCAATCAAAAGCGCGGCGCCGTGAGCGAGGGGCGCGTGCGGCAGCGAGGCGGGTCCACCGGCTGGCATCCGGTCCCGCAACGAGGATTGCTCACCGACTTGAGCTTTGGCCGAACTCCCGTGTAGTTAAAGACGGAGCCGAAGCATG
>CAVRNM010000086.1:0-19572 GCA_963722225.1 uncultured Verrucomicrobiae bacterium
CGGCGCAGAAAGTGATGGAGCCGCGCCGGCGGCCTACACGTACACGCCGCCGCCGAGCAACTGCTCGCCGTCGTAGAGGGCGAGGATTTGCCCGGGCGCCAGGGCGCGCTGTGGCGTGAGAAAACGGATCGTCGCGGTGCCGTCGGCCTGGGGGAGAAACTCGAGCGGAATGCGCGGGTCCCGGTAGCGGACCCGGCCTTCCAGCGCGCGCCCCCCCGTCACCGGCTCGCCGATCCAGCTCAGGGCCTGCACCCGGACTTCCGGGACGAAAAGGCCGGGAGCATCCGGCGTGTCAAACGCGACCAGCAGGGAATGGTCGACGGTCCGTTTGCCGACCACGACGTAGGCTTTGAAGTCGGTGTTGGACGGGATGCCGATCCCCTTGCGCTGTCCGATGGTGTAGTAGTGCAGGCCGCGGTGGCGGCCGATTTCCCTGCCATCCGTCGCCCGCACAATCGGACCGGGGGCATCCGGCACATAGGCACGGAGAAAATCCTGCATCTTCACCTCGCCGATGAAGCAAATCCCCTGGCTGTCCTTCTTTCGCGCCGTGGCCAGCCCATGGTCGGCGGCAATGGTGCGCAATTCCGGCTTGCGCAGATTCCCGATCGGGAAGCGCGCGTCGCGCAGCTGTTCCTGGGATAACAGCGCCAGGAAGTAGGACTGGTCCTTGTTCTTGTCGACGCCCTCCAGCAAGGCGCAGGCGGGCGGAGAGCCTGTGCGAGAACTGCCAGGATCTGGAGGGCGGCGCGCTGTCGCCGACCAATTCCCGGGCGGCGCTGACGGTGCAGCTCCCTCCATCACAAAGCGCGGCGGAGTTGCCGGATCGCCTCTCGTCTGCAATGGCGCGCCGGCGCTCACCGCCTCGATGCGCCGCGCGTAATGGCCGGTCGCCACGGCGTTGAATCCCTCCGCCTTCGCGTAGGCGCGAAACACCCCGAACTTGATCTCCCGGTTGCACATCACATCCGGATTGGGCGTGAGCCCACGCGCGTAACCGTCGAGCAGGTAGTCGACGACGAGGCGGCGGTAGTCCCGCATCAGGTTGACGACGCGAAACTCGATGCCGATCTGCTCCGCCACGGCGCGCGCATCATTGATGTCGTTCCGCCAGGGACAGTCGCCGGGGAGGTTATCCTCGTTGATCCAGTTCTTCATGTAGGCGCCAACGATCTCGCAACCCTGCTGCTGGAGGAGAAGCGCGGCGACGCTGCTGTCGACGCCACCGGACATGGCGACCAGGATTCGCATGGGGACGACGACAAAAGCCGGGTTTTCCGCCGGCTGCAACGGAAACCCTGGGATCTGCCCCGGTCGCCGGGCGCTGATCACTCGAATTTCAGGTGCCTCTGGACAGACCGGCTTTGTTCGATGAATCTGCCGTCGAAGATCAGCAGGTTGACCGTTTCCTCGAAAATCTCGGTCTGCTGCCGAAGGATGGGTTCATCGATCGTCTGCAACACCGTCGCCTGCCCGGTGTTATTGTTGACCGTGGTGATCGGGGTGGACTTCATGCCGACCATGACCTGCTGCACGCTGCCCTGGGTCTTGCGGTGATAGATCCAGATTTCAGCCTGGCCGGCAGGCGTTTTCATGGGCTTGGTTTCGCTTGGTTCTCCCATGATGGCTCGCACCGCCTCGGCGGTCATTCCCTTTTGGAGGGTGGCTTCCGGGCCGCTCGGGGCGGTCGTCGCGGGGCTCGCCGCCGATCGGTCACCGACACCCGGAGACGGTGGGGGCGCGCTGGCGCAGCCCGCCAGGAGCGCGATCAGCGCTGCTGCCGCCATGGTGGAGGTGCGAGAATTCAGAACGGGCATCCTCATAATTGATGTATAACACCGCGGATCGGGACGGCCCTTCAGGGAATTCTGCCATTGGCGGTCAATCGAACGTGCCGGCTGCCAGCTGGCTGGCGCAAACTGGCTCGAGCAGCCTGTCCGCCGGAGCCTGGTGGAAGGCGGAGGCTCGCTGCCGGCAGGTCTATTGGTTGCCGCGCCAATAGGGACGGCCATGGCCGGGCGGAGGGCGGCACCCACTTCGTGCTTGGCGTCCGGCGGCAGGCCCGATGATGTTCGGGATCCCGCATGAGCATGCATGAACAGCGGATCGCCCAAGCGTGGCTGGAGGCACCGGACAGCGGCATCATTGAACTGACGCGCGATTGGACGGACGCCGCGCTGCCGCCTCTTTCCCTCGGCTCCGGCGGGCCGGCTTTCGCGCGGCTGACGCGCGTGGCCGACCACACGTTCGGCTGCGAGAGCGGGTTTTTTGTGAACGCGTTTCACGAGATCTTTTTCTTCCTTCAGCTCGCCCAGCACCCGGAGATCGATCCCGCGACCACGGCCGTGTATCTGGCGGGCGATTTCAACGGGTGGCAGGAAGCGGTCGGAAATCCGGACTGGCGCCTGCTGCCGGCATCGCTGGACGGCGACCGCGTCCTGCTCTTTGCGGCGCCGGCCGGACGCTTTTTCTCCCAGCCGCCCCAGCGGTTCAAGTTCGTCACCGGCGAACACCGCTGGCTGGCCGTGCCGGCGCAGGCGGTCAACGCGGTGCGCGACAACCTGGGCAACTACAACTACGCGATCGACCCGGCGCGCACGGGACGGCACTTGTTTCGTTTCACCACGCCGGCGCCAGTGGACCTGACCGCGGCGCTGGCGGTGACCTGGAGGGACAGCCGCGGTGCCGAGCCGGTGCCACTGCGTCCCGGAGAGTTTTTCTTCCAGCTGAAAAGCCATGTGCCGATGGGGGCGATCGTCGGGGGCGGCGAGACCACCTTCCGACTGTTTGCCCCGCGGGCGCGCCAGGTGCGCCTGCACCTGAGCGCCAGCCTCAAGGGTGCGGCCGCCGCGGTGGTTTACGACATGGACCGGCGGAGTGACGGGGCCTGGGAGGCGCGCCTCGATGGCAACCTGCGCGGCTGGTATTATTGGTACACCCTCGACGGTCCCAAGAATTCCTTTGGCTCGTTCGATCCGGACCAGCGCATCCTTGATCCCTATGCGCTGGCCGCCGTCGGCCGGGAAGGCCCAGGAATCGTCGTCGATCGGACGGAGATGGCCCAGCCGGACCGCAGCTTCCGCCCGCCCGCCTGGCAGGACCTGGTGATCGCGGAGGCCCACGTGCGCGACCTCACGGCATTGGCGCCGCTGAAGCTCCGGGCGGACGAACGCCGGGGCTTCACCGGCCTGCGAAAATGGGTGGAGAGCCCGGAATTTCATCTCGCCCGACTGGGCGTCAACGCCGTCGAACTCCAGCCGGTGCAGGAATTCGACAATGCCACCCCCGAGGAATACCACTGGGGCTACATGCCGGTGAACTGGTTTGCACCGGCCAGCAATTATGCGCTGGCGCGTGACGGGGTCTCCCAGATCCGGGAATTGCAGGACCTCGTGGCGGCGTTTCATCGGCGCGCCCTGGCGGTGCTGCTCGATGTTGTCTACAATCATGTCGGCCTGCCGGAGCACCTGGGGCGCATCGACAAGCTTTATTATTTTGAGCAGGACGGCGGGGGCAACCTGTCCAACTGGAGCGGCTGCGGCAACGACCTGCGGGCGCGCGCCGCCATGGCCCGGCGGCTGATCATCGACAGCCTCACCCACCTGATCGAGGTTTACGGGGTCGACGGTTTCCGGTTTGACCTTGGTGAACTGCTCGGGGTGGAGGTGCTGCGCGACATCGAGCTGGCGCTGAAGCGGGTTAAGCCCGACGTGGTGCTGATTGCGGAACCGTGGAGCTTCCGCGGGCACATCGCGCAGGAACTGCGGGCCACCGGCTTTGCTTCCTGGAACGACGGCTATCGCGACTTTCTCCGCGACTATGTGCGCGGGCGCGGCACGCCGGAAAAATTCGAGTATTTCGTCAAGGGTTCCCCAGGTTCCTTCGCGGCGTGGCCGGCGCAAACGGTCAACTACACGGAGTCGCACGACGACAAGACCTGGATCGACGTGATCACCGAGAACGCCGACGGCAACGGGCTGCAGCCCACGCTGAGCGACTGCCGCCGCACCCATCTCATGTGCGCCATTCTCCTGGCCTCGATCGGCGTGCCGATGCTGGCGGCCGGGCAGGATTTTCTGCGCTCCAAGCACGGGATGAAGAACACCTACCAGCGCGGCGACCTGAACGCCCTTGATTACCGGAGAATGTACCGGTTTCCCGGCACCTACGCCTATTTCGCCGATTGGATCGCTTTCCGGCGCAGCGAGCGCGGGCGGCTCTTCCGGCAGTATTCCCGGCCGGGTGATGGTTTCTGGCGATTCTGGTTTGCCGCGGATTCAACCGCCGCGGCCACGCTCTACAACGCGGATGGCAGCCAGGGCGCGTTGCGACTGCTCTTTGCGGTCAACCCAACGTTGCAGGAGGTGGAGATTCCGTTGGGGTCCGTCGCGCAGTCTGATTGGAGACAACTGGCTGACCACGAGCGCTTTTTCAAGAACGGCGACCGCGAACCAGCGCGGCCGGTCGAGGAAACACTGTTCGTGCCGGCGCTTGGCTGCGGTTTGTGGATGGCGGAATAAGCCCGGGCGCAATGCGGCCCGACGGCGCCAAACGCGACTTGAGGCGAGTAACCAGAAACTTGTGGCCGGGGTCGCCGACCCCGGGGCCGGCCTCAACGAGGGCGGCTACAACTGTGTGCGCATCGCTCTTGCCAAAGCCGAAACGCTTCTCTTGATTCGTCCAGCTTGGCGGCGGCGTGCCGCATGTTCACCTGAATCAGCACACTACATCAACCATCAGAAACGGAGAAAACCATGGCAGTTAAAGTCGCAATCAACGGTTTCGGCCGCATCGGCCGTCTCGTCTTTCGCGCCCTCGTGGAGCAGGGTCTCCTCGGCACGACTTTCGATGTGGTCGCCGTCGGCGACATCGTGCCGGCCGACAACCTCGCATATTTGCTCAAGTACGACTCCACCCAGGGTCGTTTCAACGGCACGGTCGGCTCCAAGAAGTCGGCGGCCGACAAGCCGGAGGACGACATCCTGGTCGTCAACGGCAAGGAAATCCTGGTGGTCAGCGCGAAGACACCGGCGGAATTGCCATGGGCCAAGCTGGGCGTGCAGATCGTGATCGAGTCAACGGGTCTCTTTACCGAGGCCGCCAAGGATAACCCGAAGTCTTCGTACGGTCACATCGTGGCGGGTGCGAAGAAGGTCATCATCTCGGCCCCGGCGAAAAACGAGGACCTCACGGTGGTGATGGGCGTCAACGACGGGAAATACGATCCCGCCAAGCACAACATCGTTTCGAATGCCTCCTGCACCACGAACTGCCTGGCGACGCTCGTGCACGTCATGTTGAAGGAGGGCTTCGGCCTCAGCGAAGGGCTCATGACCACGGTGCATGCCTATACCGCCACCCAGAAGACGGTCGACGGCCCCTCGAAAAAAGACTGGAAGGGTGGCCGCACCGCGGCCCAGAACATCATCCCGTCGTCCACCGGCGCCGCCAAGGCCGTCGGTCTGGTGATCCCCGAGGTCAAGGGCAAGCTGACCGGCATGTCCCTGCGCGTTCCCGTCCCGACCGTTTCCGTGGTCGACCTGACCTTCAAGACCGTTAAGGAAACCTCGCTTGCCGAGATCAAGGCGGCCCTCAAGAAGGCCAGCGAAACCTACCTGAAGGGCATTCTCGAATACACCGAGGACGAGGTGGTATCCAGCGACTTCATCCACTGCAAGTCCTCGTCGATCTTCGATGCCGGCTCCTCGATCGAGTTGAACAAGAACTTCTTCAAGCTCATCAGCTGGTACGACAACGAGTGGGGCTATAGCAACCGCGTGGTCGATCTCACCAAGAAGATCGCCGGCGCGCTGTAATTCAAAAGCTGAAGGACTGAAGGGCTGAACGACTGGGCCTTCCAGCCGCCCAGCCCCGATGCCACCAGCCACTGCGGTACGCCACGGCCGAAGGAAGGAAGGACTGAGCTGATTAGCCCCGGGCATTCGTCTTTCGGCCTTGTTGCTTTCCGTCCTTCCGCTTTCCGCCTTTCTGCTTTTCCCTCCCATGCCCGCCTACCAAACCATCCGTGATATCGATGTTGCCGGCAAACGCGTCCTCCTGCGCGTCGATTTCAACGTCCCGCAGGACAAGGTCACCGGCGCCATCACCAATCCCCAGCGCATCGTGGCCGCCCTGCCGACCATCAAGTACGCGCTCGACCACGGCGCGTCCGTGGTGCTCATGTCCCACCTCGGCCGGCCCGATGGCAAGGTGATCGCGAAGTTCAGCCTCCAACCCGTCGCCGCGAAGCTGCAGGAACTGCTGGGCCGCCCGGTGAAGTTCCTGCCGGACTGCACCGGCCCGGACGTGGGAGCAGGCCTGCGCGCCCGGCACCTTGAAGCCGGGCGACGTAGTGCTGCTGGAGAATCTCCGGTTCCACATCGAGGAGGAGGGAAAGATCAAGAACGAGGAAGGCACCTCGGTGAAGGCGGATCCGAAGGCCGTCGAGGCTTTCCGGGCCGGCCTCACCCGGCTGGGCGATGTCTATGTCAACGACGCCTTCGGCACGGCGCATCGCGCGCATTCGTCGATGGTAGGCGTGAAGCTTCCGCAAAAGGTGGCCGGTTTCCTGATGGAAGCGGAACTCAAGGCGTTCACCGCGGTGCTCGATCATCCCCAGCGCCCGCTGCTGGCGATCCTCGGCGGGGCCAAGATCGCGGACAAGATTCCGCTGATCAACAACCTCCTTGAAAAGGCCAACGAGATCATCATCGGCGGCGGCATGGCCTTCACCTTCAAGAAGGAAACTCGAGGGCATGGCGATCGGCGACAGCCTCTACGATCCCGAGGGGGCGAAGATCGCCAAGGATCTTTTTGCGAAGGCGCAGGCCAAGGGCGTCTACGATCACGCTCCCGGTCGATTTCCTCTGCGCCGACAAATTCGAGGCCAACGCCAATACCCGGCTGGTGACCGACCAGCAGGGCATCCCGGCCGGCTGGATGGGCCTCGATGCCGGTCCGAAGTCGATCGACTTGTTTGCCCAGGTCATCGGCCGCGCCCGCACCATCGTGTGGAATGGTCCCTCCGGGGTGTTCGAGTTCGACCGGTTCGCCGGCTCGACCAAGGCCATGGCCGCCGCAATCGCCCAGGCCACCGCCTCCGGCGCGATCACCGTGGTCGGCGGCGGCGACACCGCCACGGCGGCCAAAAAGTTCAAGGTCGTGGACAAGGTCACGCACTGTTCCACCGGCGGCGGCGCCAGCCTCGAATTCCTCGAGGGCAAGGTGCTCCCCGGCGTCGCGGCGCTCGATCCGGCCTGATCTCCCTTCCGCCTCATGCCTCTTTAAGGAGCGAGCTTGCTCGCGAAGTTGTCGGCGTGCAGTCTCGCTGCGCCCGAGGGCGTCGCCGGATGCCGCCGTTGCGAAATCGCCCGCCCGCCTCATCCATTCCCTGACACCGATCAACCCATGACTGCCACTGCCACTCCCTTCCCAACCATTTCTTCCGTCCCGATGCGCAAGAAGCTCATCGCCGGCAACTGGAAGATGAATAAAACTTCCGCTGACGCGGTCCAATTGGTGAAGGACATCGCGCTGGCCTTGCCCAAGGACCAGAACGTCGAGGTCGTGATCTGCCCGCCGTTCACGGCGCTGGAAAGCGTCGCCCGCGCGCTGGAGGGCTCGGCGGCGAAGCTGGGCGCCCAGAACATGCACCCGGAGCCGAGCGGCGCCTACACGGGTGAGGTCTCAGCGGCTATGCTGCGGGCGCTGTTTGCCAGTTACGTCATTCTCGGGCACAGCGAACGGCGCACGTATTTCAAGGAAGCCGACGCGTTCATCAATCAGAAGGTGCTCGCCGCGTTCAAGAGCCAGCTCAAGCCCATCCTGTGCGTTGGCGAGACGCTGCAGGAACGCGAATCCGGGGCGACGCTCAGGGTCGTCCAGACCCAGGTGGAGCAGGGACTGCAGGGCGTGGCGCGGGACGTCGCCACCGGCGTGGTGGTCGCCTACGAGCCCGTGTGGGCCATCGGGACCGGCAAGGTGGCCACGACGGCGCAGGCCCAGGAAGTGCATGCCTTCATTCGGGGTCTGTTGGCCAATTTGTTCGGGGAGGCGATCGCGCAAAAGGTCCGCATCCTTTACGGCGGCTCGATGAAGCCGGCCAACGCGCCCGAGTTGCTCGCCCAAAAGGACATTGATGGCGGCCTGATTGGCGGCGCTTCGCTCGAGGCCCGCTCGTTCCTTGAACTCATCAATGCCGCCGCGGTGAAGTAGGAGCTTTCGCCGGGGCGAAAGCTGGTGGTGGGTGATGGATTCGAACCATCGAAGGGCGGAGCCCAATTGATTTACAGTCAATCCCCGTTGGCCACTTGGGTAACCCACCGTACCAAAGCGGCCGAAGTAAGGGCACTATCGGTGGTTTGCCAAGAGCAATATTGCGCTGGGGCTCGTTTGCGATCATGGTAACCTGCAACCGCCGGGGTCCCGGTCGGTCTCGCGGGGCCCCCTCCTTGCGCACATGAAGAACCATCCCAAACATTTTCGGATCAAGCCGGGCGAGAGCGTCAAGCTGGCGAAATGGCCGACGCGCGTTGTCCCGTTCTATCAATCGAAGCGGCACTACCAGAAGCAGCTGACGCGGGATCTGCATGAACTGGAGCGACTGCAGGCGCTGATGTACGCCCACGGCCGGTACTCCGTGCTCGTGATTTTCCAGGCGATGGACGCGGCGGGCAAGGACGGCGCCATCGCGCACGTGCTGTCGGGACTCAACCCGCAGGGCTGCCAGGTCTACAGTTTCAAGCAGCCGAGTTCCGAGGAGCTGGCCCACGATTTCCTCTGGCGGACCACCTGCCGCCTGCCGGAGCGCGGACACATCGGCATCTTCAATCGCTCGTATTACGAAGAGGTGCTGATCGCCCGGGTGCACCCGGAGATCCTCGCCGGCCAGCGGCTGCCCGACGAATTGGTGGGGAACAAAGGTTTCTGGCCGGGGCGCTACCAGTCCATCACGGATCTTGAACAGCATCTGCACCGAAATGGAACGAGAGTCGTCAAGTTCTTCCTGCACGTATCCAAGCCGGAGCAACGGCGGCGTTTCCTCGAGCGGATCGACGATCCGGGCAAGAACTGGAAGTTCAGCATGGCCGACCTGGCCGAGCGGAAGCGCTGGGACGACTATCAGAACGCCTACGAGGACTGCCTGCAGGCAACGAGCATAGAAGTCGCGCCGTGGTACGTGGTCCCGGCGGATGACAAGGAGAATGCCCGGCTGATCATGTCCCAGGTCCTGATTGAGCAACTCGGAAACCTGAAGATGAGCTTTCCGCAGCTGCCCAGGCAGCGCGTAAAAGAGCTCAAGGCGATTCGGAGGCTGCTGGCAACCTGACAAAATTGGGAAATCGGGAAATCGGGAAGGCGGGAAACCGCAAAACTTCCTTCCGGCTTCAGCGTTTCAGCTTTTAGTGTTTCAGCATTTGTCGCTTCGCTCACTCCGCCGGGCCGAAGACCGCGACCTCCGTGGCTCCGCCGGCCACGCGGCTGCCGCGGTACATCCCCGGCGTGTTGAAGGGCATCGCGATGTTTCCCTGGCGGTCGATCGCCACGAGACCGCCGGTCCCCCCGAGTTCCGCCATCTGCCGGATGGCCTCGGCCGCGGCGTCGCGGAGGGGCAGGCCCTTGTATTCCATGAGCGCGGAGACGTTGTGTCCGAAAACGGAGCGGATGAAGAACTCGCCGTGGCCGGTGGCCGAAAGCGCACACGTCGCATTCTTGGCATAGGTGCCGGCGCCGATGATCGGCGAGTCCCCGACGCGGCCGTACTGCTTGTTCGTCATTCCCCCGGTGGAAGTTCCGGCGGCAAGATTGCCTTCGCGGTCGAGCGCCGCACAGCCGACGGTGCCGTATTTGTTGTCGTCGACCGTGGCGAAGGTAACCCGCTCCGGCCGCCGCGGGGCGTCGCCCGCCGGACGGTGTTCAAGCTCGCGCGCCAGGGCCAGCTGCCGGCGGCGCCGGTCGGTTTGAAAATACTGGTTGGGCACGAATTCGTAGCCGAGCTGCCAGGCGAAGGCCTCGGCGCCTCCGCCGATCAGCATGACGTGCGGGGTGCGCTCGAGAACATCCCGCGCCAGGACGATCGGATTGCGGATGTGCTGCAGGCCGGCGACCGCGCCGGCGTCCAGCGTGCGACCGTCCATGATCGAGGCGTCGAGCTCACAGGCGCCCTCCGCATTCATGACGGCGCCGTGGCCGGCATTGAAAAGTGGCGAGTCCTCCATGACCTTGATCGCGGCGACCACCGCATCGAGGCAGGATCCCCCGCCTTCGAGCACGGCGTAGCCGGTGTCGACCGTTTTCGCCAGCTGGGCCCGGTATTGGGCTTCGAGCTCGGGCGTCAGCTCCGGGCGGACAATGACGCCGGCTCCGCCGTGGATTACGAGACCGAAGGGAGAATCTCGCATGATGGGGACAAATGTTCCCTGGCTCGTCCGCCGCTGCAACCAAACAGATTCACGGTGTCTTTGCCTGTCCGAATTGTCTGTTCTGGAAACAGCGGTTCCCGTTCTCTTGTGTCATCCTGACCGCGGATTGCCCGGATGGGCGCGGATTCCAGCAACCCCCGATCCCTGGGAATCCGCGTGATTCGCGGTGAAAACCGGTTCGTTCGCGGTTTGGCGCTGTCGCAGACTTGCCGGCTAACGTTTCGCCACGTCCGGGGAGCCGCTCTTCTGCTGGCTGTAGCGGGTGCAGACCGTGCGGAGAACATGGAGCAGCTTCTCCAAGCTGGCCCGGTCCGGATTGCCGAGGAGGCTGGCCTGGATCCAATTCTTCTCCATCAAGTAGTAGCTCCGGTAGTTGAGCCAGTAACCGCGGATTTCAAGTTCCTCGCCAAGTTCCGCGGCCGACATCCCGTCGTCCAAGACCAGGGTGACGATGGCCGGGCTGGCGACGGACTCGGGCGCGACCAGCGCAAACCCCCGGGACCGCAGTTCGCGTCGCAGCCAGGCGGCGTTCTCCGCAATCTGCGCCATTCGCTCCGGCGTCGCCCGGCGGACCGCCTCGGCGAGGGCAAACACGAGGTTGGACGAGTGCGTGTGCGGCACGCTTTGGTGCGTGGCCCAATGGCCCAGATCCAGGTAGCCCGGCAACCGATCGACCGCCGGCCGCGGCTGGTAATCGTGAAAGACCATCGAAAGTCCGGGATAGCTGCCGAGTCCCTTGCCGCTGGCGGTGGTGGCGAGGTAGACGCCGTGCAGGTCGACCGGCATCGCGCCGATGGAGCTGATGCAGTCGCAGCACAGGTGCAGGCCGAGTTGCGAGGAGAGCGCCTTGAGTTCGAGCAGCGGGTTCATCACGCCGGTCGAGGTCTCGTGATGCACGAACCAGATCCAGCCGCCGCGAGGCAGGCGCTCGGCGAAACGCTGCACCTGGACAATGTCGAACAGCTGGCCCCAAGGCAGCCGCATCCAGTCGAAACGCAGGCCGGCGCGCCGCGAGTTGGCCGCCAGACGCTCGCCAAATTCACCGTTGGAAAGGACCAAACCGGTGGTCTCCAGCAGGGACAGCTGGGCGGCCACCACCTCGTTGGCGAGCGAGCCGGAACCGAGGAGAACCTGGACCTCGGCGGCGCTGGTGAGCCGGCAGAGGGCGGAGCGAACCTCAGCCATGCGCGTCAGGAACGCCTGTCCGCGGTGGGACACGGCGGTGCCGTTGAACACCGCGCGCACCTCCGGGGCCGGAGTCACCGGGCCGGGCAGGAAATTGAAGACTTGGCGGTCGGGCGGGGGAGAGTCGGTGAAGCTGCTGCGGAGCACGGGGCTGCGTTCAAGCGTCTGGCCGAAGGCCTCGATGGTCAAATACATCGGCTGGTACGAAGCCTGGTCCGTTCCCACCTGCGGCCCGAAGGGAATGAAGCCGAGGTGGCGATAAAGCTTCGCCTGGCGGGTGGTGCCGGAAATGATGGCAATGTCGTAGCCTTCGGCCAGGCAATGACGCACGACGTGTTCGAAAAGCTGCGTGAAGACGACGGTTTTGCGAAACTCCGGCTCGACCGCAAGCAGGCGCACCTCGACCGGGGCGCGACCCTTGGGCAGATAGGCGTCGAGGTTGGGCAATTTTCCGTCGAGCGAGAACGGGCGCTTGGCGCGCAGCGCCAGCATCCCGGCGAGGCGGCGCCCCTGCAGGCAGATGACGTACGTGTTCTCGATGTGGAAACGGTCGACCAGACGGCCCTCTGGGTTGGGCGCATGTTGCGGAATCTCATCGACGAACGTGCGGTAGTTGAGCCGGTGGATCTGCTCAAACTCCCAATCCTCAGAGGCGATCTTGAAGATCAGGTCGGTCGTGGACGGCGTTTCGTTCGACATAGAATTACTTGGGGTTCGTCGGTGCTCCGGCCGGAGGCGTCGCCGGTCCCTGCTGTCGACCGGCGACAAAGTTGCGGATATTAGCACGATGGGCCCAGAGGAGAAGCGAAATTGTCACACATGCCACCGCGACCGCGCACCTGGCTTCGGTTGCCCACCAGGCGGCGGCCGGCATGATAATCAGACTGCAGAGCCCGGCCAGGGAGAACCGGCGCAGCCAGGCCAAACAGCACAAGCCCAACGCCAAGCTGGGCAGCAACGCCAGCGGAGCGAGCACCAGCCAGGCGCCGATGAAGGGTCCAACCCCTTTTCCCCCCCGGAATCCAAGCCAGATTGGCCAGACATGGCCGACCACCACAAAGAACGCGGCGACAAAGGCCCAATCGGTCGGAGTCCCGAGGGCACGGGCGGCCCCACCCACAAGCGCGCCTTTTAACACATCGACCACCAATACCGTAGCGTAGCCTTTTCGACCCAAAACGCGGCCGACGTTCGTAGCCCCCGTTCCTCCGCTGCCAGTCGTCCGAACATCGATGCCGGCGCGCCATCGGACCAGCCAGTAGCCCGGCGACAGGCCTCCGAGTAAATAGGCTCCAATGATTAGCGCGATGTCAGACCATGCGGGCATAGCGGAAGATTGCAAAAGCCTAGCAGATTGGAACAGGTTTTCCATCAGAAATTTACGTATGGGCGAGAAATCGGGGGCATCTCCGAATGGTCGAATGCCGATGTGGCACGCACATCCTTCTAGTGGATTTGGAGAATCCATGTCGGATTGGTTCGAAGCACTCTCTAAGAGAAGGTTTTCTCGCAAACCCATAAATAGAAATTGGGTCGACAACCTACGCTGTCCCCGAGGGGTTGCGCCGAATGGACAAAAGTCGTTGAAGTGGCTATCCCCCAATGTTGAAGTTCTGACTTCTTTGCTATGCCGGCGCCAAGCCCCACGGTACAATTCACCACGTTGGACACCAAACGTGTTTGGCGCGCGGATTGGCGGCTGGTGAATGGCGCTGTCCTCGCGGCCGCGGCGATCGTGGTCTATGGCCGGAGCTTCTTGGTTCCGCCGCTTTTTGATGACCATAGAGCCATCGTTGGAAATCTGACGATCCGGCATTGGAGTACGGCGTTGTGGCCTCCGCTTGGCACGACCGCCAGCGGCCGGCCCGTCCTGAATCTTTCCTTCGCGGTCAACTATGCCATCAGCGGGACGGCGGTGTGGAGTTATCATGCCCTCAACCTGGCGATCCATATTCTGGCCGGGTTGACGCTGTTTGGGATCGTCCGGCGCACGCTCGTGCGGCGGGCAAGCCCTGCGGCCCCCGTCATCGCCTCATCCGCGGCGCTTCTTTGGACCCTGCATCCCCTGCAGACCGAATCGGTGACCTATCTTGCACAGCGGGCTGAGTCGCTCATGGGGTTGTTCTACCTGCTTACATTGTATTGCTTCATCCGAGGGGTCGACGCGGATGACCGTCCCAGGCGCCTATGGTTTGTCCTCGCCGTCGCCGCCTGCCTCTTTGGCATGGCCACCAAAGAAGTGATGGTTTCCGCGCCGCTGATCGTGCTGCTCTATGATCGGACCTTTGCCGCGGGCTCCTTTCGGGAAGCGCTGCGCCGACGCTGGGGACTGTACGTAATGCTGGCGACAACCTGGGTGCTGCTGGCCGGTCTGGTGGCGAGCACCGGCTGGGATCGCGGCGGCACTTCCGGCTTCGACGTGGGCATTACACCGTGGGCGTACTGGTTGACCCAGTTCGAGGCGGTCACGCGCTACCTCTGGTTGTCGGTGTGGCCCCACCCGCTCGTGTTTGAATACGGCACGTTCTGGGTGAGCCGTTCGATGGAGCTGGTACCCAATGCACTGCTGCTTGTGACGCTGGCGACGGCAGTGCTGGTCGCGCTTTGGAAGCGGCCCGCACCGGGTTTTCTTGGTGCTTGTTTTTTCGTGATCCTTGCCCCTACCAGCGTCGTGCCGGGGCCGGTCCAGATGGTCGTTGAACATCGGATGTACCTGCCGCTCGCAGCGGTAATGACGCTCTTCGCGCTGGGGATTCACGCCGGGGTTGGACGGCAGAGCTGCGTGGTGTTCGCAGCGTTGGCGTTCGGACTAGGGTTGCTCACGGTGCGGCGAAACGCGGATTACCGCAGCGAACTGAACATCTGGAGTGACACGGTGGCAAAGCGGCCGGGCAACGAACGGGCGCACAACAATCTGGGCGTGGCCTGGTCGGAGCTGCCGGGACGGTTGAACGACGCGATTGCCCAGTATCAAGAGGCGCTGCGGCTGAAGCCCGATTATGCCGAGGCGCACAACAATCTGGGCCACGCCTGGTCGCAGTTTCACGGACGGTTGAACGACGCGATTGCCCAATATCAAGAGGCGCTGCGGCTGAAGCCCGATTATGCCGAGGCGCACAACAATCTGGGCAACGCCTGGTCACAGGTGCCCGGGCGGCTGAATGACGCGATCGTCCAGTATCAAGAGGCGCTGCGGCTGAGGCCGGATTATGCCGAGGCGCACAATGATCTGGGCGTCGCCTGGTCCCAGATGCCCGGTCGACTGGATGACGCGATCGCCCAGTATGAAGAGGCGCTGCGGCTGAAGCCCGCCTATGCCGAGGCCCATTACAACTTTGGCAGCCTTTTGTTGAAGATGCCCGGGCGGCTGGATGACGCGATCGTCCAGTATCAAGAGGCGCTGCGGCTGAGGCCGGATTATGCCGAGGCGCACAATAATCTGGGTGTCGCCTGGTCCCAGAGGCCCGGGCGGCTGGATGACGCGATCGCCCAATATCAAGAGGCGCTGCGGCTGAAGCCGGATTATGCAGAGGCGCATTACAATCTGGGCAACGCCTGGTCGAAGCGGCCCGGGCGGATGCGTGACGCGATTGCCCAGTACGAAGAGACGCTGCGCCTGAAATCGGATTATGCGCCGGGATGGCACAATCTCGGGGCGAGCTGGTTCTATTTGGAAAATCTGCCGGCCGCCGCCGCCGCGTTTCGGGAAGAGCTTCGGCTGAAGCCCGATGATCCCGCCGCCCAGCAAGCGCTGGCCGCGGCGCTCCAGCCGGATCGGGGCCGAGAATGAACGTTTGCGCTCTGGGCTTGATCGACCCGGCTGGGTCGGTACCATCCGCGCGCCGTCTTTCGGCCCGTACGGCGGCGCCTATTTTTATATGAAAAGCTACAACATTGCAGTTATCGGTGGCGATGGCACTGGCCCTGAAGTTGTGCGCGAGGCCATCAAGGTCCTCGACGCCGCCGCGCCCAAGTTCGGCGTCAAGCTGAACTACACCCTGTTTGATTTCGGGGGTGATCGCTACTTGCGCACCGGAGAGGTGCTGCCGGACAGTGCGATTCCCGAACTGCGGAAATTCCCGGCCATCCTGCTTGGAGCCATCGGTCATCCGGCAGTGAAGCCGGGCATACTGGAAAAGGGCATTCTCCTCCGCCTGCGCTTCGAGATGGAGCAGTACATCAACCTGCGTCCGGTCCGCCTCTACGACGACCGCTTCTGCCCGATCAAGGACAAGAAGCCGGAGGACATCGATTTTGTGGTCATCCGGGAAAACAACGAAGGCCTCTACACGGGTTCAGGCGGCTTTACCTTCAAAGGAACGCCCAACGAGATTGCCATCCAGGAAAGCGTCAACACCCGCCGGGGAGTCGAGCGCTGCCTCCGCTATGCCTTTGAATGCGCCCGCAAGCGCCGCGCCGGCAAACCGTGGAAAGGGTTGAAGCCCGACGATGTTGCCGCCGGAAAGAAGGCGCAGCTCACGCTTTGCGGCAAGACCAACGTGCTCACGTATGCGTTCGATCTCTGGGAACGCGCGTTCCATGAAGTGGGAGCCAAGGATTACCCTGACATCAAGCGGGACTACGCGCATGTCGATGCGACGACGATGTGGTTCGTCAAGAACCCGGAGTGGTTCGATGTGATCGTCACCGACAATATGTTCGGCGATATCATCACGGACCTGGGGGCGATGATCCAGGGCGGCATGGGCATTGCCGCGGGCGGCAACATCAATCCCGAGGGCACCTCGATGTTCGAGCCGATCGGCGGCAGCGCGCCGAAGTACACGAACCAGAACGTCATCAATCCGCTCGCGGCGATTTGCGCCGGTGCGATGATGATGGACTTTCTCGGGGAGGCCGCGATGGCGAATGCCATCGAGGATGCCGTCATCAAAGTCGTGCGCGGGAAGCTGAAAACCCTCGCGGCCGGCCGGATGGGCTACGGCACGAAGGAAGTCGGCGACCTGGTGGCCTCGACGGTGTAGCGGATTTCGGAAGAGGCCTGCCGCAGGTGGCTGCAGGCGAGATCTGAATGCTTTCGATTCCGAATCGATCGACCCGCTTTCCTGATTTCCACATAAACCGGCTGCAGGATTTGATGTGGAAAGCTGGAAATCAGGTCATGGCGAAGCCGGACTCGGCTTCGATACCTTTTCCAGGCTCTTGCTCTCCGCGGCGGAGCCTCGGTTGCTGCCAACGCGTTTGAATAGCTCAGGAAGAAGCGGCCCCGCCCTTTCTTTGCTGTATCCAACGCCTACCACCGCTCGTAGCGCACGAGGTCGGCCAGCGGCTTGCGGGTCTTCGGGAGCGGCTGGTCGGCGGGGTAGCCCAGCGGCGTAAGCGCGATGGGCTCGACTCCTTCGGGCAGTCCGAAAACCTGACGGGCAGCGATCGGATTGAAAGCGGCCACCCAACAGGTGCCCAGGCCAAGACTCGCTGCGGCCAGCATCAGGTGATCCAGGGCGATGGCTACGTCCACCGTCGTATAGTTGACGCCATCGGACTCGCGCACCCAGCCTTGATCATGGAGGCCGCAGGCGCAGATCACCAGCGGCGCCTGCACAAACCAACGCCGTTTATAGATCCGGCGCAATTCGGCCTCCCGCCCTTTGACCTTGGCGACGATGAGCTGGAACGGCTGGCGGTTGGCGGCAGTCGGGGCGAGGCGGGCGGCCTCCAGAACCCGGGCGAGCTTCGCGTCCTCCACCGGGGTCGGTTGGTAGGAGCGGACACTGTAGCGTTGTTGAACGAGGTTAAGGAATTCCATGGGCGTCGCGCCACTGGATGAAGAGGCGCGAATGGGGCCGAATTCGAAGGCACGGGGACCGGATTGACAAATCCAGAATTTGCGCGACCCGGCCTAGCCCGCCCGCAGGTTGATTTCGCGGACGTGATCGCAGCCCGGCAGCGCCTGGACTTTGCCCAGGATCAATTCGCGATGGAGGAAGAGCTCGTTGCGGACGACGCTGTGGGACACGAGGACCATCAGCGATTTGCCGCGGTCGATGCGCACCGGGTGCGAGTAGGCGGCGTTCGCGGCGCCGACGATCTCCGGCCAGTGATCGCGGATCGTCTGTTCACAGGAGTGCCGGCCGATCTGGTACTTCACGAGCAGCGTCTCAATCAGCGGCGCCAGCGGCGTCGTCGCCCGGCGCCTCATCTTCCATGGCTCGGTGAAGGCGATGCCGCGGAAGTCGCCGATCAATTCCTCGGCGCCCTTGCTGAACCTGGCCGGCTCGTCAGGCATGGGGAGCGGAATCCGTCCGCGGTTCCTTCAGCCGTTCCGCCTCGTAGAGCCGGCTGTAGCGGAGCAACGTGCCGAAGGCGGTCGAGGCGGCGATGTAGAAGCCGGGGTAGCCGTCCAGAAAACCTCCGCGCAGCACGTAGGCGCGCACGAACCGCCAGAGGGGCCGGAACAGCGCGTGCCCGAGCGACCACCGCCGCCCCAACGCGGCCTGGTGGCGCAGGAAGTCATCTGACTGGCGGCTCATCTTCCAGACCTGGTCGGGCAGCGTCGGATAGGAATAGTGATACAGGTCTGAGTGAAAATGGGCGACCGGACCCTGCACCTGCACCTGCGTGTGAGCGGGATCGCCGCCCCAACGACCGGCCTCCCGCCGGAAGAGCCGCAGGCAGCGGTCGGGATACCAGTCGCCATGCCTGATCCAGCGGCCCAGGAACCATGACTGGCGGGGGAAATCGGCGCCGGCCATCCGGGTTGGGCCCTCCGGCGCGGAGAAGCAGCGGACGATTTCGTCGCGCAGCGCGGCTGACACCTCCTCATCGGCATCGAGCGCCAACACCCACGGCTGGGTGGCCTTGGCCAGAGCGAAGTTCTTCGTTTCGCGGAAACCCTGCCACTTCGCCTCGAAAACGCGGGCGCCATACCGGCCGGCAACCGAGGCGCTGTCGTCCGTTGTCTCGTTCAGCAGAACCACAATCTCTGCCACCCAACCCTGCACGCTGGCGAGACAGCGCGGCAGGTGGGCGGATTCGTTTCGGGCGACAATGACGACGGACACGGGGAGGGGAGTGGGGGACGTCGGCACGAGGGCCACACTAATGATCACTAATTGCGGGCAAGAGAATCAAAAATTGGCGGGCGGGAGGATGCAATCAAGGTGGAGCGGCTTGCCTACAAGGCGCGTTGGGGACAACGCGCCCCACCTCCGGCCGGGTGATGCAAAGCGAAACCACACTCATGCTTCGTGAATCCAATTCAGGTGCGCACCCGGCGCTTGTCTTGTAACGCTGGCTGTCCCTCAATCGGTGTTTCGGATGAACCTGCGGCTACAATCCCCCCTGCGTTGCGCGCGCCGCCCGCGAGCCGCGAAAATTCCGCCGCCATGAATCGCGCCTTTCTGACCCGTTTTGCCTGGATGGCGATTTTTGCGGCGGTCGTGACCATCGGGCTGAAGACCGCGGCCTGGTACCTGACCGGGTCCGTTGGATTGCTGTCCGACGCGGTCGAATCCCTGGTCAACCTGGCCGGTGGGATCATGGCGCTGGCGATGCTGACGGTGGCGGCCCGGCCGGCGGACCACGATCACGCCTACGGTCACGGCAAGGCGGAATATTTTTCCAGCGGGGTGGAGGGCACCTTGATCGTGCTCGCGGCCGCCAGCATCGGCTGGGCGGCGGTCGGGCGGTTGCTTACCCCCGGCCGCTCGAAGCGGTGGGCCTCGGCATCCTGGTCGCGGCGGCGGCTTCGCTGGTGAACCTCGGGGTGGCGCTGCTGCTGCGGCAGGCGGCCCGCCGGTACCGCTCGATCACGCTCGATGCCAATGCCCAGCACCTGCTGACCGATGTCTGGACGTCGGCGGGCGTGATCGTCGGGGTGGGCGCCGGCACCCTGACGCATTGGGAACGGCTGGATGCGATCGTAGCGCTGATCGTGGCGGCGAATATCATTTGGACGGGAGTGAAGCTGGTGCGGCGCTCGGTCGCCGGCCTGATGGACAAGGCG
>CAVRNM010000087.1:0-22140 GCA_963722225.1 uncultured Verrucomicrobiae bacterium
TAGAAACCTTCCCGGCTTTTGGGTTCACATTCTGCTGATGCAAAAATCCGATTGCTATAATTGGCTGACGCCGGGTTTTTGCGGACCTCGGAGATTTCTAAATGATCCCGTTGCCACGATGAAAATTAGCCTTGTCGCTTTACGCGCTTTGATTATCCCCCTTGCGATGATCGCCTCGCCACCGGTCCAGGCGGTTTGGATTGAGGAGGAATTGCCGTCGAACGTTGTGACGGTCACTGCTTCAAGCCAGTTTGGTGGAAACCAGATGGCAGGTCACCGTAAATGGAGCGGGCTTACAGAACGGCCTACACGACAACGATGGTTCGTCCCAAACGATGTGGCACACGACGCAACGGCCAACATCCACGAGGGCCGCCGCAACCCTGCCCTTGTCGCCCGCGTGGGTCCGTTTCGATTTTGCCCAACCGCAGAAATTCGATTCGACCGAGGCCGGGGGCACGACGGCCATCGACGGCGGGGCGGTGACGACGACCGGGCCGCAGGCCTACAACGGGGCGGTGACGCTGGGAGCGAACACGACCTTGACGGGCACAACGCTGAGCCTGGGCAGCACGCTGGCGGGGGCGGGCAACAACCTGGGGCTGGTGTTTTCCGGCGGGGACCTGGTGAATGGGGCGGTGATCACGGGGGTGAAGAACCTCTCGACGAGCGCGGGGCCGACGACGCTGACGGGCCCGATCACGACCAGCGGCACGCAGACCTACAATACGGCGGCGACCCTGGCCGGTGACACGACCTTGACGGGCACCGCGCTGACCTTGGGCAGCACGCTGGCAGGGGCGGGCAACGACCTGGGGCTGGCGTTTTCCGGTGGCAACCTGGTGAACGGGGCGGTGATCACGGGGGTGAAGAACCTCTCGACGAGCGCGGGGCCGACGACGCTGACGGGCCTGATCACGACCAGCGGCACGCAGACCTACAACACGGCGGCGACCCTGGGAGCGGACACGACACTGGCGAGCACGGGCAATGGGAACATTGCATTGGACAGCACGGTGGACGGAGCCTTTGCGCTGACGGTGAACACGACCGGAACGACGACCTTGGGCGGCGCCGTTGGGAATTCGACAGCATTGGTAAGTGTGACGACCGAGGCCGGGGGCACGACGGTCATCAGCGGCGGGGCGGTGACGACGACCGGGGCGCAGACCTACAACGGGACGGTGACGCAGGGCGCCGACACGACGATCACCGGCAATGCGTTGACGATCGGTGGGGCGTCCTGGGATGCCGGCAACCACAATCTGACTCTGACGCTGGGGACGAACGTGACGGTTCCGGGCGCGTTCATTAACTTGAACAATTTCACCAGCAACGGCGCTGGCGGCACGACGGTAGGGGCAAGCATGACGACGGGAGGCAGCCAGACGTATGGCAACGCGGTGACCCTGGCCGGTCCGACGACGCTGGCGAGCACGGGCAATGGGAACATTGCATTGAACAACACGGTGGACGGAGCCTTTGCGCTGACGGTGGACACGACCGGAACGACGACCTTGGGCGGCGCCGTTGGGAACTCGATTCCATTGGTAAGTGTGACGACCGAGGCCGGGGGCACGACGGCCATCAGCGGCGGGGCGGTGACGACGACCGGGCCGCAGGCCTACAACGGGGCGGTGACGCTGGGAGCGAACACGACCTTGACGGGCACAACGCTGAGCCTGGGCAGCACGCTGGCGGGGGCGGGCAACGACCTGGGGCTGGTGTTTTCCGGCGGGAACCTGGTGAACGGGGCGGTGATCACGGGGGTGAAGAACCTCTCGACGAGCGCGGGGCCGACGACGCTGACGGGCCCGATCACGACCAGCGGCACGCAGACCTACAACACGGCGGTGACGCTGTCCGGTGACACGACCTTGACGGGCACCGCGCTGACCTTGGGCAGCACGCTGGCAGGGGCGGGCAACGACCTGGGGCTGGCGTTTTCCGGTGGCAACCTGGTGAACGGGGCGGTGATCACGGGGGTGAAGAACCTCTCGACGAGCGCGGGGCCGACGACGCTGACGGGCCTGATCACGACCAGCGGCACGCAGACCTACAACACGGCGGCGACCCTGGGAGCGGACACGACACTGGCGAGCACGGGCAATGGGAACATTGCATTGGACAGCACGGTGGACGGAGCCTTTGCGCTGACGGTGGACACGACCGGAACGACGACCTTGGGCGGCGCCGTTGGGAATTCGACAGCATTGGTAAGTGTGACGACCGAGGCCGGGGGCACGACGGTCATCAGCGGCGGGGCGGTGACGACGACCGGGGCGCAGACCTACAACGGGACGGTGACGCAGGGCGCCGACACGACGATCACCGGCAATGCGTTGACGATCGGTGGGGCGTCCTGGGATGCCGGCAACCACAATCTGACTCTGACGCTGGGGACGAACGTGACGGTTCCGGGCGCGTTCATTAACTTGAACAATTTCACCAGCAACGGCGCTGGCGGCACGACGGTAGGGGCAAGCATGACGACGGGAGGCAGCCAGACGTATGGCAACGCGGTGACCCTGGCCGGTCCGACGACGCTGGCGAGCACGGGCAATGGGAACATTGCATTGAACAACACGGTGGACGGAGCCTTTGCGCTGACGGTGGACACGACCGGAACGACGACCTTGGGCGGCGCCGTTGGGAACTCGATTCCATTGGTAAGTGTGACGACCGAGGCCGGGGGCACGACGGCCATCAGCGGCGGGGCGGTGACGACGACCGGGGCGCAGGCCTACAACGGGGCGGTGACGCTGGGAGCGAACACGACCTTGACGGGCAGCGCGCTGACGCTGGGCAGCACGCTGGCGGGGGCGGGCAACGACCTGGGGCTGGTGTTTTCCGGCGGGAACCTGGTGAACGGGGCGGTGATCACGGGGGTGAAGAACCTCTCGACGAGCGCGGGGCCGACGACGCTGACGGGCCCGATCACGACCAGCGGCACGCAGACCTACAACACGGCGGTGACGCTGTCCGGTGACACGACGTTGACGGGCACCGCGCTGACCTTGGGCAGCACGCTGGCAGGGGCGGGCAACGACCTGGGGCTGGTGTTTTCCGGCGGGAACCTGGTGAACGGGGCGGTGATCACGGGGGTGAAGAACCTCTCGACGAGCGCGGGGCCGACGACGCTGACGGGCCTGATCACGACCAGCGGCACGCAGACCTACAACACGGCGGCGACCCTGGGAGCGGACACGACACTGGCGAGCACGGGCAATGGGAACATTGCATTGGACAGCACGGTGGACGGAGCCTTTGCGCTGACGGTGGACACGACCGGAACGACGACCTTGGGCGGCGCCGTTGGGAATTCGACAGCATTGGTAAGTGTGACGACCGAGGCGGGGGGCACGACGGCCATCGACGGCGGGGCGGTGACGACGACCGGGCCGCAGGCCTACAACGGGGCGGTGACGCTGGGAGCGAACACGACCTTGACGGGCACAACGCTGAGCCTGGGCAGCACGCTGGCGGGGGCGGGCAACAACCTGGGGCTGGTGTTTTCCGGCGGGGACCTGGTGAATGGGGCGGTGATCACGGGGGTGAAGAACCTCTCGACGAGCGCGGGGCCGACGACGCTGACGGGCCCGATCACGACCAGCGGCACGCAGACCTACAATACGGCGGCGACCCTGGCCGGTCCGACGACGCTGGCGAGCACGGGCAATGGGAACATTGCATTGAACAACACGGTGGACGGAGCCTTTGCGCTGACGGTGGACACGACCGGAACGACGACCTTGGGCGGCGCCGTTGGGAACTCGATTCCATTGGTAAGTGTGACGACCGAGGCCGGGGGCACGACGGCCATCGACGGCGGGGCGGTGACGACGACCGGGGCGCAGGCCTACAACGGGGCGGTGACGCTGGGGGCGAACACGACCTTGACGGGCACCGCGCTGACCTTGGGCAGCACGCTGGCAGGGGCGGGCAACGACCTGGGGCTGGTGTTTTCCGGTGGGGACCTGGTGAACGGGGCGGTGATCACGGGGGTGAAGAACCTCTCGACGAGCGCGGGGCCGACGACGCTGACGGGCCCGATCACGACCAGCGGCACGCAGACCTACAACACGGCGGCGACCCTGGTCGGTCCGACGACGCTGGCGAGCACGGGCAATGGGAACATTGCATTGAACAGCACGGTGGACGGGGCCTTTGCGCTGACGGTGGACACGACCGGAACGACGACCTTGGGCGGCGCCGTTGGGAACTCGACAGCATTGGTAAGTGTGACGACCGAGGCGGGGGGCACGACGGCGATCGACGGCGGGGCGGTGACGACGACCGGGGCGCAGGCCTACAACGGGGCGGTGACGCTGGGGGCGAACACGACCTTGACGGGCAGCGCGCTGACGCTGGGCAGCACGCTGGCCGGGGCGGGCGACGACCTGGGGCTGGTGTTTTCCGGTGGGGACCTGGTGAACGGGGCGGTGATCACGGGGGTGAAGAACCTCTCGACGAGCGCGGGGCCGACGACGCTGACAGGCCTGATCACGACCAGCGGCACGCAGACCTACAACACGGCGGCGACCCTGGCCGGTGACACGACCTTGACGGGCACCGCGCTGACCTTGGGCAGCACGCTGGCGGGGGCGGGCAACAACCTGGGGCTGGTGTTTTCCGGCGGGGACCTGGTGAATGGGGCGGTGATCACGGGGGTGAAGAACCTCTCGACGAGCGCGGGGCCGACGACGCTGACGGGCCCGATCACGACCAGCGGCACGCAGACCTACAACACGGCGGCGACCCTGGTCGGTGACACGACCTTGACGGGCACCGCGCTGACCTTGGGCAGCACGCTGGCGGGGGCGGGCAACGACCTGGGGCTGGTGTTTTCCGGTGGGGACCTGGTGAACGGGGCGGTGATCACGGGGGTGAAGAACCTCTCGACGAGCGCGGGGCCGACGACGCTGACGGGCCCGATCACGACCAGCGGCACGCAGACCTACAACACGGCGGCGACCCTGGCCGGTCCGACGACGCTGGCGAGCACGGGCAATGGGAACATTGCATTGAACAGCACGGTGGACGGAGCCTTTGCGCTGACGGTGGACACGACCGGAACGACGACCTTGGGCGGCGCCGTTGGGAACTCGACAGCATTGGTAAGTGTGACGACCGAGGCGGGGGGCACGACGGCCATCGACGGCGGGGCGGTGACGACGACCGGGCCGCAGGCCTACAACGGGGCGGTGACGCTGGGAGCGGACACGACCTTGACGGGCAGCGCGCTGACGCTGGGCAGCACGCTGGCCGGGGCGGGCGACGACCTGGGGCTGGTGTTTTCCGGTGGGGACCTGGTGAACGGGGCGGTGATCACGGGGGTGAAGAACCTCTCGACGAGCGCGGGGCCGACGACGCTGACGGGCCTGATCACGACCAGCGGCACGCAGACCTACAACACGGCGGTGACGCTGTCCGGTGACACGACGTTGACGGGCACCGCGCTGACCTTGGGCAGCACGCTGGCGGGGGCGGGCGACGACCTGGGGCTGGTGTTTTCCGGCGGGGACCTGGTGAATGGGGCGGTGATCACGGGGGTGAAGAACCTCTCGACGAGCGCGGGGCCGACGACGCTGACCGGCCCGATCACGACCAGCGGCACGCAGACCTACAACACGGCGGCGACCCTGGTCGGTGACACGACGTTGACGGGCACCGCGCTGACCTTGGGCAGCACGCTGGCGGGGGCGGGCAACGACCTGGGGCTGGTGTTTTCCGGCGGGGACCTGGTGAATGGGGCGGTGATCACGGGGGTGAAGAACCTCTCGACGAGCGCGGGGCCGACGACGCTGACCGGCCCGATCACGACCAGCGGCACGCAGACCTACAACACGGCGGCGACCCTGGCTGGTCCGACGACGCTGGCGAGCACGGGCAATGGGAACATTGCATTGAACAGCACGGTGGACGGAGCCTTTGCGCTGACGGTGGACACAACCGGAACGACGACCTTGGGCGGCGCCGTTGGGAACTCGACTGCATTGGTGAGTGTGACGACCGAGGCGGGGGGCACGACGGCCATCGACGGCGGGGCGGTGACGACGGCCGGGGCGCAGGCCTACAACGGGGCGGTGACGCTGGGGAGGAACACGACCTTGACGGGCACAACGCTGAGCCTGGGCAGCACGCTGGCCGGGGCGGGCGACGACCTGGGGCTGGTGTTTTCCGGTGGGGACCTGGTGAACGGGGCGGTGATCACGGGGGTGAAGAACCTCTCGACGAGCGCGGGGCCGACGACGCTGACGGGCCTGATCACAACCAGCGGCACGCAGACCTACAACACGGCGGCGACCCTGGCCGGTCCGACGACGCTGGCAGCAGGGGGCAGCTTGGTGTGGTTCAAGAACACGGTGGACGATGGGCAGACGCTGGCGATCACGGGCGCTGGCGGGGCGAGATTTGATGGGGCGGTGGGTGGCGGAAACGGAACAGAGCTCACGAGCCTGTCAGTGACGGGGGCGACCGCGCTTAATGCGGCCTCGGTGACGACGAGCGGCGCGCAGACCTACACGGGGCCGGTGACGCTGGGTGCGGCGGGCAACGCGACGACGCTGACGGGCACGGACATCGGCTTTGCCGGGACGGTGCGCAGTGCGATCGACGGGCAGCAGGCGCTCACGGTGAGCGGCAGCGGGACAGTGACGTTCTCGGATGCGGTGGGCGACAACAGCCAGCGGCTGGCGTCGTTGACGACCAATGCCGGCGGCGCGACCGCGCTCAACGGCGGGGCGGTGACGACAACCGGGGCGCAGACTTACAACGGCCCGGTGACGCTGGGTGCGGCGGGCAACGCGACGACGCTGACGGGCACGGACATCACCTTTGCCGGGGCGGTGAGCAACGCGATCGGCGGGCAGCAGGCGCTCACGGTGAGCGGCAGCGGGACGGTGACAGCTGAGGGCGATCTCGGCAGCGAAAGCGCACGGCTGCAATCGGTGTCAGCCAGTGGCCAGAACATGACCATCGCGGGCAATGTCTGGACCGAGGGTGACATTAGTCTAGCCATCGGCTCGAACACCGGGACGCCCGGAGCGAATGGTGCATCCAATGTCAATTTCCTCGCGTTCAACAACAAGGGGGATACTTCCAACCGGGACACGCGGATCGATTCCGCCACAGGTAACATCATTCTTGGCACCGGGGCCGTGTCGGGCCCCAACAAGACCGGCGCACCGCTGCTGTCGTCCATCTTCAAGAGCAACCCGGGCGACCTGTACTTGTTCGGCAGCAATGTAAAGGTGGAGCCCTTCGAGCGGCTGTCAGTGAGCAATGGGTCGCTGGTGATCATTGCGGACGGTACCGGTAACAACGAAGGGGTAATCACCCTCAGCAGCACGGCGGTCTCGAACTATTTGGTCTTGGTCAGCTCCGCTCCCCTCTCTGTCCCCGGGATCATCCTGAATTCGCGTCAGCCGGCCGACATCGACCTCGGCGTTAGGAATCCACCTGGCCAGGACTTCGCAGTCGATCTGGGGACTGATCTCGTCGCGGGTGCAGTGCTCATGTTTAACACCAATATTCCTGATTCAAAGTTCCCGACGCGGACGGACTTCACGCCCTCACCAACGCCGGGTCCCACGACGGATCCTACTCTGTTCGATTACGCGACTGACACGGGCAATCTTCTCACCATCGACGCACAAAACGCGATCAAAGTCTCCGGCCCGTATGAAGTCTTCATTGCGGATCTACTCATCTCGAATCCTTTCCGGCCGGCTGTGCCCAACCTGGTCTATCTCGATCTGAGCACGGCGAGCGGATTCGGGAGTTACGTGGACAAGTTCATCAATTTCAGTTCCCCAACCTTTGACATCGATTTGCAGGACTCCCCGATTCAAACTCTGGATTCGGCTGGGGCCCAGGTTCGCAACACGGTCGAGCAAGCCTTCGCGCCGGCGGTGCCCCGTCAGGACATTGAAGTCGCTATCTCAGAAGCCGATTTGACCACTGCGGTCCGCGAGCAGTTACAAGCGCTCGGCATCTACGCCCGACCGCTGAACCGGGCGGAACGCTTGTCGCGCGAAAGGCGGGCCGGGATGTTCGTCACGGTGCCGCCCCGCGAGCACCCGCGGGAGGCCGACTACGAGGTGGCTGATGCACGGGTCGGGGACCGCCCGGTGCGCGAAGTCATCCGCCTGGCGACCGAAACCGGACTGATCGGAGAGGGGCAGGGCAGGCTTGACGAGGTGGCCCGCGCGCTGGCCGCGAGCTTTGAAGCCTTTTCCGCGGCCGTTCCCTCCGGTGATGGAGGAGAATTCCGCACCTGGCTCGAGACGCGGAGTGACTCCAATGCGAAGAAAGTGCTGGATTTCGCCAAGTCTCTCCAGGCAACGCTGAAGAAGATTGAGCTCCTCGGCCTCACCCGGCAGGAACTCGAAGGCTCCAAGGCGCAGATCTACGGCAGCGTCCTCCGCTCGCGGCTGAATGCGGAACCAGAATTCATCCGGGCTTTCGTTGAGGGCTTGCCCCGGTCCGCGAACACGGCCACATTGTGGTCGCCGTCAGCCGCCGCGCCCATGCTGGCGGGGATTTCTGTAGCCCCGTCCGATTCCTATCTGCCATGATCCCACTCGACAAACTTCTCGCGCCGGTTCGCGATGGGGCGCCTTGTGGCGACGATCCGTGGGCGAACGGGACTCTTTCCGAACTGGAGACACTCGTGCAGGGCAAGCCCGAGACGCAGTTCTCGGCCGCCGAGGAACCCGACTGGGTGCAGCTCCGGGCCCGCGCGCTGGAGGCGGCCAGCACCACGAGGGATCTCCGGATTGCGGCGATTCTAACGGCGACCCTGTTGCATACAGACGGCCTCGCCGGATTCCGGTCAGGCCTGCAATTAATCCGCGGGTACCTCGAGAATTTCTGGCCAGAGGTGTTTCCTCCGCTCGATGCGACGGAGAATAACGATCCGTCTGAGCGAATCAACGCGGTGGGCAATCTGGCCGCGCCGCTGGGCACCGATGGAGATCTGCTGAAGATCGTCCCCTTTGTGCGCAAAGTTCCGCTGCTGGTGGCACCCCGGGCCGGTCGATTTGCGCTGGAGCATTACTTGGCAGTCCGCGAGCAGACGCCATGGCCCGAGGAGGCCGGCCCCGCCCCGAACATGGCCCTGCTTGACGCGTCGAAGCAAGAGGTGGGGGCCGCGGCGGTGGCGGCAGTGGCCAAGACCGTTCAGGAGATCCTGGCCGACCTGGAGGCGATCGAGAAGCTCTTTCGCGAAAAGGCCGGCCCAACGCTGTTTCCCTCCCTCGATCCGCTGCGGCGGGAGCTGAAGCAGATCAGTGGTTGGCTGGGCGGCGCTGCGGAGGCGCCGGCGGCCGTCGGTGCGGCCACCAATGGCGAGGCGGTGCCGGGGCCGCGGTCGCCGGCCGCGAAGCAGACGGCGTGGGACTCTCGGGCACGGTGCGCAGCCGCGAGGATGTGGTGCGAGCGCTCGAGGCGATCATCGCCTACTATGAACGGAGCGAACCATCGAGCCCGGTTCCGTTTCTGCTCAGAAGGGCGGCCCGGATCGTGCCCATGAATTTCCTAGAAGTGGTGGGCGAGTTGACACCCGAGACGAAGGAGAAGATAATAAGCGTGGTTGGCGCGGTTGACTCCTCCGCATCCTCTTCCTGAAGCGATCCGACAATAAAACTGTAACTTACTTATGGCCTCATCGCAGAAATTCATACAACGCAATCGCGCCCCGCGCGTCCAGATCGAGTACGATGTGGAGCTCTACGGCGCTCAGAAGAAGATCGAACTGCCGTTTGTCATGGGTGTGCTGGCCGACCTTACCGGCAAGCCGGTGGATCCCCTCGCCCCCGTGCAGGACCGCAAGTTCCTGGAGATCGATGCGGAGAACTTTGATGAACGCCTCAAGGCGATGAAGCCGCATGTGGCGTTCCAAGTTCCGAATACGCTGACCGGCGAAGGCAACCTCAGCGTCGACGTCACGTTCGAGAGCATGAACGACTTTTCACCGGCGGCGATCGCGCGGAAGGTCGAGCCCTTGCGCAAGCTGCTGGAAGCCCGCACGCAGCTTTCCAACCTGCTCTCGTATATGGACGGCAAGGACGGAGCTGAGCAACTCATCGCCCGGGCCTTGAACGATCCGGATGTGCTCAAGTCACTCGCGGCCGCGCCAAAACCGACGGACGCCGCGCAAAATTGAACCCCTGATCCCTTCCTACCATGGCTGACCCAGAAAAAACCCTGAAAGCGGAGGCGGCGGGCGCGGCGATTGAGATCTCCGAGTTCGAAAGCCTTCTGAAAAAAGAGTTCAAGCCGAAATCGGACGTGGCGAAAACCGCGATCGAGCGGGCCGTCCAGACGCTCGCCGAGCAGGCGCTGGCGGGCGTGGCGGTGATCTCCGACGATGCCGTCCGCACGATCGAGGGCATCATCGCGGAGATCGACCGGAAGCTGACTCTGCAGGTCAATGCGATCATCCATCACGCCGACCTCCAGACCCTCGAAGGGGCCTGGCGCGGATTGCATCACCTGGTTTCAAATACCGAGACCGACGAGCGGCTGAAGATCCGCGTTCTCAACATCTCGAAGACGGAATTGGGCAAGACGCTCAAGAAATTCAAAGGGACCCTCTGGGACCAAAGCCCGCTCTTTAAGAAACTCTACGAGGAGGAGTTTGGCTCCCCCGGCGGGCAGCCCTATGGCGCCCTCGTGGGTGACTACCATTTCGACCATACGCCGCCGGACGTCGAGATTCTCCGCGGCATGGCGCAGATTGCCTCCGCGGCCCACGCCCCGTTTATCACGGGCGGCTCGCCCTCGGTGATGAACCTGAGCAGCTGGCAGGAACTGAGCAATCCGCGCGATATCTCGAAGTTGTTTACGACCGCTGAGTATGCGGCGTGGAATTCGCTGCGCCAGTCGGAGGACGCCCGCTACCTCGGGCTCGCGATGCCGAGGTTCCTCTCCCGCCAACCCTATGGCGCCAAGTCCAATCCCGTGGAGGAATTCGCCTTCGAGGAGGACACCGTCGGTGCCGCACACAACAAATTCACGTGGGCCAATTCGGCCTATGCGATGGGGACCAACATCACGCGCGCGTTCAAGCTCTACGGCTGGTGCGCCCGGATCCGCGGCGCGGAGAGCGGCGGCATGGTCGAAGGCCTCCCGGTCCACACGTTCCCGACCGACGACGGCGGCGTGGACATGAAGTGCCCCACCGAGATTGCGATCACCGACCGGCGTGAGGCGGAACTCGCCCGGTGCGGCTTCATGCCGCTCTCGCACTGGAAGAACACCGACTACGCCGTCTTCGTCGGGGCGCAGTCACTCCAGCAACCGCAGGCTTACGATGACCCCGACGCCACGGCCAACGCCAACCTGGCGGCGCGCCTGCCCTACTTGTTCGCCACAACCCGCTTTGCCCACTACCTGAAGTGCATCGTGCGCGACAAGATCGGTTCGTTCAAGGAGCGCGCCGATATGCAAAAATGGCTTAACGATTGGATCCGGCAGTATACCGTCGATAGCTCCGCGTCCGAGGAAATCAAGGCCCTGAAGCCGCTGGCCGAGGCGGAGGTCGTGGTCGAGGAGATCCCGGGCAATCCGGGCTACTACAACTCCCGATTCTTCCTGCGCCCGCACTACCAGCTCGAAGGCCTCACGGTTTCGCTCCGGCTCGTGTCCAAACTCCCGTCGGCGAAAACCGGATGATTTTTGATCGCGCACCGGCGCGGCGTGCCCGCCGCGTCGGATGCTTTTTGGAACCGACATCCTGAACCTGGGCTGAGGGGGGCACCCTCCAGCATCCGCAACAACAAATCCAGAACATGCCTGCAGATTATTTCCTCAAAATCGATGGCATTCCGGGCGAGTCCCCGGATGCCAAGCACAAGGACGAGATCCAGCTTGAGTCGTGGTCTTGGGGTGAATCCCAGGTCGGAGCCCATTCCGCCGGCGGCGGCGGCGGCGCCGGCAAGGTGCAGATGAACGACTTCCAGTTCGTGATGAAGATCAACAAGGCCTCGCCGGCCCTGTTCATTAATTGCGCCACGGGCTCGCACATCAAGAAGGCGCAGCTCACCTGCCGCAAAGCCGGCGGCGAACAACAGGAATACCTGAAGATCTACTTCGAGGATCTGTTGATCTCCACCTACCAAACCGGTGGGCAAGCGACGGGAGACGCTGTGCCCGACGATCAGATCGCATTCAACTTCACGACGATCAAGTTCGAGTACGCCCCGCAGAAGGCCGACGGTAGCCTCGGCGCTCCGGTCATCTTTGGGTACGATCTCAAACAGAACAAGAAACTCTGAGCGCTGCGGCGCTCGGTGGTTTTTCGGCGACCGGTTGGGTCCGTGACCCGCCGGTCTCGTGTGTTTCGTTGGCTGTTCCCCCATCGGCAACCCCTCGGGCCGACCTTTCCACCGCGCAGCTATGGAGCTTTATTCGCAGATTCCCACTGATGAGGTGGCGAAAGCCTTGAAGGAGGCCCGCCTTGCCGTGGCACGCGATCTTCTGCAGAACAAGATTCGCGCCTCCGCTTCCGATGTCCGGCTGCGTTTGAGCCTGCTCCAGCTGCTGTGCGTGCTGGGTGAATGGGACCGGGCCAGGAATCAGCTTGAGGTTCTGGAATCGCTGGGCGACGAGAACAAGAGCTGGATCAATATGCTCGGTCCCGCGCTGATGGGTGAGGCCCTGCGGCGCGAGGTTTTCGCTGGCCGGACGACACCGCTTGTGCTGGGTGAACCGGCCGACTGGATCGCCCAGCTCATCCAAGCCTTGCGGCCGGCCAGCGCCGCCGCCCAGGCCCGCCTGCGGGCGGACGCCTTCGAGGCGGCTCCGGCCGTGCCCGCAAAAATCAACGGCGACGACGTGCCCTGGCTGGCCGATGCCGATTCGCGGCTCGGTCCGGTGCTCGAGGCGATCATGGACGGAAAATACTACTGGATACCCTTCGACCGGATCCGCCGGCTGTCGTTTGCCGCTCCGACCGATGTGCGACATCTGGTGTGGTTGCCCGCCCAGGCGACCTGGAGCACCGGCGGCGACTCAGCTATCTTGGTTCCGACCCGTTATTGCGGTACCGAACAGGACCAGGACAACCAGCTCCGGCTGGCGCGGAGAACGACATGGGAGGAAATGGCAGAGGGCCAATATCGCGGTCTCGGCCAGCGCATGCTGACCGCGGGCGACCGCGATTTCGCGATCCTCGACGTCCGCAGCGTCGAGTGGGCCGGCCCGTGATGGCGGCACGGGAGTAAACCGTCGTTCTTCATGGCCGAGCTCGCTCCCATCGACCGTCTCCAGCCCTGCCTGCTTGACCGGCTTACCGACGACCAACCCGCTGTTCAGGTCGAGAGCCGGACCCAGCGGATCGTAAGTACCGGCCGGTTCAAGGACGGCGTCCTCCGGGATTTACGCTGGCTGTTCAATACCCAGCGCCACCGCGAGGAGGAGGGACTGAACATCTACCCGCAGGTTTATCGTTCGGTCTTCAACTTCGGACTGCGCGATTTTGCGGGCATGTTTTCCGAGAAGGGGGACGTGCGCGAAGTGGAGCGGGAGATTGCGGAAACGCTGCTGTTCTTCGAGCCGCGGATCATCCGGCGCACCCTGCAGGTGCGGGTTTTCCGCGACGAAGAGGTCGGGGCGCAGCAGAACCCGCACCGGATCAACCTTCAGATCTCCGCGGACCTCTGGGCACAGCCGACGCCGGAGAAGTTTTTCGCCAAGACGACTATCGATCTGGAGACGGGCGAGTGCCAGATCTAGGCATGTCATCCCTGCTGCCCCATGAACCAGCGATTCCTTAGTCTCTACAACGAGGAGCTTCAGTTCATTCGCGAGCAGTCGGGTGAATTCGCCGCCGCCTACCCGAAGGTCGCCGGCCGGCTTGCGCTTGATCGCGAAGGCAAGGAGATGTGCGCCGATCCGTTTGTGGAACGGTTGCTCGAGGGGTTTGCCTTTCTCACGGCGAGGGTGCGGCACAAGTTCGACGCCGAGTTTCCGCGCTTCACGCAGGCGTTGCTCGAGACCATTTACCCCCACTATCTGTCGCCGACGCCGTCCATGCTCGTGGCGCGGCTTGACCCCGACCTCAACGACGGTGCGCTGCTGGCGGGGTACCGGGTGCCGCGCGGCACCTTGCTGCGGGCCCTGCCGGGGCGGAACGAGCGCACTGCCTGCGAGTTCCGCACCGCGCACGAGGTCACCGTCTGGCCGCTTCGGCTCACGGAAGCGCAGTATTACACCCGCGACCTGGGCACCCTGGGCCTCGGCGCCGCCGGCGAGGCTCGGGCCGCGCTGCGATTTCGCTTCGAGATCACGGCGGGTGGTGACGCCGACGCCCTTAAGTCGCTTCCCCACCTGGATCTCTACATCCGTGGCAACGACGAGATCCCCGTCCGGATCTACGAGCAACTCATCGGGCGGCAGACGACGACGTTGTTGCGGCCGGTGGAATCCGGGCGCCTGCCGCCGACGCGCACGCTCGGCGCGCCGGCGGTGCGCCGGGTGGGTCTGGCGGAGGACGAGGCGCTCCTGCCGGCGAGCCCGCGCACCTTTGAGGGCTACCGGTTGTTGAAGGAATATTTTGCCTTCCCGCAGCGCTTTCTCTTCGCCCGACTCGCGGGGCTCGGCGAGGCGCTCGCCGGACTGAAATGCACGTCCTTCGACGTCATTGTGCTCCTGGGCGCCGTCGAGCCGCTGCTCGAGGGACGGATCGACCGGTCAAGTTTTGACCTCTTCTGCACCCCCGCGATCAATCTCGTGCGCCGTCGCGCGGACCGCATCCAGATTGAGCCGCGGTTCCATGAGTATCAGGTGATCGTGGATCGGACGCGCTCGCTCGATTTCGAGCTGTACCGGCTCGAGAGCGTGAAGGGGATTGGCGCCAATGCTGAGGAGGTGCAGGAATTCCATCCTTTTTACCGGGCGCGCTCCGGCGACCTGGCGAGCGGCGCCTATTTCACGGCCCATCGCGTGCCGCGCGTGCTCACGGAGCGGGAACGGCGCTTCGGCAAGGAGAGTTCGTACGCCGGCTCGGAGCTTTACGTTTCGCTGGTGGACGTGCAGGCGGCTCCCTACCGGGGCGACCTGCGGCAGATCGCCCTGGAGGTGCTCGCCACCAACCGCCACCTGCCGCTGACGATGGGGATCGGCCAGGCGCGGACGGATTTCACCCTCGAGGGCGGCGGGCCGGTGCAGGCCGTGTTCTGTGTCACGGGCCCCACGGCGCCGCGCGAGGCCTTCATCGACGGCGAGATCCTCTGGCGCCTGATCAGCCACCTGTCGCTGAACTACCACTCGATCGTGGGCGAAGGGAAGGGCGATGAGCGGGTGGCGTTCCGCGAACTGCTGCGGCTTTACAGCGATCCGGCCGACCGCGCCATGCTCAAGCAGATCGAGGGCGTGCAGTCCGTCAGCTCCCGGCCGGTGGTGCGGCGGGTCGACGCGCGCGGTTCCGTAACCTTTGTCCGGGGTTCGGAGCTGACGGTATCGCTCGACGAGACGTTGTTTGCGGGCTCGGGCATCTTCCTTTTCGGCTCCGTTCTCGAGCGGTTCTTTGCCAAATACGCGTCGATCAACTCATTCACCGAGACGGCGATTGTCTCGCCCCAACGCGGTGAAGTCATGCGATGGCCAATCCAGACCGGAACCCGTCCGCTCCTGTGAACCCTCCGCCCGAGCTCGAAGCGCTGCTGCGCGACGCGCCGGCGCACGACTTCTTCATGGCGCTGCGGCTGCTGCAGGCCCGCCTCGCCCTGCCGGCCATCGGCACTGACCTTTCTCCGGGTCGGGAGCGGCTGCGGTTGGGGCAGGATCCGTCGCTGGGTTTCGCGCCCGCGGCGATTTCGGGAGCATATTGGAATGCAGAGAGGCGGCGGATCGAGCTGAAGCTGTGCTTTACCGGGCTCCTCGGGCCCAACGGACCGATGCCGCTCCACCTCACCGAATATGTCCTCGACCGGCTGAACCACAGCAAGGACGGGACGCTCGCGGCCTTCCTGGATCTCTTTCACCACCGGATCTATTCGCTGCTCTTCCGGGCGTGGGCGCTGAATCAGCCGACGGTCGCGATCGAAGACACGGCCGGGCAACGGCACCTGCATTATCTGCGCTGCCTGGTGGGTCTCGGTGGTGGCGGCACGACGGGACGCGATAGCGTGCCGGACGAGGCCCGGATCTTCTACGGCGGCTGGCTGGGCGGCCTGAGCCGGAGCCCGGCGGGCCTGGGGGCGATTCTCTCCGACTTTCTAGGAGTGCCGGCCGAGGTGCACTCGTTCCAGGGAATGTGGCTCGAACTGCCGCGCGACAGCCAGTGCCGGCTCGGCGCGTCGCGCGCGACCGGGATCCTCGGGGCGACCTGCTTCGCCGGGGAGCGTTTCTGGGTCGTGCATTTGAAGTTCCGCATCCGCATCGGTCCGCTCCGCTGGCGCGAATACGAAAACCTGCTGCCTTGCGGGACCGCCTTCCGGCAGGTCGCCGCATGGGTGCGCTCGTACCTGGGCGACGAGTTGTTCTGGGAGGCCCAGCTCGTGCTCCGGCGCGAGGACGTTCCCGAATGCCGGCTCGGCAGCGGCGTTTGTCTCGGCTGGAGCACGTGGCTCGGCCGGCCGGGCGCCGTGCGGGACGTCGACGACCTCGTCGCCCAAGCCGCCTGATCCACCTTTTCTTCGTCGTACCCCTCCCCACCATGGCTGAAATCAAACGCTCCACGTTATTCGGGAAACTCAACCCGATCGCCTACAAGTCCCTCGAGGCTGCCACCGTTTTCTGCAAGATGCGGGGCAATCCGTACGTCGAGCTTGTCCACTGGGTCCACCAGTTGGTCCAGTCGCCAGAGAACGATTTTGGCCGCATTCTCCGGCACTTCGGCTGTGAGCCTGCGCGCGTGGCGGCCGACGTCATTGCCGTGCTCGACAAGCTCCCCCGGGGGGCGACGGCGATCTCGGATTTCTCGCCGCACCTCGAGGAAACGGTCGAGCGCGCCTGGGTCTACGGTTCGCTGCTCTATGGCGAGTTGCAGGTCCGCACCGGGCACGTCACCGTGGCGCTGGTGAAGACCGCGGGGCTGCGCAACGTCTTTCAGTCCATCTCGGGCGAATTCGCGAAGCTGAAGCCCGACACCCTGGCCGACGAGCTGGCGCAGATCGCTGCCGGCTCGCCCGAGGACGGGCTGGCCGCCAGCGATGGCAGCGGAGCCTCCGGCGGCGTGGCCCCGGGCGAGGTCAGCGGGGCAATGGCGCCCGCTGCGATGGGCAAGGGCGAGGCCCTGAAACGTTACACCACGGATCTTACGGCACGGGTGCGCGCGGGGGAGATCGATCCGATCGTCGGCCGCGACGAGGAGATCCGGCAATGCGTCGACATTCTCATGCGGCGCCGGCAGAACAACCCGCTCCTGGCCGGTGAGGCCGGCGTTGGCAAGACCGCCGTGGTCGACGGCTTCGCCCACCGCATTGTCGCGGGTGACGTGCCTCCGTCCCTGCGCAACGTCGCCGTGCTGGCGCTTGACGTCGGCCTGCTGCAGGCCGGCGCGAGCATGAAGGGCGAGTTCGAGCAGCGGCTGCGGAGCGTCGTTGATGAGGTGCAGGCCTCGCCAAAACCCATCATCCTGTTCATCGACGAGGTGCACAACCTCATCGGCGCCGGCGGTGCGGCCGGCACGGGCGACGCCGCGAATCTCCTCAAGCCCGCGCTGGCGCGCGGCGCCCTGCGCACCATCGCAGCGACCACCTGGGCCGAGTACAAGAAGTACATTGAGAAGGATGCTGCGCTCACCCGGCGCTTCCAGACGGTCAAGGTCGATGAGCCCAGCGAGGACCGGTGCATGCGCATGATGCGCACCGTGGCCGGCGCCTTCGAAAAACACCACCGCGTGCAGATTCTCGACGAGGCCATTGAAGCAGCGGTGCGCCTCTCCCACCGCTACATCCCGGGCCGCCAGTTGCCCGACAAGGCGGTGAGCCTCGTCGACACCGCGTGCGCCCGGGTCGCCGTGAGCCAGCATGCCGTGCCGGCGGGGGTCGACGACCTTCGCCGCCGAATCCTTTCCCTTGAAACCGAGAAGGGCATCGTCGAGCGCGAGCAAGCCATCGGCCTCGATCACGAGGCCCGGCTGGCCGAACTCGGCGAAACGCTCAAGAAGGACCGAGCGCTGCTGGTCGATCTCGAGAAACACTGGGAAGATGAGAAACAGCGCGTCACTCGGATTCTCGACCTCCGGGCGAAGCTGCGCGCCGCCGGCGTTTCGCCGGAGGTCGCGGTCGCCGCCCCGCCATCGCTTCCGGCGCGGTCGGCTCCGGTCCCGGCCGCCCCGCCGGCGCCTCCGACCGTGGCGGCAGCACCAGCGACTCCGGCCGCGCCGCCGGCCAGCGGCGCCAAGGAACCAGGCCTTACCCCGGAAGAGCGGACGAAAATGCTCGATGACCTGCGCAAGGAAACCGAGGCGCTGAAGATCTTCCAGGGCGAGACCCCGTTGATCTTCCCCAGCGTCGATCAGGGATCGGTCGCGAGCGTGGTCGCCGACTGGACCGGGATCCCTGTCGGCCGGATGGTGCGCAATGAAATCGAGCAAGTGCTCAAGCTGGCCGACATTCTGGAGCGGCGGGTCATCGGCCAGCGCCCGGCGCTCGAGACGATTGCCCGCCGGATTCCGACGAACCGGGCGCGGCTCGACAATCCGAACCGCCCGATCGGCGTATTCATGCTCGTGGGGCCAAGCGGCACCGGCAAGACCGAGACCGCGCTCACCCTCGCGGAGGCGCTCTATGGCGGCGAGCACAACCTGATTACGATCAACATGAGCGAGTTCCAGGAGGCGCATACCGTTAGCACGCTCAAGGGTTCCCCGCCCGGATACGTCGGCTATGGCGAGGGTGGCGTGCTCACCGAGGCGGTGCGGCGGCGCCCGTACAGCGTCGTGCTGCTCGACGAGGTCGAGAAAGCCCACCCCGATGTCCACGAGATCTTCTTCCAGGTCTTCGACAAGGGTTTCATGGAGGACGCGGAGGGGCGGTTCATCGATTTCAAGAACACGATCATCCTCCTCACCAGCAATGCGGCGCAGGACGTGATCATCAGCATGTGCAAGGATCCGGAGCTGATGCCCACGGCCGAGGCGCTCGAAAAGGCGATGCGGGGCCCGCTGGTCAAGGTGTTCCCCGATGCGTTGCTCAACCGCCTTCTGGTCGTTCCGTACTATCCGATCTCGATGGAGATCATGAAGCTGATCATCGGACTCAATCTGCGCCGGATCGAGCGCCGGGTGCTGGAGAATCACAAGATCCCGTTCACGTACGATCCCGCCGTGGCCGAGCTGATCGCGCTACGCTGCACCGAACTGGAACGCGGCGCCCGCCTGGTCGATGCCATGATCACGAATCAACTGCTCCCCGACATCGGCCGCGAACTCCTGAACCGGCTCGCCGACGGACGCGAGGCGAAGCGCATCCACCTGGGCGTGAAAGACGGCGGATTTACGTTCGCGTTCGAATAAGCCGCCAATCGTTGGCTGCCGGCTCAGCGGATGTCCGCGTAATTCGCCGGTTCGGAGCGAATCGCTGCGAGTACCGTGTCCATGCTGTGCCGGCACATCGAGTCGAGCATGGCACAGCGCGCTACCGGCAAGTCCGCAGCCGTTGTCCCGGACTGCAGATCGGTGCGGGGCCTATTCAGGACGGCGCCGGCGGCCACCATGGTGACCCAGCTGCTCACCGGGTCGCCGCCGACCCGGTAATTGCGGACGCGGTTGCCGGCGTTGCAGCGGGAGGCTGCGGTCAGGAAGGTGAAGAAGCCGGGCAGCACGGAAGACCGGCTCTCCAGCCGCACGCAATTGTCGAAGACCACCGGGGCGTTGAATGTCACGGCGGGACGGCGGGTATCGGCGGAGACGAGTATCGCGAGTGCGCCGCCCAATGAATGGCCGGTGACAAAACTCTCGGCACCGAGCCCGGCCTCGCGGGCGGCCCGCAGCGCTGGAAACGTCTGATTGGGCACGCTGCCCCGGGAAATCTGCGCATCGTTGAAGAGGTCGTCGATCTCCGCCGGGTTGGTGCCACGAAACGCCAGCACCTTGTCCCGCGCGTCGTCCGCGACGTAGAGACCGGCGGCAAATCCGCCGCCGTTGCTCCCGGCCCGCGGCCAGCAGCGTTCGAGGGTCCAGCGGCGCGGCGCCGGCGCAGCGGGCGGCGGCGCAAACCCGCCCACGGGGAACGGTGCGGTACTGCTGACGCCCGTCGGCCCCGGAGTTCCACGCAAGAGAAACACTCCCTGCAAACCGTTGGGTGGCCGGGAACTCCATGGGGGGGCCGACGACACCGGCGGGGGCGGGCGCCAAACCAGCTGGCGCGGGACGTCCACGAATTTGCGGAAGTTGTAAGCCGCGTTGCTCAACTCGGCCAGATCAAGGACGGACGGCATGGGGATAGAAAGCAATTCTAGCATGCTTGAATCGGGCGGATACTCAAGCCATCAGGTGGATAGGCTTGTGGTCGGCATGGCCGTAGCGACTCGGGGAACAGAAGACATCAAGCGTGAGTCGACATGGATCCTCAGCCGGTGGGGTGAGGAATCCCCGCCGAGCCGTGGCTCAGCCGAAGCCATTGCGGTGGCTTTCGCCACCAAGATACAAAAGATCGTAACGGTCCGGGCGCTGGTGCAGCTGATCGAGTTTCTGTTTGCGTAAATGCACCAGACAGCGTTAAATTACTGAATTACCGCCCTAGTGTGTGAAGCCCCCGGTTTTGGCACAATGATCCGCCTCAAAACAGATGAGAGCAGTGCCGTCTTGATGGGTCCCGACCGGCCCTTGAGGCCGTTATCTGGGTGAATTTGGGACCGATTTTCCTGCAATGAGCGCGTCCCCCCTGAGCCAGTCCGCGCGACCGCTGGCGATCACGACGCCGCTGGGAACCGATGTCGTCGGCCTGCGCTCCATCCACGTGCAGGAACAACTGAGCGGCGGCTTCACGATCGAGGCGGAGCTGTCGAGTCTCGATCCGGCCATCAAGTTCGACGATATTGTCGGCCACCCGGTGACAGTGCGGTTGGACCTGCCGGGCAAACAGGAGCGTTACTGGCACGGCTACGTGGCGCGTTTTTACATGGTGGGCGAGAGCGGGCATTTCTTTCACTACCGCGCGGTGATCGTGCACTGGCTTTGGGCGCTCACGCGTTCGGCCGATTGCCGGATCTTCCAGAAGCTGGCGGTGCCGGACATCGTGCAGCAAGTCTTCCGCGACTGCGGCGAGAAGGATTTCAACGTACGGTTGAGCGGCAGCTATCCCCAGCTCGAATACTGCGTGCAATACCGCGAGACGCATTTTAACTTTGTCAGCCGGCTGCTGGAGCAGGAGGGCATTGCTTACTACTACACCCACGATGCGTCGGTCGGGACTCTGGTGCTGGCCGACGAGAAGGCCGCCTACGATCCAGCGCCCGGCTACGACAAGATCCGTTACGTGCCGGCTGGCGGAGAGGATAAGCAGCAGGAGGTCATCAAGACCTGGATCATCGAGAACGAGGTCCAGCCGACGGAGTACGGGCTCACCGATTACAATCCGCTCAAACCGAAGGAAGTCATGCTCCGGGTGGAGCGTGCGGGCCGGGATTACGGGCTGAACAACAAGCAGGTGTTCGACTACCCGGGCGGCTTCGACCAAGTGGCCGATTCCGAGCGCCTGTCCCGCATCCGGCTGGACGAGCTGCAGGCGGTCTCGGAGCTGGCGCGGGCCCAGACAACCTGCCTCGGGCTGGGGGCTGGCAACCTGTTTACGCTGGAGGACCATCCGCGGGCGGAGCAGAACCGCCAGTACCTGGTCACGGCGCTGAATTTGCATTTCGATGCCGGAGAGTTCGCCTCGAAGGAAAATACCGCGGCGCAGTTCGCGTGCGATTTCACCGCGCTGCCGGCGAGCTATGCCTTCCGTCCGCCGCGCCTGGCGCCAAAGCCGGTGGTGCACGGCCTGCAGCCGGCGGTCGTGGTCGGCCCGGCGGGGGAGGAGATCCACACCGACGAGCACGCCCGGATCAAGGTGCACTTCTTTTGGGACCGACAGGGCAAATACGATGAGAACGCCTCCTGTTGGGTCCGGGTGGCCCAGAGCTGGGCGGGCAAGCGGTGGGGAGCGCTGTACCTGCCGCGCATCGGGCAGGAGGTCCTGGTAGACT
>CAVRNM010000088.1:0-29314 GCA_963722225.1 uncultured Verrucomicrobiae bacterium
ATGTGGGGGTGCACGAACACAATAGCTCGGTCCGTTCTTCCTCATGGGTGCGGCCGCCCAGCAGCTGGCTGAGGATGGGAATCTCGTAAAGGAACCCCAGCTTGGTCTGGTTGGTCGAGTGCTTGAAAAAAAAAAAACCGCCGAGCACAATCATCTGCCCGTCGGCGACATTGATGAATGAAGTGGTTTCTCGGTGGCCACGAATCTCGGCTGGGAGTTGTTGTCGATGGTGACATTGCTCACCACGTCGTCCACCTTCTGGTTGATCTCGAGCCCCACGCTGCCGTCGTCGCGCATGAGCGGCGTGACCTTAACATCAATGCCAATGTCCTTGTAGGATATCGTGGAGGCGCATACCAAGAAAAATTTCGTGGTGGAGGCGTACTGGCTCGTGGTTGATCCGGTGATGATCGGCAGCTGTTGCGACACGTCGAACTCCGCCTGCTTGTTGTGCGTGGTGGACTGATGGTGTCGGCGGAGAGGATCTTCACGTTGCTCTTGGAGCCGTTAGTTCACCCAGCGCGGCCGCGAACGCAAAGTGGATTGACTATTCCCCCGGTGATGTTGCACCCGGCAATGCCGTTGGCAGCCGCGCCGGTATCGAACTGGGTGATATGGGTCGTGCCATGGCCGCCTTGGCCGACTGTCAGGTCCAGCGCGTTGACAATGATCGTGGCCGGCGTCGTCGAGCGTGACCTCGGCGATGACTGACAGGGACGTTGACCTGGGCGAGAAGCACATCGACTTTGTCGACCACCTCGCGGATCAGCCGGCAGATCGCAGTTTGTACTGTTCCGGAAACCATGATTAAGTTGCTGCGATCATCGGCCAGAATGGTCACCAGACTGCTGAAATCGGAACTGGCTGGTGGCTTTCGGCCACGAGATTCGCCGCGGCCGCCCGCGCACCCGCGGTGGCCTGCGCCTGGACGGCTGGAGCAGGCGGGACGTGGGGGATGGCCGCCCCCGACTTGGAGCCCGATGAATCGCCCTCCTCGGCGGCCTGGTCCCGTCCCGACACCAGATTGGTCAGCAAGGCGGCCACGTCCTTGGAGGGGGGGTGTCTGAGGGAGATGACCTCGTCGCGGGCTGTTGCCGGGGGCGCGGATGTCGAAGTCTCGATCAAATCGTCGAAGAAAGGGTATCGGCGAGGATCGGAGATCACGACGATTCCGGTTCGTTCGATCTTCGGAGCTGACCGTCGTGGCGGAGCTGAGCCGGTCGCCGAACGGCCCGTGAGCTTGGTGACGAGATCGCTGGCCAGCGTGTAAAACTTCGGCTTGTAGCCCCGGCGGTGGCCGGCTCGTCCAATTCCTGGATCAGCCGCTCCACGCGCTGGATCGTGCTCAGGGAATCGGTGATCATCACGGCGTTGGACTTCTAGAACAACACGAGCCCGTTCAAAACCGAGTTGAGCAGCGAGCCCGCCTGCTCCTTGAATTCGTTGACGTGCAAAAAACTGAGCCGGAACAGCTTGGTGACAATCCGGCCGCTCGGTGGAAGATCGAGGTAGATTCGTCGATCATTTCCGGCGCTTCCGTGCGGACATCCTTGAGCGCCACGACCTTCAGGAAATGGTCGCCGAGCGGGCTGACGGCGACTCCGCTGAGCTCAAGCATCGTTTCCACGGCGAGCGTGGCCTCGCTTTTCGGCATGGGCGGCAGCGTCAGCGTGTAACCCTCGGTGGCTGGCAGCGCCTGGGGGCGGATGATCGAACGGCCCGTCCATCGACCCAACTGGTAAAGGACCGCTTCCAAGGTTTCCCCCGCATCTGGATTGGTCCGATGATCTCTTCGCCGGCCGGCGGGGCGATGGGCGCGATGGCGCGCGGAGGGGAAAGGGTTGGCTGGGGGGTCGCGGAGGTCGGCCCGGCTGGCAGCTGGCGGGCTCGGCCAACGCGGCGATTTTGGTCAGTGCCTCATACGCCTTTGCCCGGGCCTGGGCCGCTTCTGTTTGCGCCTGTGCCGCCTTCGTCAGCGCGGCTTGGACGCGCGCGTCGGCGGCGTCCGCTTCCGGAGGTTGCGGGAGGAGGCGAATCCGGGCCGGGCGTCTGGGCCCAAAAGCGAAGCCGCAGCGATCGCGCCGCAGCGAAGGCCAACACAGGCAATCGGGGACTAGGATGGTGCGACATGCGGCGCGGGGGAAAGTGATTGAAGGCGCGAGTCGACGCCACGAGGGCGTTGGCGTGGGAGGACGATCTTAAACGAATTTCGGGTCGATGTAAACCGAGTTGTGCCGTGCCTGAAAGCTGCCGGCGTCCTGGTTGGGAGGGACGAGTTGCTTCAGCGCCGCGCCAGGTTTCAGGACAACCTCATGGGCGCACGGTTCCACCACGGACGCGCAACCATCGCCGTCCGTGGTTTTACAGGGGGAGCGGTCCTCAGCCCGCCGTTCGCCAGGAGGCTGTGGACTTCCGTCCGGCCAGCCTCCTATTAGCAGCCTGAAGGGCTCAAAGCCCGAAAGGCTGCTAGATGCTTGCCTGACGGCGGCCGACAAACCACGCTGCCGGGCCGTGCCCAATTCTTTTGGCAAGCTTTTTACCGTCACCACGTGGGGCGAAAGCCATGGGGGGGCCGTGGGCGTCGTGGTGGAGGATGTCCGCCGCGCTCCCGCTGGAGACACCCGAAATCAGGCTGAGCTGGACCGTCGGCGGCCGGGACGAGCGACGTGGTCACGCCGCGCCAGGAAAAGGACGGGTGGAGATTCTTTCGGGGGTCTTTGAGGGGCGCACCACCGGGGCGCCGATCTCGCTACTGGTCCGCAGCGCCGACGCGCGTCCCGCAGCCTACGACGAGATGAAGGAGAAATTCCGGCCTTCCCACGCCGATTTCACCTATAGGCCAAGTTTGGCATCCGCGACCACCGGGGAGGCGGTGGGTCTTCGGCTCGCGAAACGATCGGACGGGTGGCCGCGGGGGCGATCCAGAGAAAGTGCTGGCCTTGCGGCGGCGTCGAGATCCGCGCATTCTCACCCGGGTCCAGGATCTTGAGGCGCCACCATTCGACCATTTTCCGACCCTCGAAGAAGTCGAGGCATCGCCCGTGCGTTGCCCTGACGCTGCGACGGCTGTCCGGATGGTCGAACGCATCAAGGCGGTGCGGCCGAAGGCGATTCTGTCGGTGGCCTCATCGAGTGTCGGATCCGTGGCGTGCCTGCTGGTTGGGTGAGCCGGTGTTTGACCGGCTCGAGGCCGACCTGGCGAAGGCGATGCTCTCTGCCCGCGACCAAGGGGTTCGAGCTTGGCAGCGGATTCGCCGGAACGTGCTCAAGGATCAGCACAATGACCTCTTCGAGAATCGCGAGGGCCGGGTGCGCACGCCGACCAACCGCAGCGGCGGCGTGCAGGGCGGCATCAGCAACGGCGAGGAGATCTGCTTTCGCGTGGCCTTCAAACCCACTGCGACCATCCTTCGACCCCAGCCCACGTAGATGTCCAGGGCCAGCCCGCGGAGCTCCTCGCCCCCGGGCGGCATGATCCCTGTGTGCTCCCCGTGCCGTGCCCATCGTGAAGCGATGGCGGCGTTGGTTCTGGTGGACCATTCGATGCGGAACGCCGCGCAGACGCAGACGTTCAAGTTCTGAATCATTTGAAGCCACAGAGGCACCCTGGAGGCACGGAGGGGCTCCATCTGTGCTAGCTGCACCGGGCGGCGCGCTGCATTCGGTTGCTCCGAGACGAATCCAAGGGTAACTTCAGTCAGGTTCCGGTCTTCGTGCACTTGGCGTCTCCGCGGCGAGAGAGGATGCCCGGGAAACCTCTAGTCTATCTGATCCTCGGCGCGGCCGGCTCGGGCCGGCGCGAGGATCGCGGCTGGACCTGATTGCGGGCGGATCCTTCTGGGAGGGCGATCGCGCCGTCGGCGCCGCTGTCCGCGGCGGAAACGGCGGGAGTAATCGACGTGCGGCTTGGCCCGGCGCAGCTATGGCGGTGGACCGAAGGCCGCATCGAAACGCCCGCGTTCGGCGCGGCGCGACCCACGTGTTCTGGATTGCCGACTGCCGGCGCAATCCGGTCCACCAGATCGAGGCCGTACAGGCGTGGCTGCTGGCGAGCGGCGGGGAACTCGCGCGGATCGTGTGCGTCATTCATCGCGGGCTGGGCGGCCCCGGCACCACGAGCTCCTGCCGCGGGACTATGCTCTGCGCGCATTTTGCCGATGTCTTGCTGGCCGCAGCCGGCGGCAGGGGGTGGCACAACAAGCGGACGTCCGGGCTTCCAGGTGCGCTATGTGTCGCAGTTTCTAAGGTGCCAGTTGAGTTTGTGAAACACGGCCCAGGCGAAGAACCCGGCCGCCGTGCTCGAGCCCCAGAAACCGTGTCTGATGTGTTCGACGAAGAGCTGAACTGGGAGGATCCAGCGGAAATGGCCGAGGAGGACGCGGAGGGCGATGAGGAAGTCGAGGCGCATCCCGAGGTGGATCCTTACCTCGAACGCCGGCCGGGCGGCCGGCGCGTCAAGGGGATCTGGGACGTGACGAAATACCTTGCCTGATAATCGGCGGATTCGGTCATGGCGGGATGTTTCGCCCAGGGTAGCACATCGGGCGCCGCAAATTCCGCCGATTATCAGGCAAGGTATTTCGTCACGTCCGGGATCTCCTTGACGCGCCGGCCGCCCGGCCGGCGTTCGAGGTAAGGATCCACCTCGGGATGCGCCTCGACTTCCTCATCGCCCTCCGCGTCCTCCTCGGCCGTTCCCGTGACCTCCCAGTTCAGCTCTTCGTCGAACACGTGGGACAGGCGCCGGTTCTGGGGCTCGAGCACGGCGGCCGGGTTCTTCACCTGGCCGTGTTTCACAAACTCAAAGAAGCACGGAAGAAACTGCGACGCATAGCGCGCCTGGAAGCCCGACATCCACTTGTTGTCCACGCCCTCCCGCCGGCTGAGCAGCACGACGTCGGCGAAATGCACGCAGGCGTCGTACCACGGCAGGAGCTCGTGGTGCCGGGCCGCCAGCCCGCAATGAATGACGCACACGATCCGCGCGAGTTCCCCGCCGCTCGCCGGCAGCCACGCCTGTACGGCCTCGATCTGGTCGACCGGATTGCGCCGGCCGTCGGCAATCCAGAACACGTGGGTCGCGCCGCCGAACGCGGGCGCTTCGATGCGGCCTTCGGTCCACCGCCATAGCTGCGCCGGGCCAAGCCGCGCGTCGATTTCTCCCGCCGTTTCCGCCGCGGACAGCAGCACGAGCGCGCGATCGCCCTCCCCGAGACCGCCCGCAATCAGGTCAGCCACGACCTCGCGCCGGCCCGAGCCGGCCGCGCCGAGGATCAGATAGACTAGAGGTTTCCCGGGCATCCTTCTCACCACGGAGACACCAAGTGCACGAAGACCGGAACCTGACTGAAGTTACCCTTGGATTCATCTCGAGGCAACCAGATGCAGCGCGCCGCCCGGTGCAGCGCGCAGATGGAGCCCCTCCGTGCCTCGGTGCCTCTGTGGTTCAATGATTCAGAACTTGAACGTCTGCGTCTGCGCGGCGTTCCGCATCCAATGGTCAACCAGGACCAGCGCCGCCATCGCTTCAACGATGGGCACGGCGCGAGGGAGCACACACGGGTCATGCCGCCCCCGGCCCAGGAGCTCGGCCGGCTGGCCCTGGACGTCAACCGTCTCCTGCCGTCGCAGGATGGTGGCGGTGGGTTTGAACGCGACGCGAAAGCGGATCTCCTCGCCGTTGCTGATGCCGCCCTGCACGCCGCCGCTGCGGTTGGTCCGCGTGCGCACCCGACCCTCGCGATTCTCAAAGAGGTCGTTGTGCTCGGAGCCCTTGAGCAAGGTGCCGGCAAAGCCGCTGCCCAGCTCGAACCCCTTGGTCGCGGGCAGGGAGAGCATCGCCTTCGCCAGGTCGGCCTCCAGCCGGTCGAACACCGGCTCGCCCAAACCCGCCGGCACGCCCCGGATCCGGCACTCGATGAGGCCGCCGACCGAATCGCCTTCGGCCCGCACCGCCTTGATGCGCTCGACCATCCGGGCCGCCGTCGCAGCGTCCGGGCAGCGCACCGGCGAAGCCTCGACTTCTTCGAGCGTGGGAAAGCGGTCGGACGGTGGCGCCTCGAGATCGTGGACGCGCGTGACAAACGCGCGGATCTCCACACCGCCGGCGAGGCGCAGCACCTTCCTCGCAATCGCGCCGGCGGCCACGCGGCCGATGGTTTCCCGCGCCGATGACCGGCCGCCTCCCCGGTGGTCGCGGATGCCAAACTTGGCCTGATAGGTGAAGTCGGCGTGAGAAGGCCGGAATTTCTCCTTCATCTCGTCGTAGGCTGCGGGACGCGCGTCGGCGCTGCGGACCAGTAGCGAGATCGGCGCCCCGGTGGTGCGCCCCTCAAAGACCCCCGAAAGAATCTCCACCGCGTCCTTTTCCTGGCGCGGCGTGACCACGTCGCTCTGTCCCGGCCGCCGGCGGTCCAGCTCAGCCTGGATTTCGGGTGTCTCCAGCGGGAGGCGCGGCGGACATCCATCCACCACGACGCCCACCGCCCCCCCATGGCTTTCGCCCCACGTGGTGACGGTAAAAAGCTTGCCAAAAGAATTGGGCACGGCCCGGCAGCGTGATTTGTCGGCCGCCTTCAGGCAAGCATCTAGCAGCCTTTCGGGCTTTGAGCCCTTCAGGCTGCTAATAGGAGGCTGGCCGGACGGAAGTCCGACAGCCTCCTGGCGAACGGCGGGCTGAGGACCGCTCCCCCTGTAAAACCACGGACGGGCATGGTGGCGCGTCCGTGGTGGAACCGTGCGCCCATGAGGTTGTCCTGAAACCTGGCGCGGACGCTGGAAGCAACTCGTCCCTCCCAACCAGGACGCCGGCAGGTTTCAGGCACGGCACAACTCAGTTTACATCAACCCGAAATTCGTTTGAGATCGTCCTCCCACGCCAACGCCCTCGTGGCGTCGACTCACGCCTTCAATCACTTTCCCCCGCGCCGCATGTCGCACCATCCTAGTCCCCGATTGCCTGTGTTGGCCTTCGCTGCGGCGCTTATCGCTGCGGCTTCGCTTTGGGCCCAGACGCCCGGCCCGGATTCGCCTCCTCCCGCGACCAATCCGGAAGCGGACGCCGCCGACGCGCGCGTCCAAGCCGCGCTGACGAAGGCGGCACAGGCGCAAACAGAAGCGGCCCAGGCCCGGGCAAAGGCGTATGAGGCACTGACCAAAATCGCCGCGTTGGCCGAAGCCCGCCAGCTGCCAGCCGGGCCGACCTCCGCGACCCCCCAGCCAACCCTTTCCCCTCCGCGCGCCATCGCGCCCATCGCCCCGCCGGCCGGCGAAGAGATCATCGGACCAATCCAGATGCGGGGGGAAACCTTGGAAGCGGTCCTTTACCAGTTGGGTCGATGGACGGGCCGTTCGATCATCCGCCCCCAGGCGCTGCCAGCCACCGAGGGTTACACGCTGACGCTGCCGCCCATGCCGAAAAGCGAGGCCACGCTCGCCGTGGAAACGATGCTTGAGCTCAGCGGAGTCGCCGTCAGCCCGCTCGGCGACCATTTCCTGAAGGTCGTGGCGCTCAAGGATGTCCGCACGGAAGCGCCGGAAATGATCGACGAATCCACGCTCGATCTTCCGCCCAGCGGCCGGATTGTCACCAAGCTGTTCCGGCTCAGTTTTTTGCACGTCAACGAATTCAAGGAGCAGGCGGGCTCGCTGCTCAACTCGGCTTTGAACGGGCTCGTGTTGTTCGAGAAGTCCAACGCCGTGATGATCACCGATTCCCTGAGCACGATCCAGCGCGTGGAGCGGCTGATCCAGGAATTGGACAAGCCGGCCACCGCCGGGCTGCAGCCGAAGTTTTACACGCTGCAATACGCCAAGGCCAGCGATCTCGTCACCAAGCTCACGGGCATCCTCAAGCCCCCGCTCAGCAACCGGCTCAGCTCCGCCACGAGCGTCAGCTCCGATGATCGAACGAACCAGATCGTCGTGATCTCCGATCCTCGCCAATACCCTTTCTTCGACGATTTGATCAAGAACTTCGACATCCGCGCCGCACCCAACACCCGCAATGAGGTCATCTCCCTCAAGCACGCGACCGCCAAGGACGTGGCCACCTTGCTGACCAATCTGGTGTCGGGACGGAACCAGGCCGCCACCAAGGGCGATTCATCGGGCTCCAAGTCGGGGGCGGCCATCCCCCGCGTCCAGCCTGCTCCAGCCGTCAATCCGCCGGCCACCGCGGGTGCGCAGGCGGCCGCGGCGAATCTCGTGGCCGAAGCCACCGCCAGTTCCGATTTCAGCAGTCTGCTCACCATTCTGGCCGATGATCGCAGCAACTCGATCGTCGTTTCCGGAACGGTCGACGATGTCCGGCTGATCCGCGAGGTGGTCGACAAAGTCGATGTGCTTCTCGCCCAGGTCAGCATCCAGGTCGTCATCGCCGAGGTCACGCTCGACGACACGGCCACGAGCGGCATCAACGCGCTGGACCTGACAGTCGGCCAGGCGGCCAATGGCACGACCCATATCACCCAGTTCGATACCGGCGCGGCTGCCAACGGCATTGCCGGGTGGAACATCACCGGGGGAATAGTCAATCCGCTTTCGTTCGCGGCCGCGCTGGGTAACAACGGCTCCAAGAGCAACGTGAAGATCCTGTCCGCCGACACCATCGTCACCACGCACAACAAGCAGGCGGAGTTCGACGTGTCGCAACAGCTGCCGATCATCACCGGATCAACCACGACCCCGGGCGCGACCACCACGACCACCGGCCTGGTATCCACCTCCACGGTATCCTACAAGGACATTGGCATTGATGTTAAGGTCACGCCGCTCATCGGCGACGACGGCAGCATTCAGCTCGAGATCGACCAGAAGGTGGACGACGTGGTGAGCAATGTCACCATCGACAACAACTCCCAGCCGATCATTGGCCACCGGGAGGCCAACTCATTCATCAATGTCGCCGACGGGCAGATGATTGTGCTCGGCGGTTTGCAGCAGACCAAGCACTCGACCAACCAGACCAAGCTCGGGTTCCTTTACGAGATTCCCATCCTCAGCCAGCTGCTGGGCGGCCGCACCCATGAGGAAGAACGGACCGAGCTCCTGCTGTTCGTCCGCCCCCACATTATTCCGCCCAACGAAACGAGCAAGGATGCCAACGCCAGCATCAACCAGCTGACGAACAAGGATCAGGTGAAACATTATCTCGACGATCCGTCGAAGGATAAGAAGGAAAGCCTGCTCAAGCAGTTGACGCAATAAGGCCCTCGGCGCCTCCCGTCATGAATGCGCTGATCCAGGAATCCCTCCCGTCCCCGCTCGCTGAACAATTGACCGACGAGCAACGGCAGGCCGTGCTGGAGGCGCCGCGCGGCCAGCGCGTGGCCGCCGTGGTGGGGGCGCTGGCGTTGAGCGAGGTCGACGTTCTCGCGCTCGTGGCCGGCGCCGCCGGACTGGAAATCGCCACCGATATCCGGCCCGACCGGGCGTCCCTCAACCTCCTGCCCGCCCGCCTGGTGCATGATTTCCAGATCGTGCCGATCGCCGCCCCGGGAGCGGCCGAGCCGGCGGAAGCAGCGGATCAAGCCCCCGCCGCGCCGGATTCCCGGACCGTGTTGCGTCTGGCCGCCTCCTGGCCGCCGCAGGAGGACATTCTCGACTGGGTGCGCACATTCACGCCCCGGCCGCTCAAGTGGTACCTCGCTCCGCCGGATCGCGTCCACCAGCTCATCATCGAGCATTTCGGCGTCGGCTCAGGCAGCCTCGAGGATTCCGGCGACGATTTCGCGCCGGTGCAAAACCGCCAGGGAGCCGACGAGGTCGTCGACGCCGACGCCGCGGTCGTGCGCTTCGTCAGCGACGTCATCAGCCAAGCCATCACGGATGCCGCCACCGACATCCATTTCGAGCCGCAGGAAGGCCAGCTGCGCATCCGCTACCGCGTGGACGGGCTGCTCGTGCCGGTGCCCCTGCCGGAGAACCTGCTGCGCTTCCAGGATGCCATCATCTCGCGCCTCAAGATCATGGCCCGGCTGAACATCTCCGAGCGCCGCCTGCCGCAGGACGGTCGCATCAACTTCAAGGCCGACACCAACGTTCTCGACATCCGGGTCTCGACCATCCCGACGATCTACGCCGAAAGCGTGAGCCTGCGCCTCCTCAATCAAAAAAAAGAGGCCTTCACGATGGACCGGCTCGGCATGAACGCCGAGGAGCAGACGATCATCAAACGCGTTCTCGAGTACCCGCACGGCATCATTCTCGTCACGGGTCCAACGGGGTCCGGCAAGTCGACTTCGCTCAATGCGTTTCTCCGCCAGATCAACTCGCCCGATCTCCGCATCGTCACGATTGAGGACCCGATCGAGTACGAGGTGCCGGGGGTTAACCAGATGCAGGTGCGGCCGGAAATCGGCCTGACGTTCGCCAGCGCCCTGCGCCACGTGCTGCGCCAGGATCCCGACGTGATCATGGTGGGCGAGATCCGCGATCTGGATACGGCGGAAATCGCCATTCGCGCCTCGCTGACGGGGCACCTGGTTTTCAGCACCATCCACACGAATGACGCCGCGGGCGCCTATACGCGGCTGGTCGATATGGGAGTGGAGCCGTTCCTGGTGGCCTCGGCCATCGAGTTGGTGATCGCCCAGCGGCTGGTGCGGCGTCTTTGTCCCGCCTGCGCCCGGCCGCAAGCGGTCAACCGCGCGAAATTGCGCAACACCCTCGCGATCCTCGGGCTCGATCCCGCCGAGGCCGACGCCACACCGGAGCTTCTGGCACCGGTCGGTTGCGACCGTTGCCGCAACAGCGGGTACCGCGGGCGCATCGGCATCTTCGAGATCCTCCAGCCCAACGACGAACTGCACGACCTCATCCTGAAGCGCGAGTCGGCGCGGGTTCTCACCAAGTCCGCCCGCGACCACGGCATGCTGACCCTCCAGCATTCCGGCTGGGCCAAGGTTAAGGCCGGTTACACGACGATGGATGAATTGCTTCGGGTCATCACGGTGACCGAGAAATGATCTCAAAGGAGACAGGAGACAGGAGGCAGGAGGCAGGAGAAAGGAGCAGGGAGCAAGGATACAACAGCCGGAGGAATCGGCGCGACGGAATCCAGCGTTGCCGGTCAGCTCCCGGCACTTCCGCCCTTGGCCTCGACCTTCCGCTGTCCGTCTTCCGCACGCTGCCTCCGTCCTCCTTTCTGCATTTTCCCTTCTCCCTTCTCCTTTCTCCTGACACCTTTTCCTAGTGGCACGCTTCAATTACACTGCCCGCGATCGTTCCGGCCAGTCTGTCTCAGCCGGAATGGAGGCTCCGTCGCGCAAGGAGGCGCTGCGGCTGCTCGCGGCCCGCGGCTTGTCGCCGGTGAGTGTCAGCGAAGCAGCCGCAGCCGGCGCGAAAGGCCCGGCCGAGGCCGCCAGGAAACCGGGACTGGCAGACATTCTCACGAGGTCCACGACCCACACGTCCCGATCACCGGCCGCGATCTCCCGCAAACAACGGCTGCCGTTCCTGCAGGCGCTCTCCGATCTCACCGGGAGCGGGCTCTCCGCCGGCGAAGCCGTGCGGCTGCTCAGTCAACGGCTCCAGGAGCCAGCGTTGCGCGCGCTGTGCCAGGGCTTGTGGGAGCGCCTCAGCGAGGGCCAGCCGCTCTCCCGCGCCATGGAGGAGTATGCCGGCGTGTTCGACACTTCGACGGTGAGCCTGATCCAGGCCGGCGAGGCTACGGGCAGCCTCAACGACGTCCTCCAGCGCCTGATCCAGCATTTCACCGAACAGAGGGAAGTGCGCCAAAAGCTGATCACCGCCATGGCCTACCCGGCGTTCATCTGCGCGATGGCGGTCGGCGTGATCATCTTCTTCATCTTTGTTTTGCTGCCCAAGATCGAGTCGCTGCTTACGGCCCTGGGCGGCAAGCTGCCGCTGGCCACGCGGCTGCTGATCGAGCTATCCCATTTCTTCATCAGCTACGGGGTGTTTGTCGTCCTCGCATTGGGACTCGCCGCCGTTTCGTTCTGGCGCTGGCGGCACAGTGAACCGGGTCGGGTGCGCACTGACGACTGGGTGCTGCGGCTGCCTTTTGCCGGCACGTTCGTCACGACCACGACGGTCATGAATTTCAGCCAGACGCTGGCGGTGCTGATTGAAAACGGCGTCACCACCGCTGAAGCGCTCCGGATGACCGAGCGGGTCATCAACAACCGCACCCACCGCCGGGCATTCTCGGAGGCGACCGGCCGGGTGCTGGAAGGCGAAAGCCTCTCGCTGGCGCTGGCGCGCACCGGTTGTTTTCCGAATCTCGTGCTCGACCGGCTGGCCGTGGGGGAAAACACCGGCAATGTGGTGCCCAGTCTCAAGGAGATCGCCCGCACCTATCAGAAGGACCTCAGCCGCCGCCTGCAGGCCTTCACCACGATTGTCTCAACCGGCGTGCTTCTCTTTGCCTTCGCGTTTGTCGGCTTCCTTGGGTACGCGATCTTCTCCGCGGTGTTCTCGCTCAGCGCCAGTTTCAAGTTCTGAGCGCCCGCTTCCCCGGCGGCTCCGGCGCCCATCGCCCAAATCCACTTGTGGCGGCCGGCTGATGGGATTATCCTGAAACCCACAGCGGACCTGCCCCTCCCGCAGGTCCCTCAGCCAACCCGCCGCGCCAATCTCAATCCTCTCCTCCCATGGAAGAGCCCACCATCGCCCAGAAGTCCCCGATCGTTCAGGAAATGGCCGCTGGCACCTATTATTGGTGCGCCTGCGGCAAATCCAAGAACCAGCCGTTCTGCGACGGCTCGCACAAAGGCTCCGGTTTCGCCCCGCAGCCCGTCACGCTCGCCGAGGCCAAGAAGGTCGCGTGGTGCGCCTGCAAGCACTCGAAGAACCCGCCCTATTGCGACGGCACCCACCGGACGGTGTGAGGGCGCGCCCCGGCCTTCGCCGGGCGCTGCGGCCGGCCGGTTGTCCTGGCTGCTATCGAACTGCCCGGTCCTCAGTCAGGGCGAACTGATGAAGCGTGCCGTGTCCAGAGGCTTCTTGCGCCTGCGGTAGGAGCCTGTTGGACTTCGTCCTCCAGGCTCCTAATCAAACGGCGGACGCCGTTTGAGCAGAACGGCGACATTGCTTCTGATTCAGCTAAGGAGTTTTGAATTTGGGCGTGGGCCTTGCGTCAGAGAGGCATGCCCATCTTGGCTCCTCAAAATGGCGCCGCCATTTGGGCTTAGGAACCTGGAGGACGAAGTACGACAGGTTCCTAGCGGTTGATTTCGACCGAGGAGACGCGCATTACGGCGCTTAACAACGAGGGGTTGGTCGGATTGATCGCCAGCGAGAACTGTTCCAGCCCGATGTAGGGGGCGCGTTTGTCGAGTTCGCCGTAGAAACTGAGGAGCGACGGCATATCGGCATTGCGGACCGCCACCTGCACCGTGTTGACCGAGAACTGGTTCGTGAGCTCGGTCCCCAGGATCTCGCTCGTCGTGCCATTCCGGACGCCCACCTGATCAGCGATGGTGCTCAATTCGCCCAGCAGGCGCGTGCTGCTGAAGGTGCGCGCGGGATCGAGATGCGCGATCGCCTTCGCGGCGGACGCTTCGATGCTGGCGCGATTGTTCAGCCACTGCCGCTGCGTCGCCAGCATGGCGGCGTTCGCGCGCCATTCGACCCAGAAAACGCGGGCGCTCCGGCCCGCCCGCCCCAGCCAGACGAGGCCCACCAGCGCGAGCAGGGCGGTCAGCAGGATCTTCTCCCGGATATGGCGGCTGAAGAAAAAGGTCTTCATGATGGGGCCGCGGGCCGCAACGCCTCGGGTTTGAAGGTGACCGTGAGAGTGAAATGGGTGAGACCGCCGCGATCCGTCGTCTGCCCCAGTTCCACGCGTTCGCAGGCGGGCAGATCCTTGAGCGCGGCCTGATAATTGAACACATCCGTCGTGACATTGGTCTGGCCCTCGATTTCCAGCACGTAAAGGCCCTTCGTGGCGGTGCGCAGGAACTGGATCGTCTTGGGCCGCACCTTGTTCTCGTTGACGATTTCCAACATCCGGATCGGCATCAGCCGGCTGGTCGACAGCTCCTCAATCCGGTTGGCCAGGCCGAGTTCGCTTTCGATCTTCTGCGCGGCCGGAGCCTGCGCAGCCGCGCGGAGGGCCTGGCTTTTCAACCAAAGCCGGCCGCCCTGCAGGCCGAATTGCAGCAGCGCGGCGATCCCGATGGCCGCGGCGCTGCCCAGGAAGGCCCGCCAGAGATAAAGATCGCGCGCACGGTCGCGCCGCCGGGCGGCGAGGTCCGCCTTGTCGCGCACATCAATGGCGTCGAGTTGCGCGCTGTCGAAGCGCGAGACGAGGTCGCCCACGGAGAACTCCAGACCGCGGTCGCCGATTCGGGAGGCCGATTCCGTTGGCGCCGCCACTTTCACCGGCGCGGGAAAACCCTTCAGCGAGGCCGCGAGCTCGGCCTCGATCGCCGCCCGCCCGCCCGCCGGCGCGTCGGCCTCGAACGGGCGGGTCCGGACCACCGCCGGCACCGCGTCGCGCCCGTCCCAACCAATCGCTGTGATGCAATCCGGCCCCGTGACCAGCAGCGTCTGGGGCTGGTCCGGCGCGAGACCGAGGCAAGCCGCGAACACCGGCAGCACCACGTCGGCCTCGGCCCAGGCCGCCGCATCCTCGACGGTGAATTTCCGGCGATAAGCCGCATACACCAGCACCCGGTCCGCGCCCGGCGCGGCAAAGTAGCCGTAGCAAAGCTGGGCGGCGGAAAATGGCGTCAGTCCCTCCAGCGCCAGCTCCACCTGCCCCGGAACCTCGGCCGGCAGGGTTCCCGCCGCCAGGGCCACCACCCGGACAAAGAAGGCGTGATCCGGCAACAGCACGACCTTCTTCCGGACGGAAGCGGACGTTTTAAGACTCGGCAAGACGCTCATTGCGGCAGGGACGGGGAAGGAGGAGCAGTATCAACGATCTCATCATTCTCGCGAATTTCGAGCAGCGTAAAGGGATAATTCAACGCCGCCTGGGCCTGGCTATCCGCCGTCGGGCCCGTCGCAGCCGCGCCGGAAGAATTCGTGGCGGTGGCATTCGGGCTGTTCTGTCCGGCGGTGGCATCATCGGCCGCTGCCGAACTCGTCGAGTTATCGGTGGTGGTCGGCTGGTCCGGCGGCGGCAGCTGGGCCCCGCCGGAGGCGGTGATGACCGCACTCACCCGGAAGGAGGTCTGCCCTTCGCGCACCGTCACGTTGACCCGGAGGCAGCGCACCTGGGTTCCCAGCCGCGGCGACGCCGCCTGGCCCACCAGTCCGGCCACTTCCTGCGCGTTGTGGAAATAGGCGGGGCCCAGCCGCGAGTACGAGCCGAGTCCGCCGAGATATTCGGTGATCATCTTCATGCTCGCCTCATCGTAGCCGCCGAACGCCGCCAGGGTCGTCATCCGCGCGGTGTTGATGTTCGGCACGCTGAAATCATAGAGCGACACGCTGTCCACGAAATTCCGCCAGAGCTCGTTCGGCCGGCCGTTTTCGTCATAGAGGCGGTCGCGCACAAACTGGATGGACGCAAGTTCGTCGAACGAATGGAGCGAGCGGGCCGGGGGATCGTGCGGAATGGCGGCACGCTCATAGTCGGCCGCACGCGCCGTGAACGAGTTGGCGGGTTCGTAACCCTGCTGCATCCACACCAGCAAAGCATCCGCCAGTCGCTCGGCATCAGATTGTTTCTGCCCCAACAACAAGAACAGATCGCGCAGCGTCGGAAAGTCGACATGCGGGAGCGGGATCTTCGCGCTCTCATCCTCCAGCGCCGCCTCGACCGTCAATCCATCCGGCGGCGCAAAACCGGCAAAGTCGAGCGGGTTGCCCCACCCTTCCGCCGGGCTGAGCAAGCCGCCGTCGACCGTCTGGAATTCCTGGAGGACCCCGAGCACTGTCTCGAGCGCCGAGTAGGCCTGGACGCGCAGCCGGTCCGCCCGGGCCGCGCGGGCGTCGGCCAGCAGGTCGACCGACGCTTTTTCCAGGTATTTGGTCAGCGCGAACGCCGTCAGCAGGAGTGTCATCAGCACCAGGAGAATGACCGAGCCCGTCCGGCTCCGACTCCACCGGGTGGACCGGTGTTCCCGCGTGAGATTCCGGCGCGCCATGGTCAGAAGAGTGGCAGCGCCGGTATCGCCACCGGCAAGGTCACCACGGTTTCCCGGGTCAGGTTCTCGTAGGTGAACCGCAGGCGCAGGCGCGTGGGCAGCTGCCATTGGCGGTTGTTGTCGCGCTGCATCGATGGGTAGTTCTGCCAGGTCTTGAAGCCGGGGTTGTAGTAATCGTAGCTCAGGCCGGTGACGAGGGGTGTCAGCACCGTGGCCCGCGGGGGTTCGTCGGCGAAATGCCGCTCCAGGCGCGAATGCCAGTAGAGCACGAGCCCTTGCTCCGGAAACACCCCGAGCGCGCACACCACGTCGGGGAGCGGTGCCTCCGGCCAGGGGAGCACGCGACTGCCCGCCGGCAGCTCAAACGTGAGCAGTGTGGCGGTCGGGCCCTCCGGCAAACGGACTTCCTGGACCGCGAGTGCCTGAACACCTCGCGCCGTCGGCATCGCCGTCCCATGGAGCGTTTGTTCGACAAAGCGGGTCACCGCGCGCACATGCTGGTCAAACAGGCGAACGTCGGCGCCGCGGCCCCACAGTTCACCCATGGAGAAGATGAACTGGTTCATCGCCACCAGGAGCAGCCCGACCAGCGCCAGCGAGAGCACGAGCTCCAGCAGTGTAAAACCGGAGGCCGGAGGCCGGAGGCTGGAGAATGGAGAATGGAGGCTGGAGACTGGAGGCTGGAGAACGGAGACCGGAACCCTCGGAAAAACGTCCTTTACCCAGCCGCCTTTGGGGTAGCTCTTCCCGGTCTCCGGTCTCCGTTCTCCGTTCTCCGTTCTCCGGTCTCCGGTCTTCACGGCGCCACCCCCTGCAATTCGAGAATGCGTTGCTTGACCTGATCGAGGAGCGCCGCCCGCTCGACAGGATCAGACCACGTGGGTCGCAGCAGGAGGAAATTCTGCGTGGTCCGGTAGGGCTTCGGCCGCGCCGGATCGACGATCTCACAGCTCCAGGTGACCGAGAAAAGGTCGACCGTGTCCATGGGCACGATGTCCGCCTGCCAATGGGCGCGCTTGCCTCCGCCGAGATCGAGATCGCCGCCCTCCTCGGCTTTCTCGCGATCCACCTCCGTCAGCAGAGCGGCCCGCACGAACCGCAGGTCGGCATCGTATTCGTTGTGTCGACCGGCCGCCTGGTAGGCGTTCAGGGCGTTCACGTAGGTCGCGCCAAGCACAACCGCGGCCATGGCGAAAATGGCGAGGGCGATGAGGACCTCCAGCAACGTGAAACCGGAGGCTCCAAATCGGAGACTGGAAATCGGAGACCGGAGAGCGGAGACGGGAGAAGGGAGAAGGGAGAAGGGAGAACGGAGAACGGAGACGGGAGGCCGGAGGCCGGGTCGGCGGGAGCCTCGCCCTCCACGTTCGGTTGAGCCAGGTGCCGCGCTCGGAAACATCGTGACTGGGTTCCCCGTGCTCACGGCTTGTTGTCCGACTTCTGCAGCACGGGGGCGCAAGTCCACGGATCGATGCCCAGCTGCGAGGCATTCGAACCGACCCGGAATTGCACCCGGAACGCCATGCACGTGCCGTCGGGATAAAACAACACCCGCGGCACCTCCTGCGTTTCCACCACGTTTCCGGCGATCAGGATCAAGCTGCCGCCCTTCGTCGCCTGCATGAACTGGAGCCTGACCTCGCCACGCGAGTTGTCGAAGGCGGCGCTGTCGGTCTGCCGTCCGTTGCTCCAGACCAGTTTCTTCTCCCTGGCGTCGAAGCTCAGGCTCGTGTCGCGCTCGCTGAGCGACGCCAGTTTCTGGGCCGACCGGCACGCCTGCCAGAAGACATCATCCGGCGCCGGGTGATCGTTGCTGAACGCACCGGAAATCCCCACCGCCAGGACCGCGCTGATCAGGCCGATGAGGCCAAGCACGAGCACGATCTCCAATAGCGTAAATGCCCGCGCCTTCGCTGCCGGCGAAAATCTACCAGTTGCCAATATCGTCCTCGGTGCCATCGGTCTTGTCGGGCCCCTTCGACCATAAATCGTAGCCATCCTTGTTCTTCACACCGGGATAGCGGTATTGATACGGCTCGCCCCACGGATCGGTGGGGATCTTGTTGTCCGACAGATAGGGGCCCCGCCAACGTTCGGCGTTTTTTGCCGGAGGCGTAATCAACGCCTGCAACCCCTCTGCCGTCGTCGGATAGCTGCCCATGTGAATCTTGAAGACGCTCAGCGGCGTCTGCATGCTCTGCTTCACGAACATTCTGGCGATGTCCGTCTGGCTCGTCTCGAAAATGTGGCCGACATTGGTCACCACGAGGCCGACCAGCAGGGAGATAATGCCGAGCACCACGATGATCTCGAGCAGTGTGAACGCCTTGTCGGACCGTTGGGATGAGCAGGGAAGAACGCGGGACGCAGGCTTCATGATCAGGAAAGTTAAACCCCAGCCGCCCGCGCTTGTCGAGCCCGGGGCAGTGCCTGCTTAGACACCCAGGAGGGCGGAGGGTTTCGCCTTGATTGGGAGATGATCCTGCAGCGTTGGCGGCGACCCCGCCCTACAATTCTCCCGCACCCGCCCGCTGGGACCGCTCAAACCTCCGTCGCCGACAGCCAGCGGAAGCGCACAATCTGAAAGCGGCGGCCGTAAACCCGGTTGGTTTCACCCAATCCGGCCGTGGCTTCGGGTGGATCAGCGGCATCGACATAGTCCGGCACGCGCTGCACCACCGCCTCACACCAGGCGCGGCTTTCGACATTGCCCGTCGCCGGGTTTGCCGCATCGCCATAAGCCCGCACGAGAAAAGTGTCGGAACGTGCCGTCAGCACCGGACCCAAAACGGCCAGCAGGTCGGCTTGCGACAGCCAGCCGGGGGCCAGCGTCGAAACATGTCCCTGGGACGCCGCCGGCCAGGGCAGGCCCGGGCTTGGACCGGCGCTGGCCGGCAGGCCGGGAGCCGGATCGAGCGCTGGCGATGGATTGACGGTGCGATCAAGGGCTGACTGCAGGAGGCCGCTCAGCCGCCCATTCTCAGCTGGCGTCGTCAACGGACGGTTGACGAATTCTGCGAGCGAGCAGAACGGCCCGTGGGCCCTGATGGCGTCCACCACGGCCGCCGCAAGGTGCTGCACCTCGGCCGCGCTGAGGGCACGATAACCGCGCCAGCCATCGTTCGCACCCCCGTTAACCACGGGATTGCGCAGGAACGCGCTCGCCACAGTTTCTTTGTGCTCCATCCCGGTTTCCGGATCCGTCCAGGCCAGGCTCTGTCCGTTGAGCGAGGCGAAGAGCGCCTGCCAGGCTGGCACCGAGGTTGAGTTGATGTTGAATGGCCCGTCGATCAACAGGTGCGCCGCCGCCGTTTCGTAGTTGCGCACGGCGTCCGCCCCCGGAGGCTGACCGCCCTGCCGGAAATAGATGAGTCGCCGGTTCGGCAGGGTCGCGGGCAGAGCACCGCTGCCTGGGAGCGTGGAGAAGAAAAAGCCATCCCAAAGCGCTGCGTTGAGGCGGTAATCGAAATCGGGGATCCCATCGGGAGTATGCGGGTCAGCATAAGAATGGCCCGCCGTGCAGCCCGGCCCGGCGCTGGCCGGCTGAAGGTTGGCATGTTGCAGCTGGGCAAGGGAGTGCAGGTCAGCGCGCGGCAGGTCAAAGAGCGTGGCAAACCGCTGCCCTCCGTCAGCCGCCCGATGGCTGGGGCCCCAGAACAGATCGTTTTCACCGAGAATCGTGTTGTCGTCGCCACCGCGCGGAGTCGCGTCGTCATACTGCGGATTGCGTCCCCAGGCCGCCAGCGGACCGATCTCCAGAGCGCGGAGGTTGAAACTCGCCAGCCAGCGCGAACCTCCGGCGTCGTCGGGCGAGTTGCGGGGACTGTCGGACAGGCGCAATCCGACGCGCACGGGCGCACCCAGGAAAGGCATCGAGCCAGCGCAATCCGGGACGTTGGCCGCACAACCCGCGACTTCCTGCAAACGCGTTCCATCGCCCAGACAGAATTCAAATCCCATCATCCCGCCGGCCACGCGCACCTGGATCCCCGCCGCCGCCGGATCCGCTGCCGTCGCCAGGTCGACAAACGCACAGCCGGCCTCGGAAAACCCCGCGACCAGCGGCAGGCCGGCGCCGCGGGCATAAGGAATCTGGCGATCGCCTGACGCCGCCAACGTGAAAACCCGGGCTTCTCCGGGAAGAAAACCTGCCTGCGGAATAAGCAGCGACAGCTCTTCGCCCAGCCACTGCGCCGGGGTGCCGGAGGCCGCCTGGGCATCCACCGCGCCCGGGGGACTCCGCAATTCGATGGCTCCATCCTGCCGCCAGATGAGCCGGTAGTCCGCCGGCGTGAGCGCCACGCTGTAGGGGTTACCCAGGACGACCATCGGCCTGAATAACAGGCGAAATCTCCCGTCAACGCGGTCACCGCCCCAAACGGTCTGCGCGAGCACGACGATGGGGTGTACGCCGTGCTGCACCGGCCACTGACCGCGCGGCGGGATTTGCCAGCCGCCATTCGCGAAAACCGGACGCAATTGGTAGTAAGAACGCACCAGCGTCCATGGGGGTCCCCCGGGAAACACCGGGCCGTCCGGAACGACCGCGCCCGCTTCCAGGCCGCGCGTCAGATCCTTTTTCAAACCCCCGGCCGGCACGTTCGCCAGCACCCCTAGCGAAAACGTCGTCAGATCGTGAAACCGGTCCCGGACCGCGGCGAGGCTGAAACTGGAGTCGGCGTAGACGATCTGTTCCGGAGCGAGGATCCGACCGAGGCGCCCGCGCAAGGCGGCGCCGGCGGCAGCATTGCCCTTGGCGAAGGCATAGGCCGCGAAATTGTCCGTGAGCAGTTCGAGACCGGACTGCTGCGCCGACATAAACTCCAGCAGGTTTTCCGGCGCGCCGGCCGCCGCGCCGGCGTACGGATTCGTCAGATTGAATTTCGCCTTCACGCCCTCGTCGCCCACCCACCACGCGTAGTGGCCCCCCACGGGCACGCCGTCGAAGCCCGGAAGTCCGGCAGCACCCAGCGGTTGTCGTTTCAGCTTGATGCGCTGCGCCGCCGCGCCGGCCGGCGCCCGCAACAGCCAGACCGATTCGTTGTCCAAAGCGGGATCGGCCACCGGCGGAAGATCCGGGGTGAGGGCGAGCGGGTTGGTCTCATTGCCGCTGACCAACCAGGTGAGCGGGGAGCGCGACGCTGCCGTGGCGTCCCAGACACCGGTCCAATAGGGATTGCCGACAGGCGCCGGCCGGAGGTCTGCCCGAGCGGTGATGCGCTGGTCGGGGCCGGCGAACCGCTGCAGGTTCCCAATGGCCACGTGCAACGCCAGCAACGCGTTCTGCCGGGCGTCCGCCGCCCGCCGGGCATTGGTCGCGGTCGCCGTCTCAATCCGGGTCAGCGTAGCGAGGCTGAGCAGGAGCAACACCACCAATGCCACCAGCGTGACCGTGATCAGCAGGGCAAAGCCGCGGCACGCGAGGCCTGACTGCGGCAAAGCGGCTGGCGTCGCCGCACCGGCGGAGTTCGGACAGGGAGGAGTCATGGGGCAAGCCACCCGGCGTGCCTCCTCCGATGAAGTTCCGCCCTCCCGCCGTCAACGAGCCATTCTCCTCCTAGGAGGCTATCGGACTTCCGTCCGGCCAGCCTCCCACTGGCAAAACCGCCCAATCCAACCCGGAGAAGCGGGCAGAATCTCAGCGATCTTTACACGAATTGGAGTCATATTGGCTCATCGGATCATATTCCCTGCTCGATGAAAGGGGCGGTTTTGCTTTTAGCAGCCTGAAGGGCGCCAAGCCCGACAGGCTGCTAGGCGCAGATTGTTGAAAAACCGCGGGCCGAGCACGCTGGCCGGCCCATCCGGGCTACAGGTTGGTCTTGATCTTGTCGAGGATGGCCAGCGACTGCGCTTCGTCTCCAAAATAGCCCACGCGAATCTGGACCCGGGAGGTGACGTCTCCCACCCGGCTGACTTTGATCTCGATCTTCTTATCCTCCGCCGTTCGCGCGATCAGGATGGCGTTGAGCACATCCTTCTTCTCGCTGACCTTGGCAAACTGCATCTGCGTGACGGCAAGATTGACGGCTTTTTCCGCCTTGTCGTAATTCGCATCGAGGGCGGCATCGAGCCGGCCTTGCACCCAGGCCACAGTGCCGGCGCCCGCCGCCCCGGCTAACACGACGACGCAGCCCGACAGCAACGGGAGCAATGCCACCACCGCCAAAATGACCCAGGATTTCCAGACAATCTTCATGATGATTACTAAAATCTTATAGTTTGATCTTCTGCGACGGCAAGGCCGGCCTGGAGGCCCAAACGCTCAGCCAGCAGACGTGCGTTGGCAACCAACTGCAGCTGAATTGGCAGGAAAGCGTGAATCATCCGGGCTGGACCTTCCGATGGACCCCATTTGGTGCATTCGGTTCCCGCAGACCGACCGGCATCAGCGCAGAAATTCCGCCTGGTGAATGGATTGCTGGTGTTTTCTGATCACCGCCGGCGAACCAAACCCGCGTTCTTCGCCAGTGCGAGCAGGCCCATGCCCGTCACAAACCCACCCGCATGGGCCCACCAGGCCACGCCGCCCGAACTGCTTTCGAGCAACGCCCCGAAGCCGTTGAACGCCTGAATGACAAACCACAGCACGAGGAAGAGGAATGCCGGCACCGGCATGATTGGCACGATCCATGGGACCAGGGTGAAAATCCACGCCGTCGGGAACAGGAGCAGATACGCGCCCAGAACGCCGGAGATCGCGCCGCTCGCGCCCATCATCGGCATCGGCGAGCCCGGGTCGACCACCACCTGCAAAGCCGCCGCGGCCAGGCCCGAGAGCAGATAGAAGAGAAGGAAGTGCAGCGAACCCAGGCGGTCCTCCACGTTCTTGCCGAAGATCCAAAGGAACCAGCAGTTGCCCAGCACGTGCCCCGCGCCTCCGTGCAGGAACATGTGGGTGGCCAGCGTCAGCCATTGCGCGTGGTCATCCCAGTGGACCAGCAGCCGGCGCGGCACCAGCGCGTAATCCCGGATGAACGGATCCATCTGCTTCGTCAGCATCAGCCAGATCTCGATAGGCAAACACCGCCAGATTCGCCGCGATGAGCAGCACCGTCATCACCGGCGCGCGACGATTCGGATTGGCATCCCACAGCGGCAGCATGGCGGCCAAATCATCGCCCAAGCCGTCCGGCGCAACTCCAAACCACCGTTTTTCGCTGGCCATTGCCGGCCGGCCTGCAGTCATAGGCGGACCCACATGAAGCAACGGAGCATTTTCAACGTGGCGGTGATCGGCGCCGGGGCCATTGGCCGGGACCATGTCGCCAGCTTTCAGAAACATCCCGCCGCCCGCGTCGCCGCGCTGGTTGAAACTGATCCGGAACGGGGTCGCGACGTCGCGGAGTCCTTTCGGATCCCGGATCTCTACACCGACTTCCGGGAGGCGCTGCGCCGCCCGGACGTGCAGGTCGTCTCGATCGCGCTGCCCAACCATCTCCACGCGCCGGTGGCGCTGGCCGCCCTGCAGGCCGGGAAACACGTCATGCTGGACAAGCCGATGGCCACCGACGCCCGGTCTGCCGCGCGCCTGGTGACGGAGGCCCGGCGGCGCCGGCGTTTGCTCATGGTTGGACAGAACCAGCGTTTCACGCCCGCCGTCCAGACGCTCCGCCAGCTGGTGGAGCGCGGGGTCCTCGGCGACGTCTACCACGCCAAGGCCCAGTGGCTGCGCCGGAGTGGAATTCCGCGCATCGGGTCATGGTTCACCCAGCGGAAGCTCGCCGGCGGCGGCTGCACCTACGATATCGGCGCGCACGTCCTCGACCAGACGCTCTATCTGCTGGACGAGTTCACCGCCGTCGCGGTGTCCGGACAGACTTTCGCCAAATTCGGCCCGCGCGGCTTGGGCGATGGAACCTGGGGCAAAAGCGAAATCGACCCGCGGAAGCCCTTCGATGTTGAAGACGCCTCCATCGCGTTCATCCGGCTCAAGAGCGGCCGCACCGTGCAACTCGAAACCTCCTGGGCCGTCCACCAACCCGCGCCCGACCTCAATGCCACGCAGCTGTTCGGCACGGAGGCCGGCGCCACGACCAACCCGCTGCAGCTCTTCCATTCCGGCCGGCGCGGCTACCAGGTGGAAACCATCGATCCGCTGCCGTCCCGGGTCGACCCCAACCGCATGGTTCATTTCATCAACGTGCTCCTCGGGCTGGAACGGCCGCACGTGTTGCCCGAACAATCCCTCGCCGTTCAGAAGATCCTCGATGCCATCTATCGTTCGGCCGCCTGCGGACGGGAAATCCGGATCACGTAGTTTTCCCCGCCGGTCCGACGGCTTCAGGCAGGGGCAGCTCCGCAAAGCGCCGCAGCTTCTCTTGGATCGCGGCATGGATCCGGATCTTCCGCGCTAGCTGGCGGCCGGCGGCGGGATGGTCACGCTGAAAAACGGCGAGCGGCTTTCGCGCAAGACCGCGCGCAGCACCCGGGCAAAATCTTCCACCTTGTACGGCTTCGCCACCATGCCGCAGAAACCGTAGGCTCGGTGGTTCGCCAGCACCGGGTCACTGGAGTATCCGCTCGACACGATGGCCCGCACGTTCGGATCAATCTGCCGCAACTGCTCGATCGCCTCACGTCCACCGACCCCGCCGGGCACGGTGAGATCCATCACCACCAGATCAAACGACCGCCCGGCGGCATGCGCCTCCGAGAATTTCCGCACGGCCTCGGCCCCGTCCCGCGCCACTTCAACCTCAAAACCCAGCCGCCGCAGGAGCAGACTGGCCATGGCAACGATGGATTCCTCGTCGTCCATGAAGAGCACCCGCCCTTTCATCGGCGCCACGGCCTCGCCCGGGGTTTCCACCGGCTCCAGTTCCTCCTCGCGCGAAGCGGGCAACCAGAAATGGAAGGTCGTGCCATGCCCGAGTTCCGACTCCACCCTAATGTGTCCCTGGTGCTTGTGGATGATCGAATAAACCGTTGTCAGCCCCAGTCCGCTGCCGTGCTGCTTGGTGGTGAAGTACGGATCGAAAATCCTGCCGAGGTGCTCCGGTCTGACGCCCGTTCCCGAGTCCGCCACCGAGATATGCACATAGTCGCCCGGGCGGACCGGCCGTTTCGGGTCGAGTCCCACGGTTTCGTTGGTCGCCCTGATCCGGATGGAACCGCCCTCCGGCATGGCTTGCACCGCGTTGATCACGAGATTCTGCACCACCTGCCCCAACTGGCCCTGATCCGCATCGGCCGGCCACAGCCCGGGCGGAAGATCAAACTCGCATTTCACCCGCGAACCGTGGAGTGCGAACTCGGCGACCTCGCGGATAATCTCCGGCAACCGCACGGCGGTGCGCACCGGATCTCCCCCCTTGGCAAAGGTCAGAAGTTGCTGGGTAAGATCGCGGGCACGCAGCGTCGCCCGCTCCGCCTCCTGCAAATAGCGCTCGACCGTCACCAACCCGCCCGCGTCGAGCAGCGCCAACGTGATGTTGCCCATGATCGCGGTCAGGATGTTGTTGAAATCATGGGCGATGCCCCCGGCCAGAACCCCGACCGACTCGAGCCGCGAGGCGCGTTCCAGCTCCTGCTCGAAGCGCTGGTGGACCGTGACGTCCCGGATGACCAGCACAGCCCCGACGACCTGGCTCTCCGCATCTTGCACCGGAGCGCAGCAACCTTCGACCAGGCAGGTCGCGCCTTTGCGGCCCACCAGCCGCGTCTCAGGCGGAAGATCGGCCAGCGCCCGCTCCTCCAACACCTGGGTCAGGGGCAGGACAAAAGCCTCATCCGACCGCGGCCCCCGAAGGACGCAGATCTCCGCGATCGGCCGCCCGACCGCCGTCGCGGCGTCGCATTGGGTCAGGTCCTCCGCCGCGCGATTCAGGAACTGGACAATCCCGCGCGTGTCCGTGGTGACCACTCCTTCCGCCATCGCGCGCAACGTCACGGTCAGGCGTTCCTTCTCGGCGGCGAGCGCCGCTTCCGCGCGATTGAGCTCCGTCAGATCCACCAACGCGACCACCGCGTGCTCGAGCCGGAGCCATTCCGCCTGCCGTGGCATCCACCAACGCAGGTAGGTGTGGTGACATCCGCCCACAAAGTCGCCGAGTTCGGCCTCCGCCTCTCCGTCGTTATGTCCCTGCCAGATGGATTCAAGCCAGTGCTGGAGCACCCCAAACCCCTGTGTGTTTAACAATTGGGCGATCTCGCCCTGAAGATGGGCTTTCGACTCCGCCTTGGCCAGCCGAACTGCAGTCTCGTTTACCGCGACCACCTTGACACAGCCGGCCAGCGCCGCGAATTCGCCCGGGTGATCGGCCAGGTGGGCGGTCAAGTCCCGCACCCCGGCGGCGTGCCACCCTTGCAGGATCCGCCCCAATCCGGACAGGTCCAGTTCGAAGATGGCAACGGGGATGTTCTCGAACAGCGCCCGGTACCGGCTTTCCGACTCCTGGATCGCCATCATTGCCTTGCGACGTTCCGTGACGTCCGTCAAAAATCCTTGCAGATGCAGCAGGTGCCCGCCGGCATCGCGCACGGCGCGGACGTTCTCGCTGATCCATTTCACGCTGCCATCGCGACAGCGCACCTCCGATTGGAAATCGGTGACATTATCCCGCTCCCCGAGTTCGAAGAAAAATTCCTCGCGCCGGCCCGAACTGACATAGAGCGATTTCGCGCCATCTTCCGTCCAGGCCAGGAACTCCGCCGGTGTCGCACAGCCGAAAATGCGGGCCAGGGACGGATTAACACTGACGAAACGGCCCTCCGGCGTCGACTGGAACACCCCCTCCACCGCGCCCTCAAAAAGGTCGCGATGGCGAGCTTCGCTTGCCCGGATCACCTGCTCAGCCTCCTTGAGCGCCGATATGTCGACGACCAGGCCGAACACCAGCCATCGTCGCCGGGCCCCGTGGCGTGATGGTGCCGCGTTCGTGGAGCCAGTACGTGGTCGGGTTTCACGACGCGAAACTCATGCTCATAGCCCGGGGTGCCGCCCCGGAGGGCGGTCACTCCGAGCTCGTACATCTTGGAGAGCTCCGGCACTTTGAAGTTCTCATTCTCGTAGAGCACGGGCGATCCGGAGAGGCCCTCGCTGCCAAAGATCCTCCGCTGCAGACCCGAGGCAGGGACGTCGAACCGCCAGCTCATCTTTCCGTCAATCTCCGCCACGCGGGCCTGCCACAACATGCAATCCGCGCGATCAAGGATCTGCTGCAACCGCGCCTCGCTGGCGCGCCGGGCTTCCTCCGCCTGGCGCGCCGCCGTCACATCGGTAATCACGCCCACCAGATTCCACCGACCGGGCGCAACGGCAGTGATGGACACCTGCTCCCTCAGGTCGTAGTTCCGGCCCTCCCGCTGCGCGCGGAACTCCTGCTCGTATCCCGGCAGCCCGTCGCGAATGGCCGCCTCTGCCAGCTCGTTCATCTCCAGGAGTTCGGGCACGTTGAGCTCGCTCCGCTCCAAGTTGCCCTTGCTCCACATCCGGTTCCCACGTTCGGATGGATCAGCGCGGAAGAGCTCACGGTAAAGATTCGATTGAGGAATATAGAGGTTCCAATCCGTGCCCCCTGCCGGGTTTTCCGTCACCTGTGCCTGCCATAACAAACAGTTGGCACTTTTCAGGAGCGTTCCCACCTGCGCCTCGACGCGCTTGCGCGCCTCGTCGGCTTCGTGCTGGGCCGTGACGTCCATCAGCACACCCACCAAATCCCACCGGTCGGGTCCAACGGGCGTGATCGACACCTGTTCATGCAGCCAAAGCGTCTTTGCCGATCGAATCACGGGGAATTCCTGCTCGTAACCGGGCGCCCCGGTGAGAATGGCCTGGTCGCTGTGGCGATTCATCGCCGCCAGATCCGGTGTGTCCGCGCCAAACCAAAGACCGGTTCCGGTCGCCGGAGGCTTGCCGCCAAACAGGCGGTCGCAGAGCACGGAGCCGGGCATGGTGAAATCTCGCCATTGCAGCCTGTCGCCCTCGCGCTGAACGCTTGCGTACCACAGCAGACAGTCCGCCCGGGTCAGAATCTGCTTCAACTGCGCCTGGCTTTTCTTTCGCTCCTCCTCGGCCTCGTGCAGGGCCGTGACGTCCATCACCACGCCGACCAACTCCATTCGTCCGGGCCCAGGCGGGAGATGCCCACGTTTTCATTTACCCAATGGGGGACCCCCGTCGCGGAGAACACGCAAAACTCACTCTGGTAGCTCAGGCTGTCGCTGAGAATGGCCTGAGCGGCCCGGACGCTGATCTCGTCGTACGCCGGCACCCGCGCAGCATCCCACAGCCCCCCCGGTCCCGGGCGGTGGCCAATTGGAGCAGCGGGGTGTCGAACAACTGCGTCGGCACATTGATCTTCCACCCCATCTGGCCGTTCTCCCGGCGCACCTGGGCCCACCACAGGAGGATGTCGGCCCGGGCGAGGATCTGGCGCACCAGATCTTGATTTTCCATCTGGGCTGACGCCGTCCGCTTCGCCGTGGTGATATCGATTAGCACCAGCACGACGCGCGAGAAGTCCAGTTGGCCTTCACGCTCCTCCACGCGGCATTGCATCAGGCACGCGCGCTCATGTCCGCCGGCATCACGATAGTGAAATTCCTCCTGGAACAGGCGGCGCCCGGCCCACACTGCTCCCAATTGATATTGAAACACCTCCAGATACGGCGCCGCCGCGTGCTGCGGGAAGCGCGCCATCATCTCCTGCCGATCAGTGCATCCCGCGGCCGCAACCGCCGGTTGATTGGCGTCGACCAGCCGAACCCGGCCCAGCCATTCCCGCGGGAAATCCGGATGGGCCGCCAGATGAGCGATCATATCGGTCACGCCCTCGGCCCGTAACCGGGAGAACAGCGCCCCGATCGCGGTGAAATCCTCCACCAGAATCTGCACCGGGGTGCAATCGAACAGCCGGCGGTGGCGGTCCTCCGGCAACAGGGAGCCCTCGCCGTTCGCCCGGCCATCCGGCCCGCGTGCCGCCACCACCAGACCGCCAGCGCTGCCGCCACCAGCGCGACGGCAACCAGCCACAGGCGCCAGCCGGACTCGGGTCCGAGGATCGCCCCTGCCCCCCAGATTGGCTGGGGTCGGCTGCCAGACACAGGCGCAACGCCGGTCGCAGCCAGACGGCCGAACCAGACGCTGGCAAAGAGCCAGCGCGTCAGCTTCCAGAGGGTCATAAGTGTAGGCTAGGGCGGGTCCAAGGCCCGGACAAGATTACTATCGACTCATAATGGTGCAATGTAAGACCGAACCGGCCGGCGGCGCCGTTGAAAGGAGCAATACGAAACGGAACCAGTAGAGGACA
>CAVRNM010000089.1:0-4044 GCA_963722225.1 uncultured Verrucomicrobiae bacterium
TTCCAATTGCACGTGGGCCGTGTCTTCGCCTTCCATTCCCGTGAGCACGAGGCGCGACTTGAAGGCGTGGAGATTGACGGGCCGGCCCATGAAGCCGAGCGATTGGTACACCTGGTGGTGGCCGCTGTCCATGAGGGCTCCGCCGCTCCCCAGGGCGAGCTTCGAGCGCCAGCCGGTCTCATGTTCCTTCGAGATGGTGTGATTGCTGCAGAACGACGCGTACACGACCTGCCCGAGAAAACCGGTGCGCATGGCGACAAGTCCTTCCGTCACGGCGCCGCGGTAGATGAAGTTGTGCGCGGGCATGACGGGCACGCCGGTGCGCGCGACGCTGGCGCGGATGACATCCAGCTCCTTTAGGGTGGTGACGACGGGCTTCTCGGCCAGCACAGGCTTGCCGAGTTCCTGGGCCCGCTTGATCTGGGAAAAGTGCTCGGTGTTGACGCTGCCCATGATGAGCGCGTCCACGCCGCCATCCTGCGCCATCTGCTCGAAGTCGTCGTAAGGGCGAATGCCCCAATCGGCGCACATCTGGCGCAGGCGGTCCCGATTCGAGTGGGTGCACATCCCGACGATCTCGGCCTCGGGCCAGGGCTTGAAGCCGTTGAAATGGAAAGGCGCGATGAATCCGGTGCCGATGATGCCAATGCGTAGTTTTTTCATGGAGAAGTGCCCGGTCGGCGAAAAGCGGGTGAAGAAAAAACCATGCACTCCGGAGCGGAACGGAGCAAGCCAGCTTCTGCGGGCCCGCGGTGGTGACGGCGAAGACCAGCCGCTGGATTGAGCGGTCCTAGCAGCCTGTCGAAACGCAAGTCCGACAGCCTCATTGATGGCGGCCATTATCCCGCTGCGCTGTTCGCTGGTTTCGCCGGCCTCGTGAATCTGGCAGTTGGGGATGAGGACGGCGGCGCCCTTCGGCAATCGCGCCACCGCATTTGGCCGGGCCAAGGACAGCCGGGCTGGAAAACAACGGGCTGATTCCGCCTACTCGCGCTTCAACTGGAGGCCGATGGCTTCGGCTGCGCGTTTAAGGATCTCCACGTCCTTGATTCCCCTGAACCCGGAAAAGGCGGCCGCGATGAGCCGGCCGTCGGGCGCCAGTATCGGAACTCCTCCCTCCCATCCAATAAGGTCCGGTCGCTGAACGCCGAAGCTGCCCTCGTTGAGTTTCCTCGCGTAGACCAGCTCCTCAAAGCGCCCCGTCGGGTAGCCGGTTCGCCAAACCCAAACCGAGTTTCGGAGGTAAACGGAAGGAATCGGTAAACCCCTCAGGTCCGATCATTTACCCTCTGATAGATCGAGACCGAGAAACTCCCATCGGAAGGAATTTCCAGTGTTTGCCGTAATCCCGTGACAGAAATTGTCAGGAGAAACCGCGCCCATTTTGGAGCCCTTGCGACTGGCCTGATACTGAGCATCCTTATCTGAAAATCGGAAAGGTCACCGTCCGACTGCCAAGGCCGGGTATTTACCTCCTAAGGAGTCGAACTTCTGGCCCAATATTGGAGTTCATATCCGAAGAGTAGGCCAGCACATCGGATCGGATTGTTTTTGAATCGTCCATCCGAAGAGCGTTAAAAACGCCGAACAAGCTGCCACTCCCGACACCGGCCAGCGGCACGCCGGCTGCTGGCGCACCCGTCGCGCCGCCGTCCAGTGCGGGAGATCGTTGAACGTTGGGCGAAAAAAGATATGAACACCACGCGAGAGGCAGCCATAGAAGAAGCGAAACGAATATCGAAGCTTTGGCGCGCGGCGGCATGGGAGGAGCTGGCGTCGTGCTTTGCGGAAGAGATTGTCCAAGTTGGACCGCGCCTCAAAGAGCTGAGTCGAGGTCGGTCGGCGGCAATCGGAAGCTATCGGGTCTTCACCAGTGGAGCACGGCTGCTCGAATATCACGAAGAGAACTTTCGTTCGGAAACTTGGTCAGACTTTGCGACGGTGGTCTATGAGTGGCGGATGAAATATATGACGGAAGGAGAGAGAAGATTCTCCAGCGGCACCGATCAATTCATCTTCCAAGAGTCAGCCGGACGGATGCACGTCGTTTGGCGTTTCGTCGACTTCTGGGAAGACAAAGCAGATTCATGAGGAGGCCCAACAAGCGACCAGAGCACGACGACCACAGCTCTCACGCCGGCTGCGTGGCAGCCGTCGCTAGAGCCAACGCCTACAGCTGGCAATTCGGCTGCGGAGCAGCCTCGGGTGCCATGGATGGGGGAATCGGGGCTGGTTTTGTTCGCGCGGCTAATCTTTGAAAGACATCATTCCAAAGCGTCATCAAACCCGGTGTCGTCGATGAAGAAGCTGCAATCCGCCGGCCTATTTGAGCAGGGCTTTCTCCAAGGCCTGCGGCAGGCTTAGGCCGGCATAATCCTGCGCCCGGAAGAAGCGGCCGCTCTCGCCATTGTCGAGCAGCGCCGGCACCAGCGCGCCGGGAAGCACCGAGGACGGGTCGTTGGGCGCCCTGGGCCCGCCCAGATCGGTGCGCAGCCAGCCGGGATCGAGCAGGTTCATCTGCACGCCAGTGCCGGCCAGGTGCGGGACAAAGTCGCGCACAAACTTGTCCACGGCCGCCTTGGAGATTGCATAGGCGGTTAAATTGGGCTCGTTCATGATACCGGAGGTCAGGTTGACGACACGCCCCCATTTGCGGGCGAGCATGAGCGGCACCAGCCGGTGGCAGATGCGGGCGAGGCTGATGACATTCACCTCGAAACTTTTCCGAAAATCCTCCGCCGGTATGTCCCAGGGATCTTCCCTCCAGGGGGTCATGATGGCGGCGTTGTTATAGAGAATATCGACCTGTCCCGCCTGCCGTCAGCGCCGCGTCGAGCATGGCGTCGACCTGGGCCTGGTCGGAGAGTTCCCCGGAAACCGTGAACACCTTCACGCCCAGTCCCTCGAGCTTCGCCGCCAGCGCCCGGGTGTGGGACGGCTCGCGGCTGTGGAGCACCACATTGGATCCAATTGCGCGAGGCCCTCGCTGACGTGGGAACCGACACCCCGGCTCGCACCGGTGACCAGGGACCATTTATCTTTGAGCAATTTCATTCTGGAGTTCCTTTCTTCGGTTGGTCGGCTTCGCCGATTTTTTCGAACACCCAGAAGGCCCAGTTGTTTCCGCGGCAGTAGTGGAAGGTCAGCAGCTGCAGGCCCGCCTCGGGAAAGGTGATCGTGCCGATCTGACCGAAGTCCCAATAATGCCAGCTCTGCGTGGCGCGCGGAACTTGGCACGCGGCCGCGGGCCGGTGGTTAAGGTCGAAGCTGATCGCGGTCTTCATGTAGGAATACAAGGCTTTGATCGAGTAGGTGCCGGGCTCGCGGACATTGACGGTGTAGTTCGTCCACTCGCCGTCGTCGGCCCAGCCGATGTAGAATTGGTTGATCGCCGGGCTGACGGCATTGGGATGGTTGAGATCCGCCCAATCTTTGACGTAGGAGAGATCGACCGCTTCATTCGCCCGGAAATGCCAGATATAATCGCAGCCGTGCGTCCGCTGGTGATTGTCCGGCGTGGTCTGGCGATTGAGCCCGTTGCTGCCCTCGTTCAGAGGCGTGGTGTCGTGATAGGCGACGCTTCGCCGCCCAGGTCATAAAGGGCGCATTGCACGATGCCGGGAATGTTCACCGGGCCGGTTCGGTGATACTCGTCCGTAAAAGGTTTCCCTTGGTAATCGGCTGGCAGCGCGGCGAAACCGAAGGCGGCGGGCAAACCGAGGAATGCAGCCCAGGCGGGCGCAAGGCGTTTGAGGCTCATGACCGGATGATTTCCAACAAGATCGCAGAGGAGGCCAGCCAAAAGACTCGGATGACAGGAGTTTGGCGTCTGCCGGGAATGCCACGGAGGCAGATTGGCGCGGACTCGCGGCTCGAGGCAGATCGTCCCGGCGCGCTCTGCCGTCAATCGCGCCGGAGTTCCTGGACGTTGAACCCGGGGGCGTTGCCCGAGCGGATAGCCCCCGGTACGCCGTTACCAGCGGCCAGAAGAACGACCGCCGCCGCCACTGGAACTTGTGCTGCGGCAGGTCGCGCTGCGATAAC
>CAVRNM010000090.1:0-6449 GCA_963722225.1 uncultured Verrucomicrobiae bacterium
CACCACGTATTGCTCTGCATCGTCGTGGCATTCTGGTGCGGGACCAGGCGCCGGGATTCCCCAATGCTCAGGTCGCTGCCGATCCACCACGAATTATAGGCATGGCCCATCAGCAGCGCGCCGAGGATGTCGGAGCCGCTGGTGATCTCATCGTTCATGATGCGCTGGTTCACCTGCAGCTGGTAGTCGTAACCGCGCAACTCCTGCAGCGAGATGATCGCGTTGTCGCAGGGGCAGTAGGCGTAGTGCATCGTCGGACGGTAGACGGCCTCGCCGTTCTCCCAGACCGTCAGCTTGTCGGAGATCGAAAACGACTCGCCGTGGCGGACGACCATGCCGTGGATGGTGTAGTCGGGCACCCAGGAACGGACCCAGGTGTTGATGCCCATGCGAGCGAGGCAAATCTGGTTCTTCGGGCCTTCCTTATGCTGATAGGCAAAAGCCGGCAGCTCCTTCTCATGCGTGCCCCACCCCATCTCGGCGGTGGTGGTGCCCTCCTCGCGGAATCCCTCGATGCTCCACGTGTTGACGAATTCGCCGACCTGCTTCGGCACATCGGAAATCTGGGTGTCGCGTTCGCTGCAATGGATGACCTTCACTCCGACCTGTTGCGCCAGAACGTTGAACCGGCGGTCTACGATAAGCTGCGCGACCTCCTCGGCCTTCCGGCCCTTGAGTTTTTTGTCGGCGAGCAGACTTTGGCCGATGTCGATCAGACCCTGCTTGGTGAAATGCGAGATGAGGCCGGGGTTGGCGCCATGTTCAATCACGGCCGTCGGGCCCTTGACCTTCCACTTCGCGAGCAGGCGGCGCAGGTTCATCTGGCGCCAGTAGAGGGTCTTGGTGGTTGGTTTGTTGTCCGGCAGGCCCTGGTAGGGATCCCACAGCTCGGTGGACGTGTTGATGTAGCGGACGCCGCGGTCGTGGCACCACTGGAGAATCTCAAGCGCATCGATGTTCCAGGCGAGGTCGATAATGATGTCGCCCGTGGCAACGTACTTGCCCAGCAGCGAACCCAGGTTCTCGCGGGTGACGCGGTCCTGGACGAAATTCACGCCCTTCGCCGTCCACTTCCGGAGCTTCTCGGCCCGGTTCTCGAAATCCATGACCGTGACGTTCTTGGCCGGCACTTTGATGTGCTTGAAGATGATTGGGAGCGTGCACTCGGCCACGGCGCCATAGCCCACGAAGAGGATATTATTGGTGAATTCGATCATGATCTCGGTCGGTTGCTGGTAAAGGTCGGAGCGGAGGAAACAATCGGCGCAAGGCCGGCCCCGCTCGCGGTATCTTCCGGATGAACCCAGTTTGAATCGCGCGCGAGTGCAAGAGTTTTCAGGTCCGGGGCGCGGCGCCCGCGCCCCGGACCTGAAAACTCATCAGACCAAGCCCGCAGTTTCCGGAAAGCCGAACCAGAGGTTCATGATCTGCACCGCCTGGCCGCTGGCGCCCTTCACCAGGTTGTCGATGGCCGCCGTGATCACGAAATTGCCCGTGCGCGAATCCAGCACGGCCGACAAATCGGCGCGGTTGGTGCCGGTGACGCAAGCCGTGTCAGGGGTCTCGCCACTCGGAAGCAATTGGACGAAGGGCCGGCCCTCGTAGGCCTGGCGCCACCCGGCGTAGAGGCTGTCGATGCTGGCGCCGGGCATGGCGGGAACGGTGATGGTCGTGGCAATCCCGCGCCGCATCGGGGCCAGGTGCGGATTGAACTGGATGATCGTCGTCGCCCCGGTTTGGAGCCCGAGTTGTTCCTCGATCTCCGCCAGGTGGCGATGCTTCGTCAGCCCGTAGGCCTTCGTGCTCTCCGCCCGCTCGACATAGAGAAACATCTCATCCAATTTGCGGCCGGCGCCGCTGACGCCGCTGTAGGAACTGGCCACAATGTGCTCGCGGGAAACCACGCCCGCCCGCAGGAGCGGCACCAGGGGCAGCAGCACGCTGGTCGGATAGCAGCCCGGCGCCGCGATGAGCGGAAATTGCTTCCAGCCGGCGGGGGCGAGCTCCGGCAGGACGAAGCGCGCCTGCGCCAGCAATTCCGGCGCCTGATGCTCGCCATAGTAGCGGGTGTAGGTGGCGAGGTCGGCGATCCGGAAATCGGCGCTGAGATCGATGACCTTCTTGCCCGCCGCAATCAACGTCCGGGCGTACGCCGCCGCGGCGCCGTGCGGCAGCGCCAGGAAAAACAAGGGAATGTCGCCCGCGGCGAGGGCGGCGGCATCGGAGTCAACAAACCGGAGACCGCGGTCGGTTCCGCGCAGGGCGGGAATCACCTGCGCCAGCGGCTGGCCCGCGTGCTGGCGCGACGTCACCGCACCCAGCGTCACCTGGGAATGGTGGAGGAGGAGCTTGACCAGCGTTTCGCCGGAATATCCGGACGCACCGACGACACCGACTTTCATTTCACCAAGGATTGAGGATTAACCAGCGAGAATCCAGAAGTTTTGGTTCCGCCGCCAAAACTCATGCTCCGCCATAGGCAGAGATTTCGGCGAGATTGACGAACCTGTGCAGGCTGGAGGCCCGCGCCACCCCGAAGTCTCCAAGATCTGAGCTTTGCGCAGCAAAGCCAATAGGTTTCCGCCCGAAGCGAAAACCTAGCGCTTCGAGAACTGGAAGCGCTTGCGGGCGCCCGGCTGGCCGGCCTTCTTGCGTTCCTTTTCGCGCGGATCGCGTGTGATATGCCCGGCCTTCTTCAGGGCGGCGCGAAGCTCGGGATTGAACTTCTGGAGAGCCCGGGCGATGCCGTGCGCCACGGCGCCGGCCTGCCCGCTGATCCCGCCGCCGCTCACGTTGACCGTGACGTCGAACTTCTCGCGCATCTCGACGGTGAGGAGGGGCGAGTAGGCCTGCTTGGCAAAATTCTCGTGGCTAAAGTAGTTCTCGAATTCGCGGCCGTTGGCGATCAGCTTGCCGGTGCCTTCAACAATGCGGACCCGGGCGGTGGCCGACTTGCGGCGGCCGGTGGCGGAAAAGACGGCGGTTTCAGCGCTCATGAATGGATCAGATTGAGATCTTGATGGGGTTCTGGGCCTCGTGCGTGTGGGTGGCGCCGGGAAATACCTTCAGCTTCGTCAGCATTTTTGCCGCGAGGCGGTTCTTCGGCAGCATGCCTTTGACTGCGTGCAGGATGATGAACTCGGGATTCCGCGCGCGCATCTGGGGAACCGTGCGGTAAATCTCGCCGCCGACGTAGCCGGAGAAGGTCATGTAACGATTCTGCTCCTCCTTCTTGCCAGTCAGCGCAACCTTGGCCGCATTGATGACAACGACGAAGTCCCCCGTGTCGGTTTGCGGGGTGAAGGTGGCTTTGTTACGACCCCTCAGCAGGTTGGCGACTTTGACGGCGAGACGGCCCAAGACGACCCCATCAGCATCGATCAGATGCCACTGAGGCTTAACCGCCCCCTTTTTGGCGAGAAAGGATTTCATGTGCAGAAAGGGTCCCATAGGTAGGTTTTCGCAGGAGCGTGTCAACCCTTTAGATGGAAAGTTGTTTCGCGGGGCGCATCTCCCGATTGACGGTGTTTCCGAACGTAGCGCAGCCATCCCTGGCTGCATCGGTTGCAGGCTGGAAGCCTGCGCTACCGTCAATCAGTTTTGCAAGCATCGACAAGTTATCGCACACGGCCAATATACCCATGCCACATCGAACAACCGCCAATTCAAAGCATGTCACCAAACAGATTACTCCTCTACGCCGGTCTGGCGGGCCTGCTCGGCGTGGCGCTAGGCGCTTTCGGCCCCCATGCCTTGCACGACATCCTGACGCAGCGGCAGACCGCCGCGCTCTGGCAGACGGCGGTGCTTTACCACCTCATTCATGCCGTGGGGCTGCTCGGGCTCGCCGGGCGGACCTCTACGGCGGCCGCCCGCCTGCCGGCCGGCCTCAGCGGCGCGGCAATCTGCTGGATTGCTGGAACGGTCCTGTTTTCCGGATCGCTCTACGGCTTGGCCTTGGGCGCGCCGCACGGATTCGTCTGGATCACGCCTCTGGGCGGACTCCTGCTGCTGGCCGGCTGGATTCTCATCGCGGTCCATGGCTGGCGCACCTCCCGAAATAACGGACACCGATGCGCGCCATCCGATCAGTAACCCGGAACCACGAAAAGGGATTTGACCACGAAAATAAGTCGAGTTGCCTGGAAACTCCAAACGCCAAACCTCCAAATCCCAAATGACAGCGTGCGCTTTCAGCGCGGACTATTTTGGCGCTTTGGAACCTGGAGCTTTCCAGCGAGACGCTGTCTGGGGCCCCGGCTCGTTGGATAGACACCCCGATGCGGCTGCCTGATAAACTGCTCGCCATCTGCCGCGCCCTGCGCGCCGTCGGCCGGCCGCGGCTCGTCGGCGGCGGAGTGCGCGACTGGCTGCTCGGGCTCGAGCCGAAGGATCTCGATATCGAGGTGGCGGGGGCGGATTATGAAACGTTGGTCCGCGCGCTCGCACCGTTCGGGGATGCCGACCTGGTTGGACGCAGTTTCGGTGTCGTCAAGCTGCGCCTCGCCGGCGCCGAATACGATTTCAGCCTGCCGCGCCGCGAATCCAAGACCGGCGCCGGCCACCGCGGGTTTGCGGTGGCACCCGATCCAACCCTGTCCGACGCCGACGCGGCGGCGCGACGCGACTTTACGATCAATGCCATCGCCTACGATCCGGTGACCGCAACGATCATCGATCCGCACCACGGTCGGGCCGACTTGCAGGCGAAAATCCTGCGCCACACCAGCGCGGCGTTTGTGGAGGATCCTTTGCGCGTGCTGCGGGGCATGCAATTGGCGGCAAGATTCGATCTCGAGCTCGCGCCGGAAACGGCGGAGCTCTGCCGCAGCATCGCCGGCACATTTCATGAGCTGCCGGTGGAAAGGATCTGGGGCGAATGGGAAAAATGGGCCGTCAAATCCGTCGTGCCGTCCAAAGGCATCACGGTTCTGGAACAGACCGGCTGGCTCGCGCATTTTCCGGAGATCAATGCCTTGGCCGGGGTGCCGCAGGAACCGGAATGGCATCCGGAGGGCGATGTTCTTGCCCACACCAAGCTCTGCCTCGATGCGCTCGCCCGCCTTCAGGAATGGCGACAAAGCGATCCGGTCAGGCGCCGGTACCTGACGCTGGCGGTGCTGGCCCATGATTTCGGCAAGCCATCCACCACGGCGCGGATCGAGCGCCGCGGCACGTTGCGCTGGATGAGCCCGGGGCATGAGGATGCCGGCGGGCCGCTCGCGGAGACTTTTCTGGGGCGGATCGGTGCGCCGCTCCAATTGATCGACCGGGTGCGGCCCCTGGTGGCGCACCATCTGGCCCATCATCGCGGCCAGGCGGAGTTCACCGACAGCGCCGTGCGCCGGCTGGCGCGCAGGCTTGCTCCGGCCACCATTGACGAGCTGTGCGTCGTCATGCAGGCGGATCATCTTGGTCGTCCGCCGCTCGTTTCGGATGAGACGGAAAGCCGCATCAAGGCTTTGCGTGAAAGAGCGCACGCCCTGGCCGTGCGGAACACCGCGCCGCACCCGCTGATTCTGGGCCGGCATCTGGTGGGACTGGGCTGGCAACCCGGCCCGGCGTTCAAACCGATCCTCGATGCCGCCTTCGAAGCGCAGCTGGAGGGAGCATTCTCGGATGAAGCCGGCGGGAAGGCGTGGCTGAAAGAGTTCCTGCAGAAAAGAGGAAACTAGGCAGTTGCATCGACGGGGGCCGGATTGGTCGATGGGGATCTCATGCCGCAATGATCATATCGGCCAAAGATCGGCTGCCAATCCTATGAACCACGGAGGCACAGAGGAAGAAACTGAACGAGCTAAGCTACAAGGTCATCGGACTTTGCCTGGAGGCACACCGAGAACTTGGCCCTGGATTGCTGGAAACAGCCTATGAAGAGACGCTGGCGCACGAGCTTGCCCAGGCCGGCTTGACCTTCGAGCGGCAGCGCGAGACGCCGCTGCTCTACAAAGGGATAGAGCTGAGCGCGGCTACCGGCTGGATTTTCTCGTCGAAGGGGAGTTGATCCTTGAACTGAAAGCCGTCAATGAATTGCTGCCGGTGCACCACGCCCAGCTCCTGACCTACCTCAAGCTCGAACGCCGTTCAGTTGGACTAATCGTCAACTTCAATGTGCCCATGCTTAGAGACGGCATTCGTAGGATTTTGGCCGGTGACCTATTCAAGCACGCGAAATCAGCGCGCTTCGATTTCGGTCAGCTTGCCCTTCTGCTTTGTGCCTCGGTGTCTCTGTGGTTCAAGATTAAGCCCTGAGTTTGGATATTCGGTGTACTTTGCCCCGGATCTTTTCAGATCGAACAACGACTGTTGAATCCATGAGCCGAACCCCGCCTTTGCAGCATTTGCCGATCCGGGCTTTTCAATGGGACCTCGCGCGCCAGGTGGAGCGCCTCGACTTTCTGCTGCAATGGCTGCCGCGCTATGCGGAATGGGGCTATGAGGAGCTCTAT
>CAVRNM010000091.1:0-5821 GCA_963722225.1 uncultured Verrucomicrobiae bacterium
AAGGCCACGATGTCGACGCCGTGCTCGATCGGGGCCACCAGCCCGACCCCGACCGTGTTGTCCACGATGAAGGGGATGCCGGCGGCGTGGGCGATCTTCGCGATCGCCTCGAAATCGGGGACGTCGAGCTTCGGATTGCCGATCGTCTCGGCATAGATCGCACGCGTCTTGGGTGTGATCGCCTGGCGAAAGGCCTCCGGATTACCCGAGTCGACGAACTTAACGGTCCGGCCGAGCTTGGGCAGTGTGTAATGGAACAATTGATACGTTCCGCCATAGAGGTTGTTGGCCGAGACGATCTCGTCGCCCACCTGGGTGACGGCGATCAACGCCAGGGAGGTCGCCGCCTGGCCCGAGGCAACAGCCAGCGCGCCCGTGCCGCCCTCGATCGCCGCAATGCGCTGCTCGAAGACATCGGTCGTCGGGTTCATCAGGCGGGTGTAGATGTTCCCGAATTCCTTCAGGGCGAAAAGATTCGCCGCATGGTCGGTGCTCTTGAAGACGTACGAGGACGTCTGATAGATCGGCACCGCGCGGGCGCCGGTCGTCGGATCGGGCACCTGGCCCGCATGCAGGGCTAGCGTGCTCAGGTGTGGTTGGGTTGTGCTCATTTGATGTTCTTGTGGTGGGTGAGAAGTGAGACTAGAGGCGGGGTTGGAATCGAACCAACTCATGAGGCGTTTGCGGCGCCGGGCCTTCCCAATTGGCTACCCCGCCGAGCCAGCCGGAGCAGTCAATTCTCCAGCCAAGAGGATGCGTTCGCCCGCGCCTGCCACCACGACCACGCGAACTGTGGTAATCCCAAAACCTCCAGCAGTGCGGGCGAACGCCAAGGGAATCGACGGCGCCCGGCAGCCCGACGGAATGCCTCGCCGTCCCGGAGGAGCCAGGCGAAACGTCGGGCCGCGCGGGCGGCCAGAAGAAGACGGAAATCGGAAGATGAGATGGCAGGTCCACGGAAGAGGCGGCGCGAGCGCGGGTCATATTCGACCCACGCCACCGGTTGTTAAGCGGGCCCTCGCCCTGTCAGGCATTGGCGGGCACCGAGGTGCTGACGGGAGCGGCAGCAGGAACGGGAATCAGGTCGTCCAGCTTGTCGCTCTCGACGGCGATGTCGGCGAAAAGCCAGGTGGACAGATAGCGCTTGCTGCTCGAGGGAATGACCGCGACAATGACTTTGCCTTTGTTTTCAGGTCGCTTGGCAAGTTGCAGCGCGGCCCAGACGGCTGCGCCCGAAGAGATGCCGATCGGAATCCCATCGATCTGGTTTACCTGCTTCGACACCGGGCCGGAGTCGGTCTCCTTCACGCGAAGGATCTCGTCGTAGATCTTGGTGTTCAGGACTGCCGGCACGAAACCGGGCCCAATGCCCTGCAGCTTGTGCGGGCCGGGCTGGCCGCCGGAGAGGACCGGCGAGGCGTCGGGTTCCACGGCGATGATCTTGACCGACGGCTTGCGGGATTTGAGCACCTCGCCCACGCCGGTGATCGTGCCACCGGTGCCGATGCCCGAAACGACGAAGTCGACCTTGCCGTCCGTGTCGCTCCAGATCTCCTCGGCCGTGGTCCGGCGATGAATCTCTGGATTTGCCGGGTTGGCGAATTGCTGCAAGATGGCGCTATTGGGAATCTGTTTGTTGAGCTCTTCGGCCTTGGCGATGGCACCCTTCATGCCCTTGGCCCCTTCAGTGAGGATAAGCCGGGCCCCGAGAATCTTGAGCAACTTGCGGCGCTCAAGGCTCATCGTCTCGGGCATCGTGAGGATCAGCCTCAGGCCCTTGGCCGCAGCCACAAAGGCCAGCGCGATCCCCGTATTGCCGCTCGTGGGCTCAATCAGGATCGTGTCCTTGTTGATCCGGCCTGATTTGAGCGCGTCCTCAATCATCGCGTTGCCGATGCGGTCTTTCACGCTGGAGAGCGGATTGAAAAACTCCAATTTCAGGAGAACCTCCGCAAGTGCGCCGTGTGCGGCCGCAGTGCGATTCAGGCGTCCGCAAATGTTGGCGGTATCTAATCGAACCGACATTCACGTCGAGGTGATGGTGGCCGACAGTCTCTCGTACGGTTTCGATAGAAATCGCGGCAAGAAATCCAAGTTCTTCGGGATTCGGCGAGCTTGTGTCGGCGGTTTCGATCAAGGAGTCAACGACCACACCCACTACAGTCCCTGAATTTCCACCTGTGCGAACTGATTCAGTTTGAACCGAAGCATCTCCCACCAGGAGAACTGGACCGCCGCTGAGCCCTCCACGCGCCATGCCGGTCAGCACTAAATGCCGTTTGCGGTTCTGCCTGTGCTCTATTACGGCGGCGATCGCGCCGTTCATCCCTACGAGATTAGGATCGGATGCCCACGGAATGCGTGGGTATCCCATAACATAGACCTCGCGCATGAACAGCTCACCTTCGGTCAAAAGGTCCCGTAAACCTCACGCAGGCGCTTCTCGAAGAATTGTGCAATGTCTTCCCGAATCGCCGGCGTCCAGGTGTGCCTTACGCCTGCATAGAGGGTCAGACGTGCAGGGAGGTTCGCCTCGGCGTAAAGCCGTTGCGCCGCAGGCCACCGCGACGCTGGTGTTGAGCCGAAGCGGCGGCGGATGAGTTCGGCGTCAGATTCAGCATAGCAGTTCCGATAGTCTACCGGATCGCTCGTGTCGTCGGCGCCCCGGAAGAGAAACCACGCGACCGAGCGCAACGCACCCAAATCGACGGGCTTCCCAGTAAAGCCATCGATGTCGGCAAGGCCGATCGGGTAGCGAAGACGCTCATTCTCGAATTCGACTGTTGGCGCAATCGGCCATGCGATTCCACCGCCCGCCACTGCGAGGACGCGATCCGGATGGAGCATCGTGAATCGATTCACGAAGTTCCCTGACGCAGAAAAACCCCACAGGAGAATCCTTTGGTCAATTCTAAGGCCTCGGTTTTCCAGGTGGATTTGGGCCGTCCGAATCATCTGCAAGAGTTGGAGATCGACCCGCTTCCATACCTCAACTGAAGTCAGTAGGCTGTCTCGGCTCAATGCGTGCAGGTACAAGCTACTATTCCCCATTGCTGGCCGTGGGAAAATTGGCACCAAAAGTGGACATCCTAAACGCTCCGCCAGGTTGGACTCGCCCTGGATATAATTAGAGGCGTCAGCGCGCAACAGCTCCAAGTCGTCGGTGGCGAAACCTGTGTTGTTCGGAGCCACGAGGAAACATGGGACCTTGATCCGCTCGGGCACAAACAGGAGGTAGGGCCAACGATAACCATCGCTGGGCGAAGCCGGCATTTCCTGAAAATGCTTTGGGTCAAGGTCGGCTGAGGCTAGGGCGTGTGTGCAAAATCGATGAGTTTTGAAACAATGTGCATATCGGCCAACGGCAACTAGGGCGCAGCCCTGTTCGATGCATACACCAACGTTCAATCGGTCGCGTCAAAAAGCGGCGCTGACAGACCACAAAGGGGCGGTTGAAGGACGGCCTTCAGCAAAATCTAATTGAGGCCGACTTTGGCAACTTTTTAGGCATGTGGCACCACTTTTTGACAATCCGAATCCCTCGACTTGGGACTAATTATTACAAGAGAGGTGAAAGCCAATGCCGGCAAAATAATGATAGAAAAAACGACAGGCGCATGAACGACTGCCGAAGCAAGAATTGCCGCGGCCCAAAGAACGGCATTGGCGAGTAAGTATCTTTTGTGCATAAATGTGTTTCCATCTGTTGCTCGTGCTGACCGTATGGAAGTCTTGTCGAACTCATTACTGATCTCGCCAGGCATACCGATTCGCCGGGCAGCCATTTCAAAAGCCCTCTTTGCGTCAGCCACAGCCAGCATCTCGTTCTCCACGTCTTCGCGTAGGTGATTTTCCAGTTCCACGAGCGGCACGGGCGTTTTAATTCCAGCGGCCAGCATCTGCGTCCGCCATTCAGCGAATGATTTTTCAATGTCAAACATACTGCCCTCTCCTGAGGTCAGCCAAAACAGTATGGACGAGCGTCCATTCTTCATGGTGCCTGCTCATCGCGATTTTGCCATGCTCCTTAAGCGAGTAATATTTCCGTTTCCGTCCAGTCTCGCTCTCTACCCAGCGTGACTTGATTAATTTTCGGTCTTCGAGCCGGTGTAACACCGGGTAAAGCATCCCATCAGTCCACTGAAGTTTGCCCTCGGAGCGGGCCTTAATCTCTTGAATGATAGCATAGCCGTAGCTCTCGCCCCTTGCGAGCAGTGACAAAATCAGGGGCTCAGCCGATGCAGCGACCAGTTCCTTCCTAACCATAGAGGCACTATACATAGCAGTCATAGGTATGTCAAGACGAATACGCCAGCAGGCTAGCTAACGTTTAGCTCCCGAGCACCGACGAGAACGAAGTGTCCCGAATATGCTGGGAACAAAAACTGAGCGGGTTAATCCCACTTGGCGCATGAAACTGATCCGGCGCACAGAGCTGCCTGAGCCATTGTGGCGAAGGCTAAAAAAATTAACCGCTCGCGTGATAAAACCCGCAGGTGGCCTCTGCGCGGGCGACCGCCGAAAGATGATCGGCTTATGCTCACCGCGATATTCTACGTCCTGCGAACGGGTATTCCACCAACGAGTGGAGCACGCGCCAGCGCAACGAGCGCTTCGTGCGGTATTCGCGCCTGATGGAAGAAGGCGCCCTGCGCCGCGAACGGCTGCGGCTGTATTTCACGATGCCGGTGGCGGCGGAAGTCGTGGGACAAAAGTCCGGCCGCCTGACCAATGAGGCGCTCCTCGGCGCCTACGCGGAGCAGTTCAAGCAGACCGGGCAATTTCTCCAGGCCCTCTTTGCCGGTAGCGGCGGGCGGGTGCGGCCGATGACCGACGCGGATCATTTTCTCCACTACTTGGAATTCCTCAATCCCTCGCTACCGGAGCAGCGAATCTCCGATCCGCTGGAGTTCTTCGACGCGGACAAGTCGATCCAGGAAAACTGCTGGCTCGGAGAAGGTCGGCCGCTCGAAAAGCCCGACACGGGATTCTACCTCGACGGCTGCTACCACGGGATGCTTGTCCTCAAATCGCTGCCCAAACGCACGCATCCAACCATATCAGTGGGCTCAAGAATTACTCAGACGTAATAGGATTCGTCCTAGTCAACGTTCCCATCACCGGCATCTGGGAGAACTCGAAAGCCGCAGCGGCTGCCGAGATGAAACGGAGGGTTGCTGAAATCCGGCTGGCCGATACACGACGGGAGATTCAGCTAGAGATCGAGAAGCGCTGGGACGACTTGTCCGCAGCATGGCAAGCTGTATTGGTGGCACAGACATCCGTGGAGCAGGCCGAGACAAACCTGCGCCAGGAGTCTGATCGGTATCACGGTGGGCTAGGCACGTTATCGGACCTTCTGGAGGCGCAAGTACTTCGCCACCAGTCCGAGGACCAACGAACCGATGCCCGAACCGAGTACTGGATTCAGTGGGCTGCCTATCGACGCTCAATAGGAGCTCCTTGAGTGAATCCCCGTTTGCCAGTGTCGACCAAGGAACTCCGCCATCTTCGGCATTCTCAGGCCGTCGCTGCTACACTCAGTTTCAACCGGGCGGATGACATCAAAATGGACAAAATCCTTCAGGCGGTTGCGGCGGCCCGGCGTCCGGCTGGAGCAGGCGTTAAGTGTACACCCCGGGGATCGAGGCGATCAGAAAGACGCCCTGTCTCCACTCGTAATGCCAACCAGGTATCACCCTGAGTCTGACAATGCATTTCCGCAACGGTCCCGTCCGATTAGAATAACGTATCCCGTCGGGCCAGTCCGGTGCGTATCCTTCGAATGAATGTCATCTTCGCTACTTTTGTGCTCGCTCTC
>CAVRNM010000092.1:0-4323 GCA_963722225.1 uncultured Verrucomicrobiae bacterium
ATCGGCAACCACCGGACCCATCGCGAGCGCCGGCAGAAACGTGAGGGCGCCCACCAGCAGCACCGTGCCGATGAGCAGCGCCACGAAGGTGAATCCTTCGCACTGGAAGGTGCCCGCGCTCGCCGGGATGAGTTTCTTGCCGGCGAGGTTGCCGGCGAGCGCCAGGATCGGGACGATCATGAGGAACCGGCCGATCAGCATCGCCAACCCCGTCGTGGTGTCCCAGTGCATTTCATTGCCGCTGAGGCCGGCAAAGGCGCTGCCGTTGTTGCCGACGCACGAGCTGTAGGCATAAAGAATTTCGCTGAAGCCGTGCGGGCCGGAGTTGTTCAGCCCCGCCTTGCCCCAGTCGGCGACGGCGGCCCAGGCGGTGAAGGCGAGGATGGTCGTCGACAGCACCATCAGCACGATCATCACCAGCTTCACGTCGTAGGCCTCGATCTTCTTGCCGAGATATTCCGGCGTGCGCCCGACCATCAGCCCGGCGATAAACACGGCCAGCACCACGAAGACGAGCATGCCGTAAAGGCCGGCGCCCACCCCGCCGAAAATGACCTCGCCCGTCTGGATGTTGAACATCGGCACGAGCCCGCCCAGCGGCGTGAACGAATCGTGCATGGCGTTGACCGCGCCGCATGAGGCGTCGGTGGTGACGGTGGCGAAAAGCGCGGAACTGAAGATGCCGAAGCGCACCTCCTTGCCCTCCATGTTGCCGTCCGACGCGGCCAGGCCGAGTTTTTGGTGGATGGGGTTGCCGGCCGCCTCGGATTGCCAGGCGACGAACACGCCGGTGAGAAACAAGATGAACATCGCGCTCCACACCGCCCAGCCGTGCCGCTGGTTTTTCACCATGCGCCCGAGATACCAGGTCAGCGCGCTCGGGATCGCGAAGATCGAGAGCATCTGGAGGAAATTGGAGAGTGGCGTGGGATTCTCGAACGGATGGGCGGCGTTGGCGTTGACGTAGCCGCCGCCATTGGTGCCGAGCATCTTGATCGCGATCTGCGACGCCACCGGGCCCTGCACGATGGTCTGGGTGTCCACAACCTGGTCGACCATGACCGGTTTTCCGTCGGCCGTGGCGACGGGTTTGCCGCCATCGTCGGTCTTTTGGACGGAGGTGGTGTAGGGCTCCAGCGTTTTCGCCACCGTGTAGGGCTTGAAATTCTGGATGATTCCTTGCGAGACGAGAAGCAGCGCAAAAACCAGGCAAATCGGCACGAGCACGTAGTAGGTGATGCGCACCACGTCCACCCAGAAGTTGCCAATGGTCTGCGCCGTGTGCCGGGCAATGCCGCGAACCAAGGCGGCGGCGATCGCGATGCCAGTCGCCGCCGAGGTGAAATTGTGCAGCGTCAGACCCACCATCTGCGAGAAATAGGACAGGGTCGATTCGCCGCCGTAGAACTGCCAGTTGGTGTTGGTGGTAAAGCTGGCGGCCGTGTTGAAGGCAAGGTGCGGATTGACGCCGGGCAGTTTCTGCGGGTTGAACAGGGACTGAAACGGCAGGAGGTCCTGATAGCGCAGGATGAAATAGGTGAGCAGCATGCCCGCCAGGCTGAACAGGAGCATCGAGATCGTGTAGCCCAGCCAGCCTTGTTCGCGCTCGGCATCGATGCCGCACATCCGGTAGGTCGCGCGCTCCACCGGCCGGACGACGCGGTCGAGCCACGTCTGGCCCTGCGCGTCGAGCACCTGCACGAGGTACCGCCCGAGCGGCTTGGTGATCAAGAGCAGGGCGCCGATGTAGAGCGCCAGCTGGGTCCAGGAGTTCAGATTGTTCATGGGGCGAAGAACGCTTTGTCATCGATCAAATGACAAAAGGCATTGGTTCGGTGGGACGGCGCGGTCAGAATTTCTCCGGGCGGAGCACCGCGGCGACCAGGTAGAGGAGGAGAAGCACGGCAATCAGGCCGATGATGAGGTTTTCCATGGAGGCAGCGGGTGGAGAATCGTCGGGGGCGCTCAGCGCACCTTCTTGCAGAACCAGGCGTAGGCGATCGCGAGGGCGAAGAACGCCACGGCGATTCCGGCGAAAACGACGTCGCCGACGACAGGCGTGAGTTCGGCCAACGGCCAGGCGGGCAAGTTCATGCCTCCATGATAGCCCGGATGGCCCGCTTCACCTAATTAAGAGGATCCCGTCGGGCATTAAAAAGGCGTTAACGCCCAAGCCGGAGGATTAACATCTGATCGGGAAACGGTCGGCTCAAAAGGCTATCAGGATGCCTCCAATGCGAAGCTGTTGTTTTTCCAACACCGGCGGGAGCATCGTCCTCCACGCTTTTTTTCGCCTGCGCGCTTTCGTCCCGCCCGCGCGACAGGCTCCCAACAACACGATCTTTGGAACGATGATGGCAACCCGGGTCCGGCGGTGTTCACCCTGGACCACCTGACGACCCTGACCGCCCGCCCCGCCAGTCACGCCCCGACCGCTGTCAATCCCTGATGGCCGGTTCGTTCCGGCCTACTCTTCCAGCCACACGTATTTGTAGGGATGGTGGTCGAGCAGGGTGGGGTGCCAGCCGTGCACCGACGGCTGAAGGAGAAAGATGTGAGCATAGTAATTGACCGGGATGATCGGGGCAGCTTCCAGCAGGATGGTTTCTGCCTGTTGCAGGAGCGCATTCCGGGGCGCCGGCTCGATGGTGCGGGCCGCTTCATTGAGCAGGCGGTCATAATCGGCGCTGGCCCAGCCGGTGAAGTTGTTGCTGCTGTCAGTGCGCCAGAGGTCGAGGAACGACAATGGATCGGCGTAATCGGCGATCCAGACGGACCGCAGAATCTGGAAATTGCCGGTACGACGCGCGTCCTGCGTGCTCTTGAGTTCCTGGTTAACGAGCCGCACCTCGATTCCCAACTCGCGTCGCCACATTTCCTGGACGGCCTCGGCGATGATCTGGTGGCCTTCCGAAGAGTTGAACAGAAGTTCGAATGGCGGCAGGCCGCGTCCTCCGGGATAGCCGGCGTCCGCCAGGAGCCGCCGCGCGGCGGCAAAATCGGTCGGGATGCCGGCGGGAGGTGTATAGCCTCTCATCCCGGGAGGCGTGAACGCGGTGGCGAGACGCTGCCCGCCGCGGAGAACATGGTCGACAATGGCCTGACGGTCGACCGCCAGAGCGAGGGCACGGCGCACACGGGGGTCGGTCAGGAAAGGCTGGCGGACGTTGATGCGGTAGAAGTAGGTTCCGAGATAGGGGTCGATGCGGAGGAAGGGCGATCGGGACTGGCGGTAGGCATCGATCTTGGCCGGCGGCATCGCCTCGGTCAGGTGCAGCTGGCCGGCGCGAAAGGCGCGTTCCTCGGCGTCGAGGCTGTCGATCGGATAGAAATGGATGGCCTGGAGGCGGACCGTCGCCGCATCCCAATACGTGGGGGATTTTTCGACAATGATCACCTGGTTGCGCTGCCACGTCTTCAGGGTGAAAGGCCCGTTGCCGACAAAACGACCGGGACGCGCCCAGGAGTTCCCCGGGCGGTCGATGGGGCCGTAGCGCGCCAGGGTGGCCATGGGCACCGGCAACCAGGCCGGATGACTGAGCAGGGAGAGGAAATGCGGCGTGGGACACTCCAGGGTGATCCGCAGCGTGCGCTCAGCGGGGGCCGCGAAGCCCACCGCGCCAAAATCGACGAGACGGCCGCGGTGGAACGCTTCGGCGTTCCGCACCGGGTACAGCATCGTCGCATACTGGGCACCGAAGGCCGGCGTGAGCACGCGACGGAACGACGCAATAAAGTCGGCGGCGGTGACCGGCGTCCCATCGGACCAGCGCGCCTCAGCCCGCAGACGGAAAAGATAGACGAGGCCGTCCGGCGAGATCTCCCAGCTCTCGGCGACGCCCGGAACCGGGTGCAGGTCCACGGGGTCCTCGGTGACCAAGCCCTCAAGGAGCGAGGAGAGCACATTGTATTCAGCGGTCCCGGTGGCCAGATGAGGATCGAGATCGGGCAATTCCGCCCCGATGCCCCGATGGAGCACCTGTTCGCGATCGCCCCGCTGGACGTTGGTGTCATGACTGCCGCACGACGCCAGGAGCACGGCCAGAACGCCCGGCCCGGCCCGGCCAAGGAATCGGGCGAAGCGGCGGGCCAGCCCGCGTATTTCCAGCGGAGGCGGCCGGCTGGGCGCGTTTCGCTTGATATTCTGCGGGGCGGGCGCCGCGGCTCCGAAGAGGAGCGGGGGCAAGCGATGACCGGCACCGGGGAAATCGCGGTCTTGGGCCGTCGATAGGGCGGGTGTTCCCGCGTGGTAAGCCATCGGACTAGATTCTCTGGATCAGGGCGACCGCATGAGCAATGTGTTAAACGAGTACGCGTACATAA
>CAVRNM010000093.1:0-4210 GCA_963722225.1 uncultured Verrucomicrobiae bacterium
AGAAGGTGCTCCAGCTCCGCGAGAGCCTCGCCGAGCATTCCCACTCCGACCGTTATCTCCGCTGCCAGACCATGGGCGAACTGGTCCGGGAAAACCTGGAGTCCCTGCGGCGCAACACGACCGGCCGGTTCCGCCGGCCGCCCGCGAAGAGGAGCTCGAGTAGCCGCCACCGCCTCAGCCGGGATCATGCAGTTGAGACGTAGGGTCGCCGCTCGTCGGCGGACCGTTCCCCCACGGACCATCGGCCCGGCGACAAGCCCTTCGACACGCTCGGGGCCTTGAGCCTGTCGAAACGGCGCCGGCCCTATGCACCGTTTGGTGCGGGCTATCACCGTCTAAAAAGCATTGGTCAACTGCATGTTCTCGCCTCAGCGCTTCAGCCGGGCCTGAAGTTTTTTCACTTCCGGACTGATCGCGTGGCACTCCCCTCCGCCGCAGCCCCCCGGGCCGCGGCGGACCAGCGCCCGCCAAATCAACCACCCGGCGGCCAGCGCGACGAGTCCCAGCGCGGCGATGCTCTGTTGGCCCGGTGTCATAAGCGCAATCTAAGCCAGCTCGGTCCGGTTGTCATCTGGTGAGGTGCGGCTAGAAGCCCAGGGCGCGGCCGGCTTGAAAGACCACCAGGCAGAGCAGCCACGCCGTGCCGGTCATGTAAGCGGTCTGGAAAAGCGGCCAGCGCCAGGAGTTGGTCTCGCGTTTCACCACCGCGATCGTGCTCATGCATTGCATCGCGAAGACGTAGTAGATCATCAGCGTGAGGCACACCAGGGGAGTGAACAGCGGGGCGCCCCCCGGCCATTGCGCCTGGCGCAGCGCGGCGCGCAGCGGCGTCGTGTCCTTGCCCCCCGAATCCTCCACCCCGAAAACCACCCCCATCGAGCTCACGAACACCTCGCGCGCCGCAAACGACGTGATCAGGCCGATGCCGATGCGCCAGTCGAAGCCGAGCGGCCGGATCACCGGCTCCAGCGTCCGGCCCGCCATGCCCGCGAAGCTGTGCGCGATCTGCGCCTGGGGCGTGACCTCGCCGGTTGGCTTGGGATACGTCGTCAGGAACCAGAGCAGGATCGAGATGCCGAGGATGATCGTGCCGGCGCGGCGCAGGAACAGGCCGGCGCGTTCCAGCATGTGGAACAACACGTCTTTCAACCGCGGCAGGCGGTAGGGCGGCAGCTCCATGATCATCAGCGGCGGCTCGCCCTTGAGCAGGTATTTCTTGAACCCCCAGGCGAAACCGAACGCGCCGAACGTTCCCAGCGCATACATGAGCAGCATGAGCCCGACCTTGGCACCGACCGGCACGCGGTCGCCCGGCAGCAGCGCCGCGATCATCAACAGGTATACCGGAAGCCGCGCCGAACAGCTCATCAGCGGCGCCACCAGAATCGTCACCAGGCGGTCCTTTGTGTCCTCGATCGTGCGGGTGGCCATGATGCCCGGGATGGCGCAGGCGTAGGAGCCCAGCAACGGGATGAATGATTTGCCGTTGAGGCCGACCCGGCTCATCAGCCGGTCCATGATAAACGCGGCCCGCGCCATGTAGCCGGTGCTTTCGAGCAGTCCGAGAAAGAAGAACAGGATCAGAATCTGCGGCAGAAACACCACGATCCCACCCACGCCGGCGATGGCGCCGTCGGTGAAAAGATCACGCAAGTCCCCCGGCGGCATGGCGCCTTTCACCCAAGTGCCCAGCGCCGCGACCGCCCCGTCGATCCAGTTCATCGGGTATTCGGCCAGCGTGAAGATGGACAGGAACAGGGCGGCCATGATGCCCCCCAGCACCAGCCAGCCCCAGAACGGATGCACCACCACCTGGTCGATGCGGTCCGAGACCGACGGACCGGTTCGGCCGGCGCGCAACACCACCTCGGCACAGAGTCGCGCAATGGCCTCGTAACGGCTGTTGACCAGGGTGCCGGACCAGTCAACGCCCTGCCCCGCCCACCGCTTCTTCCAGCCGCCGAGGATCGCGGCGGTGTCATGGCTGAGGGGCGTCGAGCCCGCCACGCGCACCACGTCCTGGTCGGTCAGCAGCAGCAACGCCTCGGCGCGGGCGATGAGCGGCTGCTTGCCGTCGTTTTCGACCAGCGAGGCCTGCAATTCAGAGACCGCCGAGGCGATGGGAGCGGGAATGTCCCAACGGTGGCGCGACAACGGGAGGTCCGTCCGGCTCATCGCCAGGCGGAGTTCGAGGATGCCCTTGCCGTTCGCCGCCTCGCAGGGGATGACCGGAATGCCCAGTTCGTGCTCGAGCCGCGCCACCCGCAGGTTGAGCCCCGCGGCCACCGCCAGGTCCATCATGTTCAGCACCAGAATGGCCGGCCGGCCCAGGTCGAGCACCTGATGGACCAGGTAGAGATTCCGTTCGAGATTCGAGGCATCGACAATGCAGATGATGCGATCGGGCTGCGCGGTGTCGGCGCGACGACCAAGCAGCACGTCGCGGACCACCGCTTCGTCGGGTGAGCGCGCGGCCAGCGAGTACGTGCCGGGCAGATCGATGACGGTGATCGGGCGCCCGTGCTGCGAATAGGTTATGCCAGTCTTCTTCTCCACCGTGACGCCCGGATAATTCCCAACCTTTTGTTTCAGGCCGGTCAGGGAATTGAACAACGTGCTCTTGCCACAGTTGGGATTTCCCACCAGCGCGTAAACCGGGGTGCGCCGGTCCGCCAGCAGGGGGGCAAGCGGCGCCGAAGATTGCAGACGATGGGTGGGTGCAGGCATCGAAAAAGCCAAATGACTGAAGAACTGAAAGCGGAAATCCTGAAAGCCGAGTGGCTTGTTTTCAGCCTTTCAGGTTTCAGTTTTCGAGATTTCGACCATTACGTGCTCCGCCTCGCTTTTGCGCAGCGTCAGGTTGTATCCCCGCACTCGGATTTCGAGCGGGTCGCCGAAGGGCGCAGTCCTTACGAGTGTGATGACAACGCCCGGCAGCACACCCATCTCGCGCAGGCGGAGCGACGCCGGCCCTTGCGGTGGCAGTCCCTGAATCACCGCCTTTGATCCGATGGCGAGCTCTGAAAGTTTGATCGTCGATGCCATGATTAGCCGGTGCCGCGATTTGCACCGGTCATTCTCAATCATTGTTCCGGATCGGTTCGACTTCGATCTTCTCTGCCGCGCGATTGCTCAATGCGACCCTCACTCCACATAACTCGCATATCAACATGTGCTTGCCCCCGATTTTTTGAATGATAGCGGACTCGCAAAAGCCCATTTCTCGCAGCCTTTGGCTCAGCTCTGCCTGGCCATTTACACCTGTCACCCGGCCCGATTCTCCGTCCTGCAAATCACTAAGCGCCAGACGTGGCGGAGAGAGTCGTTTAGGGCAGCAAATGTTGTCCGGGGCTTCTGGCATGCAAAGATCCAGTTGAATAAACAAAACTGAGACTCAGTTTCAACTAAAATTCCCCCAAACATTGGCGCCTCTTGATAATATTAACTTAATCAGCTCACAACCAGTCTGATAGATAACAAAAGCTTCATCACCGGACAACCGAGATCTGCTAGTTATGCAGCAATCGGTGGAAAGGACCAGCCAGCACAGAAACAGGCTCAATTGGCGCTGAGGTCATCAGGAATCACATCGCCGACCGAAGCCACCTCACCGATTTCTTCCAGCGGCAATTCTTCCAACGGCGCGAATCGCTCGGATGAGAAACCCGGCTCCTTGCTACGGCTGGCTCGTCGGCTGGGCCGGAGGTGCTGCTGCGGATTGGGCAGCCGCCGCCTGGCGCCGCAGCTCGCGCCGCCGGTTGATGTCGGCCTCGAGATTGCGAAGCTGCTCCGGGGTCAACGAGGGGGCGGTCCCGTTCGGACCGCGTTCCATTGCGGCCGGGAACGGTCCAATTCCGGGCCGGAGCCCCGCCGGTTGGCTTCCCGGGGCACCATTCGCCGGAGCAGTTCCACCGCCCGCCTGCGGCGGCCCAGGAGCCACGGCCAGCAGGGCAATCTTGGACTCTCTCAAAGCGAGTTTGTACGTCCGGCTCTTGTGTTCAACCGTCACCACCTCCTTGGCCGGATCAAACGCCTTGACCGTGAAATCGTGGCCGGACTCGTTCAATCGTGACCAGGTGCTCTGCTTCTTGGCCGCGTCATAGAGGCTGAACTCATATTCGCCGCCCTCCTTCACGATGCTGCGCAATTCCAGGGGGGCCGAGTCCTGTCCGGCTCCCGCCGCCACGTTGCCCGGGAGAAAAGGCGAGTT
>CAVRNM010000094.1:0-15232 GCA_963722225.1 uncultured Verrucomicrobiae bacterium
GACGATTCTGCAGCCGGGCCTTCCAGTTCCGGATGATGCCGGTGACCAGCGGGGCGAGCGCCAGCAACAGCAGCGTCTGCAAAACGATCGCTCTGACATCAAGGTTCATCGGCGGTGATCCGGTCGGGCGGGGTCGCCGGACCCTGCCTCGCCACGGCCAAACGGCGGGGTTCGGCGACCCCGCCCTACATCCGAATGCAGCGTTAGGAGATGGCTCCGGTTCATAGCGCGAAGATCAACAGCAGCAGGAGCGTGACAAAAATATAGATGAGGTACGCCTGCAGGCTGCCGGCTTGCAGCGCCCGCATCCGCCGCGCCACCCGCCAGACGAGCCAGTTGAGCGGACGATAAATGCGCGTCTGGAAGACCTCCTCCACATGGCTCTCAAACCGGAGGTTGGTGGCGAAATAGGGGGAGAAGTCGTATTCCCGCTGCACTTCGCGGCGCGGCCGGAAGAGCGCCTTGAAGATCATGCGGATCGGCTTCGAGAAACCGGTCGCCGTGTATTCCATGCGGGGCGTCAGTCCCTGCAGTCCGCAATCCCAGGTCGGGCCACAGCGCACGGTCGTCCCCCGGCCCAGCATCCACCAGAGCGCGAGCGGCACCGGCAGGAGGCACACGGCCATGAGCGCGAGGCCCAGCGTGGACACGGTGCCGCCGGTCGGCGGTCGCGCCGGCCAGGACAAAACCGTTCGCCTGCCCCAGCTGCGCGCTCAGCGCCGAACCGGCGAGCTGGCTGGTAACCGGATCGAGCAACCGCAAGAACTGTGCCGGAGAACAGACCGAGGACCACGCAAACCACCGTGAGCAGAACCTGCCCGGCAACCTCCGGCCACCCGGCTTCCTGCGCGTGGGCCGCCTGCTCGCTGCGCGGCTGCGCGAGGAACGTGATGCCATAAGCCTTGACAAAACACGCGGCGGCGAGCGCGCCGGTGAGCGCCAGCATGGCGCCGCCCAGCGGGAACATCAGCCGGATCAGGCTCGGGGTCGTGCCGAAACCCTGAAGCAACGACTGGTAAGTCAGCCATTCGCTCACAAAGCCGTTCAGCGGCGGCAGCGCGGAGATCGCCACCGCTCCGATCAGAAAACAAAACGCGGTCCGCGGCATCCGCTTCACCAGGCCGCCCATCTCCTCCATGTTGCGGGTGTGGGTCGCGTGGACCACGGCGCCCGCCCCGAGAAACAGCAGGGCCTTGAACACCGCGTGATTGATCGTATGATACAGCCCCGCGATGAGCGCCAGCGAGGCCAGCATCGGATGGCCGGTGTGCAGGAACATCAATGCCGCGCCCAGCCCCATCAGGATGATGCCGATGTTCTCGATGCTGTGGTAGGCCAGAAGTCGCTTCAGGTCATGCTCCATCAGGGCGTAAAGCACCCCGAGCACCGCTGAGATCGTGCCGAGGCTCAGCAGGGTGACACCCCACCAGTTCGGCGGCGGCCCCATGAAATCGAAGCAGACGCGGGTCAGTCCATAGATCCCGGTCTTGATGACGACGCCGGACATGAAGGCCGACACGTTGCTCGGGGCGGCGGGATGGGCCACCGGCAGCCAGATGTGGAGCGGGATGATGCCCGCCTTCACGCCAAAGCCGAGGAGGAACAGAAGGAACGCCGCATTGCGCGGACCCGCCGCCATCGTGGCTCCGATCGCGTGGAAGCCGTCAACAGCCGTAGGGCTCCGCCCGAGGCCTGGAACAGCAGCAGAAAACCGAGAATCAGGCAGCCGGTGCCGATGTGCGACATCACGAAGAACAGCACGCCGGCGTTGCGCGACTCCTCCTTTTCATGCTCGAAGCTGACGAGGAAATACGCCGACAGCGCCATGATCTCCCAGGCGATCAGGAAGAAGAACGCATTGTCCGACAGGAAAACCAGGGTGGTCGCCAGCAGCGCCGAGTTGAAGAACGCCCCGAACAGCCCGATGTTCTTGCGCCCGAAGAACTGCCGGTTGTAGCCCAGCGAATAAAGGGCGATCGCGAGACCAACCAGGGATACGAGCAGCGTGAAGAACAGGCCCAGGGGATCGAGCCGGATCGAAAACCGGATGAAGGGAATCAGCACAGGCAGGAGCTGCACCGACGCATGCGCCGTGGCGGCGCCCGTCAGCAGGCCGGTGATGCTCGCGGCCACGCCGCTGAGTGCAGCCAGCGCGGCGAAACCGATGGCCAGGACGTTGGCCGCCTTCTCAGCGCGCAGGCAAAACAGGCCGGCCACCGCCCCCGCCACATACCCCAGCAGGGTCAGCATCAGCAGGGTTTGGGGCAATTGTTCCATTGGGACGAAATCAGTTCATGGATTGCGCGGGGTTTCGCAACTCTCCATCCAAGATGCCCGTTTCATGGCTTGGACGCGCCCGGGGTGTCGGCCGGGGATTTCAAGACCCCGTCGATGCGCTCAAGGGCGCTCGCCAACTCCTGGCGGACCGTTTCGAGCTTCTGTTTTTCCTGATGCAGCGGATCGGCTGGCGACGCCGGAGGCAGGCCGAGGATCACGCGCGAGCGGGCCAGCGCCGCCTCGATGTGCGGGCAGACGTTGTCCCGGCCGATGCGTTCCAGGAACCCGGCTTTTTCCATCAGGAAGAGCGGTTGCGTGTGGGGTCCGCTCAGGACCAGGTGTTTCCCTTTGCGGTGCAGGCGCTCGTAAAGGTCTTCCAGCGCGTTGAGCCCGGTGGCGTCCATCGCCACGATTTTCCGCATGCGCAGAATCAGCACGGCGGGCTCCCGTTTCTCGCGCTTTAGGACGCTTTCCAGCTTGTCGACGGCCCCGAAGAAGAATGCGCCAAAAATGCGGTACACCATCACCCCGTCCGGGATCTCCCGGCCGACGAGCGAGTGCTGGGAGCCCTCGGTTTCCGTGGTTTCGTCCACCGCGGTGATCTGGGTCGTCTCGGAGACGCGCTTGATGAACAGCACTGCGGCCAGCACGAGGCCGATTTCCACCGCGACGGTCAGGTCCACGACCACCGTCAGGACGAACGCGGAGAGAAACACCGCCGCGTCGCTGGCGGGCCATTTCGGGAGGCGGGCGAAATTGTGCCATTCGCCCATGTGCAGCGCCACGTTCACCAGCACGGCGCTCAGGGTGGCGAGCGGGATGTACTTGGCGAGCGGCGCCGCGACCAGCAGGATGGCGAGCAGGGTCACGGCATGGACGATGCCCGCGATCGGTGTTCGGGCGCCGCTCTTCACGTTCGTCGCCGTGCGCGCTATGGCGCCGGTGGCGGCGATCCCGCCGAAGAGCGGGCTGACGATATTGGCGATGCCCTGGGCCATCAGCTCCTGGTTGGAATCATGGCGGTCGTCCACCATGCCGTCCGCGACAACCGCGCAGAGCAGGGATTCGATTGCGGCGAGCACGGCGATGGTCAGGGCGGGCTGGAAGCAGCGACTGCAGGTTCCCCCAAACGATCACTGGCAGATGCGGAGACGGCAGGCCCTGGGGGATGCCGCCAAAACGACTCCCAATCGTCTCCACCGGCAGCGAGAAGACCGCCACCGCCGCCGTGCCCAACACCAGCGCCACAATCGATCCGGGCACGCGCCGTTGCAGGCGTTTGGGCCAGAGAAGAATGATCGCCAGCGAAACGACGGAGACCAGGAGGGTCAGCCATTGCGTGGTGCCAAGCCCGCCGAGCAGCACCCGCATTTTCTCGATGAACTCCGAGGGCACCTTCTCCACCTGCAGTCCGAAGAAATCCTTGATCTGGGTCGAAAAGATCAGCACCGCGATGCCACTGGTGAACCCCATGGTCACCGGATACGGGATGAACTTGATCATCGAGCCCAGCTTGACGGCTCCCATGACGAACAGGAGCGCCCCCGCCAGGATCGTGCAGATGGCAAGATTCTCCGGCCCGTACTTTGCGCCGATCCCGTAGAGGATGACGATGAAAGCGCCGGTGGGACCGCCGATGGCGACCTTCGAACCTCCCAACGCGGAGATCAGAAAGCCGGCGATGACCGCGGTGAAAATCCCCGCTTCGGGTTTGACGCCCGAGGCAATGGCAAAGGCCATGGCCAGCGGCAGCGCAACAATCCCCACCGTCACCCCGGCGATGAGGTCGGCCGTAAACTCCCGGCGGGAATAACGCTTCAGCGTGTCGAGCAGTTTCGGTCGGAACGATAACGATACCATTGTAGTCGGATAGAAATGATCTGGGTCTTTAGCGTGATTCAGTCTGCGCCGCGGTCAGCGCGCCAGAGCTTCCGCGCAATTCGATCCCGCGGAATGCGGCCAGGATTTCTTCCGGCTCGCCCGCGCGGCGAACGGCGTCCAACGCCGCGAGATTCGTGGAAAGCCGGGTCAGGCCGGAAACCAGCGGCAAATAATCGTCAGCGGCGTTCGCCGGCACGGCCAGCAGGAACACCATGCGGATCGGCCGGGTGGTGCCCTGACCCCAGGCGAACGGCACATCGCTGCGCCCAAAGGCAAACGCGAGTTCCCGCAGGCCGGGAAGCCGGGCGTGAGGAAAGGCCATGCCCTCTTCCATGTCGGTGCTCAGGAGAAACTCGCGGTTGAGCGCCTCATGATAAAATGGCAGCCAATCAGGAACGCAGCCCTCCCGCTGCAAAGCGAGGCTGAGTTCATGAATGACGCTGGTCGCGTCCCGGCTGACCAGATGAGGAATGATCAGTCCAACCCTGGTGAAATCCGCCAAAGTCATGGCAACACTGAACCGGTTTGAACCGCGCGGCTCAAACCGCGACGGCCGCCGGCCTTCTCCGCGCCTTGTGGACCGGGACCGGCAGCGGCGCGGGCGGCTCCGCCGCAGGAACAATCTCGTCCAACGGCAGCAAGAGGTAGCGTCCGCAGTTATCGCACAGGTAGAGATCCTTGGGTTGAACCAAGCTCGCGGCCGTCCCTGAAGGAACGCGGATGTGGCATTCCCGGCAGACGCCGTTGCGCACGAGCGCCACACCTTTGCGGCCCTGGGCCATCAACCGGTCGAAATGGCCGAGAATTTGAGCGGGAATCGTCTCGCGCAGCAGCTTGATCATGGCTTCGCGCTCCGCCGACACGGGGCCGGCCTGCAGTTGCAGTTGTTGCAGGGCATAGAGGTTTTCCACAGTCATTCGCATAGTTGGCCCCTCCTACGCAGGGATCATGCCGGATGCATCGACCATTTCCTTAGTCATTGCCGCGCCAATGGTTGAAATTCTGCGCCCGACTCACCGCGGGAGACCGACGGGACGGTCGTGACGGGTTTGTGCACTCCTTGCGCTTTTTCCGGGCCGCCTGTGCAAGCCCCGCGCAGACCCTTAGCCGTAACTATGCGGTAATCACGACGCCGACTCGTAGACAAGATTTTGTCAGGTGACCGTGGAGGAAGCCCGCTCGCGGGGGATTCCCGCCTCGGAATCGCGAGCAAGCTCGCTTCCTACAATTTGCATAGATCCCGGCTAGCCCGGACCGGCGTCCGTCGAGGGGGCGGCGCACTTCTGGGCGAGGAGGTATTTATCAATGTTGTTGGCCGCGATCACGCCATAATTGATGGTGCCGAGCCAGCCCGACATGATGATGCCGACCGAGCCGGCGTGGTGGAGACCGGGCAGCTGGGACGGCAGATCCATCGACACTTTCAGCCCCTCGAACTTCGTGCCGAAGGAGGTGCCCTTCCAATGGCGCGTGTAGCGCTCGATCGTGCGAGGCGTGGCGGCCTCCGCCCAATCGATCTTCGCGCGCACCCCGGGGACGAATCGCTCCAGGCAGGCGATCGACTCATCGATCAGACGCTGTTTCTCGCGCCGGTAGTCCTCATCCGCCAGCTGGTTCCAGTCCTCATAGCGGGCGTTCAGCGAGCACACCACGGCATAGCGGCCCGAGCCCGGACGGGTCTCGGGATAATACACCGAGAAGGTGCGGCTGGTCGTATGGAAATCGACCAGCTCATCGCTGGTGAAATGCGGCGCATCGGAGACAAAGATGAGATCGCCGATCGGCGGGATCGACTCGCCTTTGCGGATGCCGAGGTAGACCTGGCAGGAACTCGTGTTGATCCGCACCGCGTTGGCCCGCGCCACGAAATCCGGCGGGAACTGCTCCTCCCCGACCAGCCGGAGGATCGTTCCCTTGAGGTTGGCGTTCGACAACACGGCCTGGCAGCGGATCGTGCGGCCGTTGGCGATGACCCCGGTGACCCGTTTGGCGCCGTCGCTCTCGGAGACGAGCACTTTCTCGACCGCGACATGCTTGCGCAGCTCAACCCCGTTGCGGACCAGCTCCTCGGACATCTTGCGAATGAGCAGATCGGTGCCACCGCGAAACGTATACACCCCCTTGCTCATGAAGTTCGAGAACACGATGCCGTAGGTGATGGCCGGATCAGCCAGCGTGGAGCCGTTGGCATAGGTGATCGGCTCCATGAGAAAGCGCTTCACGTCGTCCCGGCCCGGGAAATAGCGGTCCAGCATTTCCCCGGTGGTCTCGGGATTGTGATCGTAGAAGTTCATCGCCCGCAGATCGGTGAAGAACCGTTCGACGACCTCCGCCGGCACGTGGAAATGCTCGATGAGCAGCCGGGTGAAATCGGCCCGGTCGAAGGTCGTGGTGAGCTCGAACTGCGGGTTGACGAAGCGGATCCCCTTGAGCTGGACGATCGAATCGGCAATCTCCTGCGACCAGTACTTGCGGGCCGATTTGATCATGCCGATCGGAAATCCGTGCAGCGAGATGTCGAAGATGTGCCCGCCCTTGCGCGTGAACCAGGTGGCGAGGCCGCCGAACTGGTAGTGATGTTCCAGCAGCAGGACCTTGCGGCCGCAGCGGGCCAGGCAGTTGGCCCCGGTCAGGCCGGCGAGGCCGCTGCCGATTACGACGACGTCATAGGTGTCGTCCACTCCCTTCAACCAGTCGTGCGCCATGAAACGCTCGAATTAGCACCGCCGGCTCGCCCTGGGCAACTGGGAAGTTGGGAAAATGGGCGCCGCCAATCTGCGCCACCGGGCCATTCTAAGCCGAGATCATGCAATTGACTCTGTAGGGCGGTGCGCCGTCACCGCCAACATCCCGCTCCCCGGGCCCGGACGGCGCCGGGCCCTCCATGTCTGGTGGCGGCCGCCGCCGCGCTAGGAAACATCCCGGCTATCCCTGCGTCTCCGGCCGGAGGATATGCTGGTTGGCCATGGAGATGCCGCTGAGCATGGCGCCGACGATTCCCAGCAATCCCTGGTCGGTGCCGCACAGGTAGAGGTTCTTCAGATGGGTGTGGCCGTCGGGGGTTTTTTGGGGCGCCCCATAGACCGCGCCTTCAATATGCCCCGTAAACCGGGTGATCGTCCGCGGCGTGAAGAGGTCGGTCGCAACGGTCTCCGCCGCCAGGGTCGCGTCGGAGATCTCCGGCAGGAAACGACGGGCCGTGCGCGTCGATTCGTCCAGCCAGCGGAGTTTGTCCGCCCGATACCGCTCCTCCGGCAATCCGGCCCACTGATCGTGATTGGCCAGACAAGTGACCCGCAACCAACCCTCCGGCAGCCCGGCACCGCCGAATTCAAAATTGTTCGGCAGACAAATCACGCCGCTGCGCAGATCCACCGGCTGCGTCGGCCGGGCGTAGTCGAATCGGTCCGTATCATTGAAAAACACGATCGTGTCGCTCCCCCACCCGAGTTCGGCTGGCTGGTGCCTCAGGACGCGGATGCTCTCGATGAACGACAGCCTTCTTCCCGCCCCGCGGCCCGGGGCCGGCGGCCCGGCGGCGAGTTCCCCGGCCGCCGGCCGGCCGCACAACGCCAGCGTTTCCGCCGCACCGACCGACGAGATCACGTGAGCCGCGGTGATTTCCGCCCCGTTGTCGAGCACCAGCGCCGCGGCGCGCCCGCCGTGCTCCACGATGCGCGCCACCCCGCATTTCATCCGGCGCTCTCCGCCGGCCGCGCGGTATTTTTCTAACAGCACCCGGATGACCCGGCGCACGCCTTCCAGCGGCCGCGCCAGGCCTTCCAGATACAGCGCGCGAAACATGATCACGAACTGCGACAGGTCCATGTCGCGTTCCTGCGCGCTGCCGTAGTACATCAGCGGACAGAACACCATGTCCTCCAGCAGCGGATCAGAGATATGCTCGCGGACCACCTGGCGTGCCCAGACCCGGGGAACGTCGAAGACCCGATCGTCGAAACTCCGCACCAGGTCGGCCAGCCGGCGGAATCCTTCGATCTGCGCGGGGAACTTCGCGGCAATCTCTGCTTCCAGGACCGAGAAATCGTTGGTGAACCGCAGCTCGGCCGTCCCCGGTGAACCGAAGGCAATCCGCGACTGCTTTTGCGGGCAGAGCGCAAATTCCGCGCGCTCGATTCGGAGCTGGCGCAGCAGCTTGCCCAAGGGGGTGCCCCGGACACCCGCCGGCACAAAGTTCGTCATCGCATGCAGCCCGACATCGTATTTCCGGCCTTCCAGGCTGTAGTAGCTGTTGAGCCCACCGGGGGCAGAGTGGCGCTCCAAGATGCAGACCCGCCGGCCGAAATGGGCGAGCCGGATGCCGGCGGCGAGGCCCGACATCCCGGCGCCGATGATGGCGACGTCATAATGGCTCGGTGAACTCATCATGGTTGGGCGGGGTCGCCGGACCCCGCCGCGTCTTCGCAGGAATGGCGGGGTCGGGGACCCCGCCCTACAGCCGATCGCATCGTCACAGCCGCTCGCCTACCGCTTGTCCCCGAGGGCGTTGAATTTCGGGGTCAAATACTCCGCACAGCTGTCCAGCGACGCCAGTTGGATGTAATCAGCCTCCGGCACCTCGATCCCGTGGCGCTTGCGCAGCTCCATCACAATGTCGAGAAAGTCCATCGAATCGAGCTGCAGCTGGTCGCGGAGGCGCACGTCCGGCTTCAGATTGCTCAGGTCCTCGTCCGGCGCGATATCCGCGATGATTTCGGTCACCAGCTTCTTGCAGTCGTCTTTCGTCATGGGAGGGGAGGCGGCGTCAAGCCCGGTAACGGACGATGACGAGCGCGGAGTTGATTCCGAGCATACCAAAGGAGTTGTTCAGAATTGCGTCAACCCGTTTTGCCGGGCGCGGCTGGTTCAGCACGAGACCGGGCAGGTCGCACTGAGGATCGAGGTCGTCGACGTTGATCGTCGGGTGCACCATCAGGTCGTCGAACGACGGCAGATTCCCCGCGAGCTCGAGGGCGCCGGCGGCCCCCATGGCGTGCCCGATGAAGCTCTTGGTATTGTTGATGTTCACGCCCGCGCAGCCGGCGAAAACCTCGCCGATCGCCAGGCATTCCTGGATATCACCCTGGGGCGTGGCCGTGGCGTGGGTGTTGACGATGTCGATATCGCCGGGAGTCAGGCCGGCGTGGGCGATGGCCCGCCGGATGCATTCGGCCTGCCGGACGGCGTTCGGCAGGACATAATCGGTCGCATCGGAATTGACGCAGTAGCCGCCAATTTCGCCATAAATCTTCGCGCCCCGGGCCATGGCGTCGTCCAGTCGTTCCAGGGTGTAGATGCAGCCGCCCTCGCTGACGACGATCCCGTTGCGTTTCTTGTCGAACGGCCGGCTCGCCTTCGTCGGATCCGGATGCGATGCCAGCGCGCCCTGGCTCTTGAAGGCGGCGAAAATGCCGAACGTTCCGATGCTCTCGCTCACCCCGCCGGCGAAAGCGACGTCCACTTCCCCGAGCCGCAGCATCTGGGCGGCGTGAATCAGGCCGAGGTTGCCGGCCGCGCAAGCCGCGCCGAGGGTGTAGGCCGGGCCGGTGATGCCGAGGTTGAGCGACACCTCGCCCGCGGGGTTGTTCGCAACCGTGCGCGGATTGTGATGGTGGGACCAGAACTTGGTGTCGTGCTTGAAGAGCGAGACATTGTAGATCTCGTTCTCAGTCTCGACATTGCCGTGTTCCGTGATGCCCAGATAGATGCCGGCGCGCGACTTGTCGAAGCCGTCCCACGCCAGACCGCTGTCCGCCAGGGCCTCGCGCGCACAATGGATGCTGATGCTGCCGGCCCGCGTGCCGATGCGGACATCCTTTTTCTTCTGGTACTTGAGCGGATCAAAATGGCAGACGCCCGCCGGCTGGGCTCCCATGTAACGCACCTCGATCAACTCCACGCCGGAGACCCCGGTCAGCAGATTCTGCCGGAATTCGGCCAGCGTATTGCCGTTGGGCGCGGTGAGGCCGAGGCCGGTGATGACGATGCGCGACTGCTTCATGAAGTGGTGTCGATGATCCCAGACGCGCCCGGAGCAGCGCGCAAGAGAGTTTTGCCTAGCCATTGTGCAGGGAAAATCAATACAAGTCTCGTCTGATGAATGTACTCGTTGTAGGCGGAGCCGGTTACATTGGCAGCCACTGCGTGCGGCAGCTGGCCGCAGCGGGGCACCGGCCGGTGGTGCTCGACAATCTGGTTTACGGGCATCGGGGCGCAATCGCGCCAGCGGTGCCGTTCCACGAGAGCGACCTCGGCGACGAAGCCGCCGTGCGACGCGTCCTGACCAAGGAACAGATCGGCCTCGTCATGCATTTCGCCGCCTTCTGTTACGTGGGCGAATCGGTCACCGACCCGCTGAAATACTACCTGAACAACGTCAGCGCGACCCTGCAGCTGCTCAAGGCGATGCTGGCCGTCGGCGTGAAGCAGTTCGTCTTTTCCTCGACCTGCGCGACCTATGGCGTTCCCGACCGCCTGCCGATGACCGAGGACCTCCCGCAGGCGCCGATCAATCCCTACGGCCAGACCAAGCTCGATGTGGAGAACGTGCTGAAAGCGCTCGCCCGGGCCCACGGCTTGAGTTTCGCCGCATTCCGCTATTTCAACGCCGCGGGCGCCTCCGAGGACGGTTCGATCGGCGAGGATCACCACCCCGAGAACCACTTGATCCCGCTCGCGATCGACGCCGCGCTCGGCCGGCGGCCTCCCCTGCAGCTTTTTGGAACCGATTACCCCACGCCGGATGGCACCTGCCTGCGGGACTACGTGCACGTTGACGACCTCAGCCGGGCGCACATCGCCGTTTTCGACCGGCTGGCGAAGCCCGGCACAGGACTGTTCTACAACCTCGGCACCGGCCGGCCCTCTTCCAACCGCGAGGTGATTCGCGCGGTGGAGAAACTCTCAGGAAAAGCGGTGCCGGTGGTGGAGGCGCCCCGGCGCGCCGGCGATCCGCCGGCGTTGTACGCGGATTCCAGCCTGGCGAAACGAGAACTCGGCTGGCAGCCGAAGTTCGCCGACATCGAATCGACGGTTGCCACGGCCTGGAAGTGGCATTCGACCCATCCGAAGGGCTACGACGACCGCAGGGATTGAGGGAGCGTGGCGACGCTGCGTTTCGCAATTCGCCGTCAGGCGGCATCGGCAGGATCTGTCCGGAAACTCCATCGCGCTTTCCGTTGGAGGGCGCTGCGCTGTCAGCGCCGCTCGGGAATTGGGCGGCGACAGCGCGCCGCCCTCCAAATTCCGGCAGTTTCGAACAGCCTCAAGAACTCGACCTTAATCCGTCCGCGCCTGATGCCATAATCAAGGATGGAGCGCTCGGTGCGAGCCGAGACTCCATTCATGATTCTCAAACCCTCAAGCCGAACGCATCGATGCGTTTGCGCAGCGTGGTGCGGGTGATGCCCAGGCGTTCCGAGGCCCGCACCAAATTGCCGTTCTCGTCCTTCAGCACCCGCGTGATCATCTCGCGTTCCAGCCGTTCCAGCACCGGCTCCTTTCCCTCCTCCTTCAAACGGGAATAGACGAAGTCGAGCGCATCATTTAGGCTGAGGGGCGAGATCGCCGGTGACGTCACGGGCGCCGGGGTGCTGGCGGGCGGCGGCTCGGGCGCCGCCGCGGGAACCGGCGGCAGCGGCACGGGCGCAGCAGCCGGCAACGACAAGACGGCGACCGGGCCCGCGGTTTCGCGGATCTCGGGCGGCAGGTCCTTCAGCAGGATCGTGTCGCCCTGGGCGATGACCGCGCTGCGGTAGATGACATTCTCCAATTCGCGCACGTTGCCCGACCACCGCTGGCGCAACAAAACCGCCATGGCTTCGACGGAAACCTTTTTGACCCGGGTCTTCTTTTGCTTCTCCAGGGTTTGCAGCATGTAATCGACCACCTGGGGGATGTCTTCGAGCCGTTCGCGCAGCGGCGGCATGCGGATGCGCACGACGTTGAGACGGTAGTAGAGGTCCTCGCGGAAGGTCCGGGCCTTCACGATCTCCTCCAGATCCTTGTTGGTGGCCGCCAGCACCCGCACGTCGACCTTGATGGTTTCGGTGCCGCCGACGCGCTGGATTTCGCCCTCCTGCAGCACCCGCAGAATCTTGGTCTGCACGGCCAGCGCCATGTCGCCGATTTCGTCGAGAAAGATCGTGCCGCCGTCGCAGAGCTCGAACTTGCCGATGCGCTGGGACGTCGCGCCGGTGAAGGAGCCTTTCTCGTGTCCGAACAGCTCGCTCTCGATCAGATTCTCGGGAATCGCGGCGCAATTGACCGCAACAAAGGGCCGGGCGGCACGATGGCTGTGCTTGAAAATGCCCCGCGCCACGAGTTCCTTGCCGGTGCCGCTCTCGCCGGTGATCATGACGGTGACGTCGCTGGCGGTCACCTGGCCGATGGTCTTGAACACCTCCTGCATCGCCGCGGAACTCCCGACGATGCCCTCCTTGTAGTCTTCGGTGTTGATGGTCGGCTTGTAGTCGCCGGCGGCGCGCAGGTCGGCGTGGGTCTTCAGGGCGGTTTCCGCGAGGGTAAGCACCTTCTGCGGATCAAACGGCTTCATGATGTAGTCGAACGCGCCGTACTTCATGGCCTCGATGGCCGTCTGGGCCGTGCCAAACGCGGTCATGAGGATGACCAGCTGCCGGGGATTGATCGAACGGATGTGCTGCAGCGTCTCGATCCCCCCCATCCCGCCCATGCGAATGTCCAGGAAAATGACGTCCGGCGCGCCGGACTTCACGTCGGTGACCGCCTCCTCGCCGCTCGCGGCGGCGGTGACGTTGTAATCGCGCGAGGACAGCACGCGCGAGAGCGAGTACCGGATCTCGGAGTCGTCGTCGACGACAAGGATCGTAGGCTTGGTGGCCGCCATAGGCAAAAAACGGAGGAACAGCTCCGGGCGGCCATTATCGATTAGCAATCCGCCCGAAGGGGGCTTATCTAAGGCAAATGCTTGGATGGTCAATTAACTTGTTCCGGGTTTTCGGCATCCGCCTGGCGGTGCATTTCACATTTTTGCTGCTGGTGGCCTTTGCCGCCTGGGCCGGCTGGACCGAGAACCCAACGGATCGATGGATGGGGCTGGCCCTCGATTTGCTGCTGATCTTCCTTCTGTTCACGTGCATCGTGCTGCACGAATTGGGGCATTCTCTGACCGCCCGCCGCTACGGCATCGGCGTGTCCCGCATCCTGCTGCTGCCGATCGGCGGCATGGCTGAGTTCGATTCGATTCCCCGGCAGCCGCGGCGCGAACTTCTGATTTCGCTGGCCGGCCCTGCCGTCAACTTCTCCATCGTCCTGCTGCTGCTGCCGTTTCTACCCTGGCCGAAAGACTGGGGCGGGGATTCAATTGAATTCAGCGCGGGCGGCCTGGGGGGGCTCTTGCTCCAGATCAACCTGATCATGGGCAGCTTTAACCTGCTGCCCGTCTTTCCAATGGATGGCGGGCGAATCTTCCGGGCGCTGCTGGCCACCCGCTGTTCCTATCTGAAGGCAACATTCTGGGCCGCGACCGTTGGCAAGGTGCTCGCCGTCGTCGGGGCCGTCTGGTTTGGTGCAGTCGCCAAGCATCCGAATCCCGTGGCGGTGTGCCTGTTCCTGTTCATCCTGGTGGCCGGGGATCTCGAGTACCGCGCGGTCAGACGCCGGGAACTCCGGGCGGCCCAATGGGAAACACTCATCCGGAATCTCTACAAGCCCGCGGAGGCCGGAGACGGAGCGCCCGTTGATTTTCTGCACGGGCCAAATTAGGGCGGTTCGTGCGGTTGGGGTTCCGGTTGGACAAAGGAGGCTGGATCTGCCAACCTTTTTTCGTAATTTCTCAAAACGAATCCGAGGTCGGCTGGGCGCGCCGCGACGGGGTCATGTGTGAATTGTCGACAAGACTCGCCTGCGATCGGCCTTGGATGCTTCCCGATGCAATCGGAATCGCCGCAGGCGCACGCACTAGACCAGGACCTAAAGACGTCATGTCTCGACTCTTGGCAAGCCAACCCAGAGTGAGGGAAGCCCCATTCCGGCCCGGTCTTTGAATCACAGGCCCGCGTACAAATGTTGTTGAAATAGGGTGGCAGGTGCAGCGCAGAACGGGCAACCCGGTAAACACTCAGCCCTTTTGCGCCCCGCCAAAATAGTGCAGCTATTTTGTACTATCAGCGAGAAGGACGAAGTCCGACACGCTGCTGCCGATCGCCACTGGTCGCTCGACGCTCGACGGCGGGTGCATCTCCCGCTTGTCGGTAAAGCAGGCAGCAAGCCTGCGCCCCCGGCGATGAACGAGTGGTCACGTTTCGTAGCGCAGGCTTCCTGCCCGCAGCCGAGGCAGCCAGGGATGGCTGCGCTACGATCGGAATCACCGACAATCGGAAGATGCGCCCCTCGACGGCAGAACAGCCGGATTTGACTTGGGGACGATCCGGATACCCTCTATCAAAGCCAGGTGTTCTGCGGCCGTGGCCGGCTCACGGTCGCCTGCTTCGCGGCACGGTGCCAAGACAACCCACTCTTAACCCGGAGGATCGCATGTCCGACCCGATTGCTTTCAAACTCAACGGTCAACCGGTCCGGTTGGCGGTTGACCAGGACCGCACGCTGCTGTGGGTGTTGCGGACCGATCTCGGCCTCACCGGGACCAAATACGGCTGCGGCGAAAGCTACTGCGGATGTTGCACCGTGCTGGTGAACGACCGGGCCATGCGCTCCTGCTCGCTCACCGTCAAGGATGTCCGGGACAAGGAGGTGGTGACGATCGAGGGACTGGCGAAGGACGGATCGCTGCACCCGCTCCAACAGGCGTTCATGGCGCATGACGCGCTGCAATGTGGATTCTGCACGCCCGGAATGATCCTCACCGCGTTCAGCCTGTTGCGGTCGAATCCGCAGCCATCCCGCGAACAGATCATTCGCGGCCTGGAGGACAACTTCTGCCGGTGCGGCGCCCACACCCGCATCATCGATGCCGTGCAAACCGCGGCGGCGGCCATGAAAGGGGGGCCGGTAACATGAACCCGACCAATTATCCGATGCTGAACCTCCAGCAGGGCCTTGAACCCACTGAATCCCCCGGCGCCAGCCGGCGCGA
>CAVRNM010000095.1:0-12173 GCA_963722225.1 uncultured Verrucomicrobiae bacterium
ACCGCTACACGACGGTGCAGGTGCAGGGGCTCACGTCGAAGAACCGCATCCTCTCCGGACGGTTCATCTCCGAGGATATGCAGGCGGGCGGGGCCCTCGCCGTTTTTCGGCATGTGCGGGAGTTCACCCCGCACGTGAAGCTCATCAGCCTGGCGGGCGCTGAATCGTGGCTGGACGAGACCCTTTCCGAGTTTATTCAACCCCGGGAGGATGCCATCGTGCGCTCCCCCGATTTTACCACGGTGGTGAAACAGCGCTTCGTAGAACCACGCACGCCGGGCAAGGAACTCTCCAAGCTTTTTTCGGTTAACTATCTCGAGGAGTTTCCGCCCGGCGAGCCGCTGCAGCGTCAATTACTCGAACGCATCGCCGGCGAGATCGAGCACTTCGATCTCGTGCTCGTGATGGACTTCGGTCACGGCGCGCTCGAGGAAAAGGTGCGCGACTACGTGCAGGAGAAAGCCCGGTTCCTGTCGCTGAATTGCCAGACCAACAGTAACAACCACGGTTTCAACATCATCAACCGCCGCTACCGCCGGGCCGACGCCTTCACGCTCGACCAGACCGAGCTCGATCTCGCCGTCGGCCGGCGCCATGTGGATTACGGCCAGGAACTCACCACCATGGCCGCGCACCTCGGCAGCAGCTACGCTTGGCTGACCCGCGGCGCCACCGAGACCCTTGGCCGCAATGGCGTGAAAGACCTCTGCGCCTGCGCGCCATTCGAGCGCTCCGTAATCGACGCCCTCGGCGCGGGCGACGCGTTCTGCGCCGTGGCGTCCCTGGCCGCCGCCAGTCGCGTGCCTTTGCCGCTCGCCACCCTCATGGGCCAGCTCGCCGGCGCCCAGGCGGTCCGCATCGTCGGCAACTCCGAGCCCATTCGCAAGAGCCGCTTTCTCAAGGGCGGCATTTCCATGCTGGCCTATTGATCACCTTGTCGTCCCATGCATGTTTTTCTCACCGGCGGTTGCGGCTATGTCGGCACTCCGCTCACTCAAAGTCTGCTGGATCACGGCCATCAGGTCACGGTCGCCGACCTCCAGTGGTTTGGCAACCGCCTCGCCCGGCATCCGAAGCTGACGGTAATCCGCGAGGACATCCGCAATGTCGACCGTCTGCCGATGGCCGGCGTGGATGTGGTGCTTCACCTGGCCAACATCGCCAACGATCCCTGCTCCGACCTTGACTCGAAGCTCAACTGGGAGGTCAACGCGCTCGCCACGATGTTGCTCGTCGAGCGGGCGATCGCGCACCGCGTGCCGCAGTTTATCTACGCCAGTTCAGGCAGCGTCTACGGCGTGAAAGACGAGCCCGAGGTCACCGAGGAACTCCCGCTCGTTCCGATCTCCGATTACAACAAAACCAAAATGATCAGCGAGCGGGTGCTCCTGAGCTACCGCGACCGCATCGTCGTCAATATTGTGCGCCCGGCGACCATTTGCGGGTACTCGCCCCGCATGCGGCTCGATCTCTCCGTGAACATGCTCACGATGCAGGCGCTTTCGCGCGGGCTGATCACGGTGTTCGGCGGCGACCAGACCCGCCCGAACATCCACCTCCAGGATGTCATCCGCGTCTACCACCACTTTCTGGAGCACGGCGCCCAATATCCGGGCATCTTCAACGCCGGCTTTGAAAACATTTCCATTCTGGAGATCGCCCGCCGGGTCACCCGCCATGTCCCGGCCGAGATCAAAGTGACCCCTTCCAATGACCCGCGCTCCTACCGTCTGTCTTCGAAGAAGCTGCTCGCCACGGGTTTCGTGCCCACGCACACCGTCGAGGACGGAATCCAGGAGGTCATCGCGGCGTTCCGCGACGGCCGCCTGCGCGATGACGAGGGCTGCTACAACATCAAGACGATGAAGCGTCTTGCTAACATTGCCTGATCCATGTCCGCGTCCCCGCACATTCCTGGACCGGAAAGCGATCCGCTAGGCCTGCGCCTGCTCAAGGGAATGGTGCGGATCCGCCTGATCGAGGAGGCGATCGCCCGGCAGTACGGCGCGCAACGGATGCGGTGTCCCGTGCATCTCTCCATCGGCCAGGAAGCGGCGGCAGTCGGCGCGTGCGCCGCGCTCCGCTCCGACGACCAGGTCATGAGCGGCCACCGATCGCACGCCCACTATCTTGCCAAGGGCGGCGATCTTACCGCGATGATCGCCGAGCTCCATGGCAAGGCGACCGGCTGTTCCCGCGGCCGCGGCGGGTCCATGCACCTTGTCGACCTGGCGGCCGGCTTTGTCGGTGCCGTGCCGATCGTCGGTAGCACCATCCCGATCGCCGTCGGACTCGCTTTCGCCGATCGGTTGCTCAAACGGGACCGGGTGACGGTCGCGTTCTTCGGCGAAGGCGCCACCGAGGAGGGCGTGTTTCACGAAAGCGCCAATTTCGCGGCGCTCCACCGTCTGCCGGTGGTGTTTGCCTGCGAAAACAATCTCTACTCCGTCTATTCACCGATGCGGGTCCGTCAACCGGCCAACCGCGAGGTGTTCCAAGTGGCCGCAGCCCACGGCGTCGCCGCGCATCAAGGCGATGGCAATGACGTGCTGGCGGTCTACGCCCTGATGCAGGCAGCGGTGGCGCACGCCCGCAATGGCCAGGGCCCGTTCTTTCTCGAACTCCAGACCTACCGCTGGCGCGAACACTGCGGCCCCGGCTTTGACAATCAACTCGGGTACCGGCCGGAAGCCGAGTTTCGCGCATGGCAGGCGCGCGATCCGATCGCTTGTCTGGAGAAGCACCTGCAACAGACCGGAATGCTCGATCCGGAACCGTACGTGAGATACCAATGCCAGGTTGCAGATGAGATCGCGGCGGCCTTCGCCACGGCACAGGCCGCGCCGGCCCCAACCGGGCTCATGGACTACGTCTACGCCTGACCCGCCCTGCCATGCGCGAAATCACCTACGCCGACGCCATTCGTGAGGGATTCTCCATCGCTTTGGAGCGCGATCCCCGAGTCATGCTCGTCGGCCTGGGCGTGCCGGACCCGAAAGGATTCTTCGGGACGACTCTCGACCTGCAGCAGAGGTTCGGCGCGGATCGAGTGTTGGACATGCCGTGCTCGGAAAACGCCATGTCCGGGGTGGTCCTGGGCGCAGCGCTGAACGGCCTCCGCCCCGTCCTCAATCACCAGCGGCTCGATTTCGCGTTGCTGGCGATGGACCCGATCTGCACCCAGGCGGCGAAGTGGCATTACATGTTTGGCGGGGCCAAGAAACTCCCGTTCGTCGTGCGGATGATCATCGGACGAGGCTGGGGGCAGGGTCCGCAGCATTCGCAATCCCTCTATTCCTGGTTCGCCCATATTCCGGGATTGAAGGTGGTGATGCCCGCGACGCCGTATGACGCCAAAGGCCTTCTGATCGCCGCCATCGAAGACGACAATCCGGTGGTATTTCTGGAGCATCGCTGGCTTCACCAGGTCAAGGGCGAAGTGCCCACGGGGCACTACACGGTTCCGATCGGGCCAGCCCGTCTGGCCATTCCGGGCCGCGATGTGACCGTGGTGGCATTCTCTTACATGGTACTGGAGGCGATGGAGGCCGCCCGAAAGCTCAATGCTCTTGGTATTCAGGCCGAAGTCATCGATGCCCGCAGCCTTCGACCGCTCGACCGCGACTTGATCATCGCGTCGGTGAGCCGAACCGGGCGCCTGGTGGTTGCGGATGCGGCGTGGAGCCAGGCCGGGATGAGCGCGGAGGTCCTGGCGGTGGCCACCGAAGGCGCATATGGCGCGTTCAAGGCGCCGCCGCGCCGTGTGTGCTTTCCCGATTGCCCGACCCCGACCAGTCCGGCCCTGGCCGCCGAGTTCTACCCACGGTCGGGCCACATCGTCGCCGCGGTGCGCGCCACGCTCGGGTTCCCGGCTGATCCCAACGACCTTCTTGTTCCCGCGGGGGTTGAACTCGACAAGCCCGATCCCGCGTTCACCGGTCCTTTCTAGCCCATCGACCTGCCATGGCTGAAATCAACCTGCTCGATCGCCTGCCCGCCACCAAGCGCGACCTCAAGTCCCGCGCCGAGTTGAAGACGCCGGAAGACAAGGCCGTCGCCAGGCAATTCGGTCGCGACTTCTTTGATGGCGAACGCCGGCACGGCTACGGCGGCTACCGCTACGATGGACGCTGGTTGCCCGTTGCCCGCCGGCTGGTCGAACACTACCAGCTGGGGCCGCAAGCGCACATTCTCGACGTGGGCGCCGCCAAGGGATTTCTGCTGCACGACTTCCTGCAGGTCCTGCCGGGCGCGACAGTCCGCGGACTGGACGTTTCGGCTTACGCGCGAGACCACGCCCATGACGGCATGGGAGCGCTGATCGATCTCGGGTCAGCCGAGCACCTGCCCTACCCCGACCGGTCGTTCGACCTCGTGGTCTCAATCAACAGCATCCACAATCTTCCGCTCGAGCGCTGCAAACAGGCCCTGCGAGAAATCGAACGAGTCAGCCGCGGGCCCAAGTACCTCACGGTGGATGCCTGGCATACGGAAGAGGAACACCTGCGTTTGCTGGATTGGATTCTCACCGCCGAGACCTACCTGAGCGTTGCTGCCTGGGTGCGCCTTTTCGCCGAGGTGGGCTTCACGGGAGATTACTGGTGGTTCATCCCATGAAGACCCCCGCCGCCATCCTCTTCGAACAACGCCAGCCGCTCGTCATCGACGACGTGGAACTTCCGGCGCTCGGTTTCGGCCACGTGTTGGTCGAAGTGAAGGCGACCCGGATCTGCGGCTCGCAATTGGGCGAAATCGACGGCGCCAAAGGGCCCGACAAATATCTGCCCCACCTGCTCGGGCACGAAGGCGGCGGGGTGGTCCTCGAAGTCGGTCCGGAAGTCGCCCACGTGCAACCGGGTGATCGCGTCGTGCTGCATTGGCGGCCGGGAGCGGGCCTCAACGCCCGTCCCGTGATCTACTCGCTGGGCGATCGGAAGATCAACGCGGGCAACATCACCACCTTTCAACGATACACGGTCGTCTCCGAAAACCGCCTGACCCCGATTCCCGCCGACACCGATTTCGAGACTGCGGCCCTCTTGGCCGACACCCTGACGACGGGATTCGGCGCCGTAACCCGAGTCGCCCGCGTCGAGATCGGCGAGTCGGCGGTCGTGATCGGCGTGGGCGGCATCGGCCTGGGCGCCGTTCTTGCGGCGCATCTCGCCGGGGCCCATCCGGTCATCGCCGTCGACCTGCACGAGCCCAAGCTCGCCAAGGCGCGCGACTACGGTGCCACGCACACCATCAACACCTCGCGGGAAGACTTGGTTTCTGCCGTAACGACGATCCTGGGCGGGCGGGCGGCCGACGCGGTTTTCGACGGCACCGGCCAGCCGGCGATCCTGGAACAGGCCTGGCGGCTGACCAGCCCCAAAGGGCGTCTCGTGCTAATCGGCGTCATGCGGCATGACCGCCAGTTCAGTTTCAACACGCTGCCGCTGCATTTCGGCAAGGTGCTCACCGGCACCGAAGGCGGCGCGAGCCGCCCGGCCGACGATATTCCCCGCTATCTGCGGATGATCCGCGCTGGCCGCTTCGACCCGCGCGGCATGGTCACGCACCGCTACAGCCTCCCGGACATCAACGAGGCCATCGCCGCCATGCGGGCAGGACAATCGGTGCACACGATCATTCACCTCTGATGCCACCGCCCGCATCCTCCCGCCGCGCCTCGGTCTTCATTCTCTCCGTCTCGAGCGAGATTGGCGAGCAGCTGGCGCTCGCTTATCTGCACGACGGCGCCACGGTCTCCGGCACCCACCGAGGACCGCTGCCCGCTAGCCTTCGCGGCCAGCAGAACTTCTCGTCCCTCCACTGCGACCTGACGCTTCCGAGGGCCGCTGGCGCCATCCGCGAATTCCTCCGGCAGCAGGCCGCACCGTGGGACATTTTCATTTCCTGCGTTGGCCAACTCGCGCCAGTCGGACCGTTTTTCGAAAACGCTTTCGAGCCCTGGGCTGACGCCGTAGGCATCAACAGTGTCGCCCAGTTGCGGGCGCTGCACGCCGCCCACCCGTTCCGCCGCCTCGGCCAGACCTGCCACGTCGTGTTCTTTGCCGGCGGCGGCACCAACAACCCGTTTCCCGCCTATTCCGCCTATTGCCTCGGCAAAATCGCACTCATCAAGATGTGCGAGCTCCTCGACAATGAAAACCCCGACCTGAATGTCTTTGCCGTCGGCACGGGCTGGGTGCGGACGAAGATCCATGAGCAAACCCTCGCCGCGGGTGCACGGGCGGGAGCAAGCTATGACAAAACGCTGGCCTTCATGGCACAGGGGACGCCCGGCACCAGCCACGGTGACATCGCCGCCATGATCCGCTGGGGCATCGCCCAGGGCCGCGCGGTCGCGGGCGGACGGAACTTCTCGGTGGTTCACGATCCCTGGCGCGATGGCGGTGCCGCTCTGGCGGCCGCCCTCCGCGCCGATCCCGGGAAGTACAAGCTCCGCCGGCACAGCAACGAATGACACGCCCGAGCCTTCTGATGAAACTTACTGACTACGTCGCAGACTTTCTCGCTCAACGCGGCGTCACCCACGCCTTCGGGATTTCCGGCGGTGCGGCGGTTCATCTGTTCGACTCGATCGACCGTCACCCGCGAATGGAGATCGTCGCGATGACGCACGAGCAGTGTGCTGCCATGGCCGCTGATGGTTACGCCCGCGCGTCGGACCGCCTCGGCGTGGCGGTCTCCACGAGTGGTCCGGGGGCCACCAACCTGCTCACCGGCACCTGCTGCTCGTTCTACGACTCGGTCCCGACGCTCATGCTGACCGGCCAGGTCGCCACGCACCGGCTGAAAGGTGACCGCAAGGTGCGGCAGGTCGGATTTCAAGAGACGGACGTCGTTTCGATTTTCAGCTCCGTTACGAAGTACGCGGTGCAGATCCAGGATCCGGCGACCATTCGCTATCATCTGGAGCGAGCTTACTGGACGGCGATGGAAGGCCGGCCCGGACCGGTGTTGCTCGATCTCCCTGACAATGTTCAGCGCTCCGATATATACCCGGAGCAGCTTCCCGGCTTTACGCCTGAGCCGGCGCCTGACCCCCGTCCGGCCCTCACCGCCGCGATCGCCGAACTCTTGGGAAGAATCCAAAAGGCCCGGCGGCCCGTACTCGTGCTCGGCGGCGGCCTGAAGACCCCGCCCGTGGGCGACGTGCTGCTCCGCTGTGTCGAGAAGTTGGGGATACCGGCTCTCGTCTCTTGGGCCGGTCTCGACTTGATGCCGGCCGGGCATCCCCTGCGGGTCGGAACGTTCGGCGTCTATGGCCCGCGCGCCGGCAATTTCACGGTGCAGAACGCCGATCTCGTGGTCGCGCTCGGCTCACGCCTGTCCCAAAACCTCACCGGTGGCATGCTCAATTCCTTTGCCCGCGACGCCATCATCGTGATGGTCGACGCCGATCCGCATGAGATGAGCAAATTCGACGGTCGCGGGGTCTCCGTCCACCAGCGGATTCAGGCGCGGGCAACGGACTTCCTGACGACGCTCGAACCTGCGCTGGGAACCTACGAGGCGCCTAACTGGTCCGGCTGGCTCCACCTCATCCGCCACTGGCAACAGGTTTTTGCCGCGGACCCCTCCCCGGCCGCGACCGTGGAACACGCATACACTGACGCCCCCGCTTTCGTTCATGTGTTGTCAGAGGTCTTGCCGGAAAGGGCGCTCCTCTACGTCGACACGGGCGGGAATCTCACTTGGACCTGCAACAATCTTCGCCCAAAGCGCGGCCAACAAGTCTTCTCCGCCTGGAACCATACTCCGATGGGCTACTCCCTTCCCGCCGCGATCGGCGCCTTGTTTGCCTGCCCCGACCGAACCGTCACCTGTGTCATCGGCGACGGTGGATTGATGATCAGCCTGAGCGAGCTCGCCACCGTCGTGAAACATCGGCTGCCGCTGAAACTTCTGCTGTTTAACAATCACAGCCACGGCATCCAGAAGCAGACGCTGGAAACCTGGCTCGGTGGCCGCTATGTCTGCGTCGATCCGGCGTCAGGCCTCGCATTTCCCGCGGATTTCTCTCGCGTAGCGGAGGCGTTGGGCCTGCCCACCTGCACCATCGACGGAACGCGTTCGATGGCGGCCGCGCTTGAGCGCATCTACCGTGAGCCCGGGCCCCGGTTTGTAAACGTCGAGATCAATCCCGATCAGAAACTATATCCGGTGGTGAAGTTCGGTTCGCCCCTCGAAGACCAGCTCCCGGCCCTCGATCCGGCCGTTCTGCGCGGCGAAATGATCGTGCCACCCTTCCACCCAACTGAATCCAATCCCGCCGCGCGGCAACAAGCCGCCCCGGGCTGGTAACCCTGCAGCTTTGCCCGCTTCCGCCAAAGGGCCTTCTTCCTCCATTCCCCGCCCCAATGCCGACCGGCCAATAACGCCGCCCGCCCGCCGCGGGCCCAAGCGCAGCCCCCTTCCCGTTCCCATGCCAAAAGAACTAATCTATCTGGCCGATCTGACCCACACCGGACAAATCGTGGCCTCCAACGTTTTTCCCCTCGGGATCGGTCTCTTGGCATCGTACCTCCTCAAATCCCACCAGGAGGCCGTCGAGATCGAGCTGTTCAAATATCCCCACGACCTCAGCCGCGCCTTGGCAACGCGGATCCCTCGACTGGTCGGGTTCGCCAACTACTCCTGGAACCTTCACCTGGCCTATCAGTATGCCACCCGCATCAAGGCGGTCGCCCCCGACACCGTGGTGGTCTTCGGTGGACCCAACTACGGGCTGGCCGCCGAGGAAATTCAGGATTTTTGGCAACGGTTTCCGTTGATCGATTTTTACGTGGTGAAGGAGGGAGAGGTCGCATTCGAAAACCTCTATCGGCTTCTCGCGGCCCACGACTTTTCCGCCGCTCAGGTTAAGGCCGCAGCGACGCCGCCGCCCCACTGCCACTACCTCAAGAAGGGTGGCGTCCAGATGGGGACCATCTTGCCGCGTCTGACGGACCTCAATGAAATCGGCTCGCCCTATCTGGATGGTCTGATGGACAAGTTTTTCGACGGCGTGCTGATCCCGATGATCCACACGACACGAGGGTGCCCCTTCACGTGCACGTTTTGTTCCGAGGGAAGCAAATATTACAGCCCGGTCGCCCAGCGGGTGGATCTGCAGAACGAACTGACCTACATCGCGGAACGAAAAGGCCCCGTGCAGGATCTGGTCATCACGGATGCGAACTTCGGCATGTATGACGAGGACCGGGCAAAGGCCGCCATTATCCGGCGCGTCGAACAACAATACGGCTGGCCGAAGCGCATCGTTGTTTCCACGGGCAAGAATAAGAAGGAAAAAATCATCGAGGTCGCCGGCATCCTCAAGGGCTCCATGAGCATCGCCGCCTCGCTCCAGTCCACCGACCTCGAGGTGCTCAAGAATATCAACCGGTCGAACATTTCCATCGAGGCGCTGACCGCGGTGGTGAAGCAAAGCGAGAAGGTGGACGCGACGACCTACACCGAAATCATTCTGGGACTGCCCGGGGACTCGGTCGCCACGCATACCCGGAGCCTGCGGGACGTAACCACCGCCGGCCTGGGGGTCGTTCGGATGTATCAACTCATTCTCTTGCCCCAGACCGAGCTGAACACACCGGACACCCGCAGAAAATATCGCCTGGGGACGAGATTCCGGATCAACCCGCGGTCCTTCGGGAGGTATTCCGTCCTGGGCCAGGAAATCGTGGCGATCGAGCACGAAGAAATTCTCGTCTCCAGTTCCACACTGTCCCTCGCTGACTATCTGCACTGCCGGGAACTGGATCTGACCATCGAGATCCTGCGACAATTCCGGGATGTTTCTCGAACTGCAGGGCCTTTGCTCCCAGTTGGGTCTTTCGTGGTTTGATCTTCTCCTGCGCTTCTTCCACAACCGCCGGCTTCACGGGGAGAGCCTGGCGCGATTTTATAAAGATTTTTCGGAGGACAGCCAAGTCGGCCTTTGGCAGAGCCGCGACGAGCTGGAGCAACACGTGCGCCGCCAGATCGATGCGTACCTCGCCAATACCGACGGCACCAACGAAATGGCCAAATCCAAGGCGATCGCCTTCTTCCATCACCTCCGGCTGCTGCACGACGCCCTCTATCAGGAGATGGCAGCCCTGGCCACCGCCCAGGGCCTCGCGCTCCCCTGGCTCGAGGCGTATTTGGCGCAAGCCAAAGACTTCAGCATTAAGCGCAAGGAAAACTTCGTGGACTTCACGCTCCGTTACCGCGGGGTCTATCACTTTGATTTCTTTGCGTTGGAAAAGGCCGGGTTCCGGGCCGATCCCGGCGAGTTCCAGCTGGAGGATGGCGTGACCTATACGTTTCAGCATAACCAGGCCCAGATCGACATGATCAACTCCTATGTGGGCCAATACGGCGGGAGCAGCATCGACGGTCTGGGCCGGATCCTCATGCGCGCGCCGGCGAAGAGAATGTTCCGCGATTTTTCCTCTGCTTGCGAACGCTTGGTGAACACCAACAACCGATTCAGCAGCTTGAATGTTTATGGCGGCTTCTCTGTCTGATCATTTCGCGCACAAGCGGCTCGCCATTGTTGGCGGGGCCCAGGGTCATGGCTTCGCCATTGCCGAGGGCTGCGCCAGGAACGGGGCGGAAGTTCTGCTGCTCGATCACGACCCGGCCATCGCGGACGCGGCGGCGCGGTTGACCGCCGCGGGTCTACCAGCGGCTTATCGCACGGCCGACGTCACCGCCCCGGGAACGGTCAAAACGGCGCTCGACGAACTGGCCGGCCAAGGTCCGATCGACGGCCTGATCTACCTTCCGCGCGGTCGCGTGCGAAAGAGCTGGAACACGATCACGCCCGACGATTGGCACACCGATTTGGACACCGCGCTGGCGGGGGCCTTTTTCTGCGTCCAAGCCGCCTTTCCCTACCTCTGCCGAAGCACCAAGCATCCGTTCGTGATCACCCTTTCTTCCATCCTGTCCGACTTCGCAGGGAATGAGAGCGCCGGGTATCACGCCGCCAAGGGAGGGCTTGACAGTCTCACCCGCTATCTGGCCGTGCAGCTCGGCCCGCTCGGAATCCGGGTGAACACGATCCAAATGGGGTGGATCATCAAGGACCAGGATTTGCCCCGCTTCCACAGCGACGACAACCGACGGTATCGGGAGTCGGCGATCGCGGCGCACCCCCTGCGGCGGGTTGGCTACACCCAGGATGTGCTCAATTCGATTCTCTTCCTCGGGTCGGACCAGGCGTCCTTTCTCACCGGCCAAATCCTGCGGTTGGACGGCGGGCTGACGCTGCAGGAACACACCCACCTGTTGCAGAGAATGACGACGCCAACCTGATCCTCCCCGCCATGGAAATCAATCTCGATGGTAGAATCGCGCTCATTACCGGAAGCAGCCGCGGCATTGGCTTTGAGATCGCCAAAACGTTCGGCCGGTGCGGAGCCAAGGTCGCGATCTGCGCGCGCCACCGCCAGGAACTGCGGACGGCCGAGCACCAGCTCCAGGCACTGGGCATCGCGTGCGTCGCGGTCGTGGCTGACTTGGAGCGAGCGGGATCCACGCCCAGAATACTCGGCCGGGTGCTGCGCCGATGGGGCGGACTGGATATTCTCGTGAACAACGTCGGCGGAATCGCCGAGACGGGGCGCTTCGAAGATCTCTCCGACGCCGCGTGGCTGGCCTCGTTCCGGCTCAATTTGCTGCCGACCGTGCGCTTCTGCCGTGCCGCCATCCCTCACCTCTTGAGGAGCCGCTGCCCGCGGATCATCAACCTGTCGTCGATGGTCGCCGCCCAGCCGGGTTCATTCAACCCGCACTATTCCGCCTTCAAGGCCGCGATCCTGAACCTGACCAAACACCTCGCCGGTGCCTACGCGAAGCACCACCTGCTCGTCAACTGCATCTCGCCGGGGATTATCCATACCGCGGGCTGGGATGGATATATCAAAAACAAGGCGGAGGAGGACGGAATCTCCCTGGCCCGATCCCAGGCCAAGGAAAACCGACGGGCCATCAAGAACGTTCCGCTCAAGCGCCTCGGAACCTGCCAGGAGGTCGCCAATCTCGCTGCCTTCCTGGCTTCGGACCAGGCGTCGTTCATCACCGGAGCCAACCACCGGATTGATGGCGGACGCGTCCAATCGGCAACCTGATTTCCCGGTTAATAGTGCCCCCATCCGCCACGAAATTTGGCT
>CAVRNM010000096.1:0-3076 GCA_963722225.1 uncultured Verrucomicrobiae bacterium
AGGTCGCCGTCGAACGGCTGAATGTCGACCACGATCGCTCGCCGGTCGCCTTTGCGAAATCCTTGCTGAAGGCCGCCGCCGGCGGACGGCGCTCGTCGGGAGCGCTTTCGGTCTGCGGCAGGTCACGCGCTGCCAGCCCGCGGCGCCTGATAGCTCATGCGGGTCGTCGTACCTCGGCGAGCCGGCGGCGTTCGCGGAGCCGCCCGGGGGCTCCAAGCAGCACAAGCGCCAGCGTGCGAGTTTCGTGCGCCGTCCAACACCTCGGCGAGCGCCGGAAGCGAGACCGCATAGCGGTACGCGATGTTGCGATGGTCGTCGTCGAACTCTTCGTGCCGCATCGAGTCCGAGCGCGCGCATGCGCTGCACCAGCACGCGCGCGACTGTCGAGCACGTATTCGTCGCGCCGCCCGCAGTCGACGTAGCGCAGGCGCAAGCGCGCGGCTCGGCCTGTTGGGCGAGACACATCGGCCGGGGTCGCAGCAAGGAGCGCGCGAAGAACGTCGTCGCGCAGCTCGCCGCTCGAGTGCGAAGGGCAAGACGAAGGCGAAAGGCTGCGGCGGTTCGCGGGAAACCGAGGTGATGATCGGGCAGGATCATGACGGCCACGACGATGCCGCCGGCGAAGCATGCTCGCGCTAAAATCGGGCCCTGGAACAGCGGCAGGAAGCCGAGTATTACTCAGCCCAGACAAACACGTCGTCGCGCAGCCAGGGAATCAGCACAAAATCCCCCAGAACCAAAATACACTCGGACTGCCGCACAGCATCTCGACGACCATCATGACCGGCTGGGCGGATGCCGTATCGGAGCAACTCTGCGAGTCGAGAGAGCGCGGGTTGCGACCCCGAGGGGAACCGCGATGTCGGGCAATGGCCGATGAAACTACAGCGTCCCGTCAGATGAACGGCCACGCGCCAAAATCGGTCCGTGACGGGATTCCACGTGGAACTGACCAGAAACCTGAGCCGAACTGCCCAATGGCCAGACGCGAACCCTGGTAAAGCTCCCACCCGACAAGCACGATCAGCACCCCGATGGTCACCGCCGCCAGCAGCGCCAGCCACCGGAATGAAATGTCCGGCCAGCGAATCCCCGCCGGCAGCATGGCGCGGCCGGGAGTGCGGGAGGAGGTTTGGTCGGAAGGAGCAGCCATGGAAAAGAAGCGGAGGGTGCGCCGGCCGCACCCTCCGCGTTCGAATCACCATTTCAGGACAGCAAATCAATTCAGCTTCAATAGGCAATCTGTGCGATTCGTTTCAAGACGCGTTCCTGCACGCCGGCGGGAAGCGGCGCGTAGTCCAGGGAAGCAGCCATCTTCTGCCCGTCCACAAAGGCCCACTTCAAGAATTCAACCAGCTTCTTGCCCTTGGCGGGGTCCTTCTGCTGCTGATACACGAGGATCCGAGTCGCGCCGGCGATCGGATAGGCCTTCTCGCTCGGTGCATTCACCATCGAGAAACGGAAATCCTCCGGAATGACCGCTGTAGCCAGCGCCTCCACGACGGAATCGATCGACGGCGTGATGTAAACACCGGACGAATTCTTCATGTCGGCATAGGGCAGGCTGTTCTGCTTGGCGTACGCGAGTTCCACATAACCGATTGATCCAGGCGACTGCTTGACCTGCCCGGTCACACCGGCATTGCTTTTGCCACCGAGGCCGGTCGGCCAATTGACCGACGTATTCTTGCCCACCTTCGTCTTCCATTCACTGCTGATGCTGCTCAGGTAGTCAGTGAAGATGGACGTTGTGCCGCTCCCGTCGGACCGGTGCACAACGACAATATCCTGATCGGCCAAGTTCACCCCGCTGTTTTGCGCGGTGATCGCAGGATCGTTCCACTTGGTGATCTTGCCGAGGAAGATGTTGGCCAGCGTCGGCCCGTCGAGCTTCAGCGTGGGATTGCCCGGCAGGTTGTAGGTGATCACAACCGCGCCGGCAACGGTCGGAATATGCCAGAGCGTCCGCGGAGCCTTGGCCAGGTTTTCGTCGGACATCGGGCCGTCGGAGGCACCAAAATCAACCGTCTCGGCGAGAATCTGCTTCTGGCCGCCCCCGGAGCCGATACCCTGGTAATTGAAACGCACCGAGGGATCGATCTTCGAGTACTGGTCGAACCATTTCGTGTAAATCGGCTGGGGAAAGGTCGCCCCGGCGCCGTTGATGAGCATCTGAGCGAGGGCCGCCGGAGCAGCCAGGGCCGCGAGCGCGGCTAGAACAAGAAGTTTTTTCATGCGATCTTGATTTGGGGTGGTCAGTTCAGTTCTGAATACCGGTGGCTAATACCGGTTCACGGAAGGTCGTAGCGCAGGTCGAAATAAAACATGCCCAAGTGGGCTTTGCTGGGCGCGTTTTTGACGATCCAAGGTCTCAGGTTTTTGTTACAAACCGATGACGAACGCGTGACGAGAACGTGATTAAATGGCGCCAGGCCAGATACTACGCCAGGGACGAGCGGAATTGTCTCCCGGATGAACCCGGGCTGGCCCAGAACCGGTCGGGGTGGACAGCAGTCTCCCATGATCCCGAGGCCGTTCCTCCGCGCACGATCGCCCCCACTCAGCCGTCAGATAACACTGGGGCGGCTCGTCTTCCTGGCATCGGAAATGCGGGGTTTCCTGATCGCAAGCTCTGGCGGATTGTGCCGATGTAGCTGGGAGCGCCGGCCAGCGGTGAACTTGCCATCAGGGCCGGCCTCGCCAGTCGTTGCACCACTCATTCCCCAGATTTTCCGAACCTTCGGCCCACCGTGGCCCGGCTTGCCCCGGCCGGCCGATTCGCTTACGTTAGGAGACGCATGCCGCGCTACCGGATTGTGACGTTCAATATCGCGCACGGCCGCGGGCTGTCGCCGTTCCAGGGGCTGCACGGCCGGCGGCGCTTCCAACGCAATCTCCAGAAGATCGCGAAACTCCTTGATGAACTCAAGCCCGACATCGTCGCCCTCCAGGAGATCGATGAAGATTCGCGGTGGAGTGGCAGCTTCGATCACCTCAGTTACCTGAATGCGCTCGCGGATTTCCCGCACGCCGTGTTTGGGGTGAACAACCGCCGGGCCGGTGGTTACCAGCTGAA